>CAJBVW010000120.1 GCA_903959175.1 uncultured Pseudomonadota bacterium
GGCCACGCGGGGCTCCCGGCGGGCGGCGAGCGTGGCGCCGAGCGGCCCGAGCGCGCGCAGGCCCATCGACCGCGCGCGGTCGAGGAGCGCGAGCGGATCCGGCGCGCGCGGGGCGGTCTCGGGCCGTGCGGGCGTGCCAACCACCCCTCGGGTAGGAGCACGCGATAGGTCCCGGCCGTGCTCCTCGCCCTGCTCGCCTGCGCGCCCCCCACGCCGACGCCGACCCCGGGCGCCAACGTGCTCCTGCTCACGCTCGACACGCTGCGGGCCGACGCCCTCGGGGCCTACGGCAACTCCGACACGCCCACGCCGCACCTCGACCGCATCGCCCGCGAGGGCGCTCGCTTCGACGCCGCCTACACCGTCACCCCGCTCACCATCCCGGCGCACGCCTCCGTGTTCACGGGCCTCTGGCCGCCGCGCCACGGCGTCCGCGACAACGGAGAGGTCTTCCTCGGCGAGGAGGTAAACACCCTCGCGGAGGCGATGAAGGCGGGCGGCTACACCACCGTCGCGTCCGTCGGCGCCGAGGTGACGTCCCACCACTGGGGCTTCCAGCAGGGCTTCGACGCCTTCTTCGACGACATGGGCGCCGCCACGGGGGGCTCGCGCTGGAAGGTCGAGCGCCGCGGAGACGCCGTCGTCCGCGACACCCTCGCGTGGCTCCGCCCGAAGAACGAGGCCCGCGCCACCGGCGGCGCTCCGTGGTTCGCCTGGGTGCACCTGTACGACGCGCACGACCCCTACCGCCCGCCCGAGCCCTACGCGACCACCTACGCCGGCCGCCCGTACGACGGCGAGGTCGCCTGGGTGGACGCCCAGGTCGGCGCCCTCCTCGAGGGGCTGGACAAGCAGGGCGGCCTCGCGAACACCTGGGTCGTCGTCGTGGCGGACCACGGCGAGTCCCTCGGTGAGCACGGCGAGTCCACGCACGGCGTGCTCCTCTACGAGAGCGCCACCCGCGTCCCCTTCCTCGTGCGGCCCCCCACCGGGAGCCGCTGGGTGCCCGACGGCGGCGCCGCCCTCGCCACGCCGGTGAGCCTCGTCGACGTGATGCCGACCGTGCTCGCCGCCGTCGGCCTCCCCGTGCCCGCGGGCCTCGACGGCGCCGACCTCCTCCCGTTGCTCGGCGGCGCCGTCCCCGCCGACGGCCCCTTCGTCGACCGCGCCGTCTACGCCGAGAGCCTCTACGCGTGGCGACACTTCGGGTGGGCGCCGCAGCAGCTCCTCGTGACGCCGACCCACGCCCTCCTCGCGTCCACCAACCCCGAGCTCTACGCCCGCACCGACGCCGCGCAGGCCACGGATCTCGCCGCCTCCGACCCCGCGACGCTCGCTGCCCTCGGCGCGCGCCTCGCGACGCTCCAGGCCGCGATGACCGCGGCGGGCCCGCTCTCCACGGCCTCCCCCGCCCCGGACGACCCAACCGCGTCCGCAGAGCGCACCGCCATGCTCGAGGCCCTCGGCTACCTCTCCGGCGCGAGCGAGGCCGGACGCGACGCCGCGGGCGCCCCCCTCCCCGGCCTCCCCGACCCCGTCGACCGCCTCCCCGTGCTCGCACAGGTGGAGGAGGCCCGCACCGCCTACCGCGCCGGCGACCTCGCGCACGCGCGCCGCACCGCGGAGGCCGCCGTCGCCGCCGACCCCGGCATCGTCGAGACGCAGCTCCTCCTCGCCGCGATCCTCTGGCGGAGCGGCGATCCGGCCGCCGCGCGCGAGGTCGTGACCCGCATCGAGACCACGCGCCCCACCTCGCAGACACGGCACCTCCTCGGGCTCCTCGCGCTCCAGCTCGGCCACCCCGAGGAGGCCGCGCCGCTCCTCGAAGACGCCGTCCGCCGTGACCCGACGAACCTCCCCGCCACCGAGACCTTGCTCCAGACGCTGCTCGTCCTGGAGGACCTCCCGAAGCTCGCCGCCGCCGTCGTGAGCGCGCGTACGTACCTGCCGACCTCCCCCGTGGTCGTGGGCCTCGACGGCGTAGGCCGCGCGCTCGCCGGGGACATGGCGGGGGCGCGCCCGCTCCTCGACGCCGCGATCGCCAAGAAGCCGAAACAACCCTTCGTGCACCACGCGCTCGGGCTCACCCTGGCCGCCGCGGGCGACCTCAACGGGGCCCGCGCCGCCTACGCCGAGGAGATCACGCTCTTCCCGCCGGCGAGCGCGTCGCGACGGGCGATGGCGGCGCTGAAGTAGGGATCAGGCGGCGGCGCGGTGGGCCGACAAGGCGCCGACGACCCGCCACGTCAGCACGAGGCTCGCCGCGAGGAAGAGCGTCGCGACGAAGAACGGCGCCCCGGCCGGCAGGAGCGAGCCCGGCAGGAACGTGGCGGCGAGCACCTGGGTGAACAGCACGGGCGCCACCGTGCCCGTGATGCCGTGCAGGCTCCCGAGCGCCCCCTGGAGCTGGCCCTGCGCGCTCGGCCCCACGGCGCGCGACATCATCGCCGAGAGCGCGGGCCCGCCGAGGCCCCAGAGCGCGATGAGCGGGATGCCGGAGAGGAACCAGGCGCCGGTCGGGGCGAGGGCGAACACGAGCAGGCCGAGCACGCCGCAGAGCAGGCCGAAGAGCAGCGCGCTCCGCTCGCCGAGGCGCCGCACGGCGTAGCCGGTGAGGCCGGCGGAGACGACGGTGGAGCAGATGCCCACGGCCGCGAGCGCCACGCCGATCGCGGCCTCGTCCCAGGCGTAGCGCTCGGTGGCGTAGAGGACGAACACGCTCGGGAGCGCCTCGTGGGCCAGGAACCCGAGGGCGGAGGCGACGCCGAGGGCGAAGAGGCCGGGGTGGGAGCGGAGGAACGCGAGCGATCCCAAGGGGTTGGCGAGGGCCCACCGGAACGGGGTGCGGCGCTCGGCCGGGAGGGACTCGGGGAGGATCACGAGCCCGTACGCGAAGTTGAGGATCGAGAGCCCGGCCGCGACCCAGAACGGGAGGCGGAGGTCGATCGCGCCGAGCACGCCGCCGACCGCCGGGCCGACGACGAAGCCGAGGCCGAACGCGGCGCTCAAGGCACCGAACTTCGCGGCGCGCTCGTCTTCGGGCGTAACGTCCGCGATGTAGGCGCCCGCGGTGGGGAAGCTCGCGGTGGTGATGCCGGAGAGCACGCGTCCGACGAACAGCCACGACACGGACGGCGCGAGGGCCATCAGCACGTAGTCGAGGCCGAGGCCGAGGTTGGAGAGGAGGATGATCGGCCGCCGGCCGAAACGATCCGAGAGCGCGCCGAGCACGGGGGCGGCGAAGAGCTGGGCGGCGGCCCACGCCATCCCGAACAGGCCGGTCATGCGCGCGGCCGCGGACACATCCCCGCCTTCGAGCTGTACGATCAGCTTGGGGAGGACGGGGATCATCACGCCGAGGGCGAGCATGTCGAGCGCGACGGTGATGAAGATGAAGGCGAACGCCGCCCGGCCTTGTCGCGCCACGTCGGCTCCGATGGGGGCGGAGCGTAGCGCGCACGCGGGCGGGCGGCCCCAGGTGGGAGCACGCGGCCGGACCCCACGCGCACGCCGAGGCGGAGATACATACGACGGATGTTGTGGTTGCTCCTCGGGCTCGGTGTCGTCGTGATGGTAGTGGTGGCGGTCGCGATCGTGGTCGCGGTCGTGTTGTCAAAGCGTTCGTCGGCGGCGAATCCGCAGGAGGATCTATCCGATTTCGCGCCAGCGGCCTCGGTACCGGCGGTGGAGGTGCCGCGGGTGGAGACGGCGCCGCTCGTCGAAGCATCGGTCGGATCAGCAGCGCCGCCCGACGAGGACGCGCTCCTCGAAGCGCCCGTGGCCGTCGTGCTCACCCGCGTCGAGAAGCTGCGCCTCCCCGACGTGAGCGTCAGCGTGCTCGCGCACGCGCTCGAGCTCGATGGCGTCGAGCTCCTCGCCTTCGTGACCGAGGGCTTCGCCGCCCGCGGGCGCCCGGAGCTCGTGTTCTACGGCGCGCGCGCGGCCTTCGCCGAGGCGGACGTCGTGCGTACCCTCCGGCGCTTCGCGGCGATGGCGCTGCTCCTCTTCGAGCGCGCCGAGCCGGTGCAGGCGGGCGAGCTCCTGAAGTTCGCCGGTGAGCTCGGCACCACCCCGCTCGGCGGCTACCTCGCGTTGGAGCCCAACGAGCCGGCGATCGTCCCCGTGGGCGAGCACCTCGTGCTCTTCGGCCTCCAGCGCCGCGACCTCACGGAGGCCCCCGAGGCGCTGCGCGCGGCCCTCGTCGCGCGGCACGGCGGCGTGCCCTACGTGACGACGCTCGACGCGTAGGCGCCCCCCTCCGGGAGCCCCCCCTCCGGGCGCCCGCCCCTCCGGGCCCCCTCACCGCTTCGCCGCCACCCTCCCCCGCACCTCCTCCGGCCACCGCACCAGGAGGGCCTCCACGCGGGTGAGCTCCGCGTCGTGACGGGCCAGGTCGTACTCCCGGCGGGGATCCGCCGCGATCGCCGGCCGCAGCCACGCCGCCACCTCCGCGGCCTCGGCGTCCAGCGCGAGGCCGTCGAGCACGTCGGCGACCTCGACCAGCCGCGCGTCGTAGCGCGCCGCGCACGCCGCGTTCGCGAGGCAGTAGCTCAACAGGACGCCGTCGCCCGCCCACGGGTCGAGGCCCCCGCGCTCGAAGGTGTTGTCCGTGCCCCAGGGCAACAGCTCCAGACGGTCGGACGGATCGTGGTAGATCCGGTAGTTGTTGGTGTTGCGGTAGCCGTCCCAGTGCACCGCGAGCGCCTCGGCCGCGAGGTAGGTGAGCACCTCCTCCACGTCCACGAGCGCCTCCACGCCCGCCACCCCCGTGTCGTCCGGCGGCGCGGTGAGCGCGGCGATGGCGGCGGTGAGGTCGGCGCGGTCGTCGGGGTCGGGGCCCTCGTCGTACTCGAAGCGCGCCTCCTGCCCGGGCCGCAGGTCGACGCCGTGGCTGCCCTCGTAGAGCGCGCCCGATGGATCGGCGTACCACCTCGATAAGAAGCGCTCGTCCGCCGTCTCCACCAGCAGGGAGAGCCCGTAGTCGAGGCCGTTGAGGGTCACCGCGGCCCACCCCACGCGCGGCGCCGGGACGCCGACCGCCCGGAACAGCCGGTAGGCGAGGTGCTCGCGCACGCAGGTCGGATCCTGCACGAGGTTGTTCAGCGTCAGCCCCTTCTGGCCGCGCCACGTCAGGTCCGCGTACGCGTTTAGATCGACCTTCCACCCCGGCTTCTCGTCGAGCTCGCGGGCCGACCCGTAGGTCGACTTCAGCCGCACGCCCACCGGCGCGTACCGCACGCCGTCGATCGTCACCGCGCCCGCCACGGGGCTGAGGCGGTCGATCGTCAGGCCCGCGACGGCCGCGTCGTCCAGCGCGAGGTCGATCCGGTGGAGCGTCCCCCATCCGAACGCGGTATCGCTCGTATCCAGCGAGGAGCTCGGCACCGTCGGGTTCGCGGAGCCGGGCGTCGCCGCGGTCGTCGCGCCCCAGGGGCCGCCGTCGGGGAGCCGCGCCCAGGCCACGTCGGGCGCGAAGGCGCCGGGGGTTACGCGGTCGAGCACCCCGCTCGCGTCCGAGAGCGTGACGGTCTCGCCCTCGCCGACGCCGAAGCCCGCCGCCCCGAGGCCGACCACCACGCGCGCGCCGGGCGGCAGCACCCCGTCGTCGGGCACCCGCCACTCCCCCTCGCCGTCCGTGAGCACGAGGGTCGAGAGGACCACGCCGTGGTCGCCCGCGTTGTAGAGCTCCACCCAGTCGGGGAACGCCATCGTCCCGTCGTCCCAGGTGGACTGGTTTCGGGCGACGACCTCGTTGATCCGGACGTCGACCGGCACCGTGGGCCCTACCGTGGCAGGGCTCGTACAACCAAAGATCAGGTGAAGCACCCCGCGAAGCTAAGCGCGGGCGGGGCCGTGACCGGGCGGGGGCGGCCCCCGTACGGCGGCGCCTTCCTCCCGCGCGCCGGCGCTAGAAGATGCAGGTCGCGACGGCGAGCTCGTCGCAGTCGGTGTACGCGTCGCCGAGGTTCCCGGAGGCCTCGCCCACGTCGTCGCAGTCGGCGCTGCGTACGGCGGAGAGGGCCTCGCCGGCCGCCTTCGCGTCGAAGTCGCACTCGTCGGACAAGCACTGGACGAGCGCCTCGTAGTCGTCCTTGCAGTCCTGCGGGTCGTCGTAGGCGGACTCGAAGTCCGCCTTCTCGCACTCGGCGAAGCGCGCACACACGACGCTGGCGGACTGGGTGGGGTAGCTCTCGGCGGTCACGCAGGCGAGGAGGAGGAAGGCGAACATGTGGGCTCCTGAGTCTGCGCCGTGTAGCACCGGACGCGCCCGCCCGCCGGCACCCGCGCCGTGATCCGCCCGCGCTTGGTTCGGCGGCGGTGACGGGCTACGCTCGCGCCGCGCGCGCCCCAGGCCCAGAAGCCGGGAGTTCCCTGCCGCGCCGAGGCGCCATGTACATCGGGATCCCCCGCGAGACCTTCCCCGGCGAGCGTCGTGTCGCCGCCACGCCCGAGTCGGCGGAGCGCCTCCGCAAGCTGGGCTTCTCCGTGGTGCTCGAGGCGGGCGCGGGCGCCGGCGCCGGCCTCGCCGACGCCGCCTACGCCGGGGTCGACCTCCTCCCCGACGCCGCCGCCGTGTGGGCCAAGGCCGACATCGTGCTCAAGGTGCGGCCGCCGAGCGTCGACGAGCTGGTCCACATGCGGCCGGGTCAGGTGATCCTCTCGCTGTTCTGGCCCGCGCAGAACGCCGACATGCTCTCGGCCGTCGCCGCCCGCGGCGTCACCCTCGTCGCGATGGACCAGGTGCCGCGTATCACCCGCGCGCAGAAGCTGGACGTGCTCTCGTCGCAAGCCAACCTCGTCGGCTACCGCGCCGTCATCGAGGCCGCGAACCGCTTCGGGCGCTTCTTCACCGGGCAGGTCACCGCGGCCGGCAAGGTGCCGCCCGCCAAGGTCCTCATCATCGGCGCGGGCGTCGCGGGCCTCGCGGCCGTCGGTACCGCGCGCGCGCTCGGCGCCATCGTCCGCGCCTTCGACACGCGCCCCGCCGTGCGCGAGCAGGTGCAGAGCCTCGGCGCCGAGTTCCTCGAGGTCACCCTCGCGGAGGAGGGCGACGGCGGCGGCGGCTACGCCAAGGAGATGAGCCCGGCGTTCATCGCCGCGGAGATGGCGCTCTTCCTCGCCCAGGCGCGCGAGGTCGACATCATCGTCACCACCGCCCTCATCCCCGGCAAGCGCGCCCCCACGCTGATCACCCAGGAGATGGTCGAGGCCATGCGCCCCGGCTCGGTCATCGTCGATCTCGCGGCGGAGCAGGGCGGCAATTGCGCGCTCACGACCCCCGGCGAGGCCGTCGTGCACAACGGCGTCACCATCATCGGCTACACCGACCTCCCCAGCCGCATGGCGGTCCAGGCCAGCCAACTGTACGGCACCAACCTGTGTCATCTGCTGGACGACATGGGCGGCGCCGCGAAGTTCACGGTCGACATGGAGGACGCCGTCGTCCGCGCCATGACGGTCACCCATCAGAACGGCATCACCTGGCCCCCGCCGCCGGTGGCCGCCGCGCCCGAGGGCGTGCGCAAGCCGCCGGCCTGGGCGCTGCTGCGCGACACCGGCTTCCGGCGCCTGCTGCTGATGTACTGGTTCCTGTCCTCGAGCTGGGATGTGCACACCTTCGTGGTGCCGCTGCTGGGGCA
>CAJBVW010000121.1 GCA_903959175.1 uncultured Pseudomonadota bacterium
GCGCCCGGGCCAGTTCGGGCGTCTTCGCCCGAACTGAGCAGCACGTCGGCCAGTTCTTCGAAGGTGCGTCTTCGCGGAATGTGAGGACCCCGGAGCACTCGGGGGCCGCGGCGCCGTCTGCGGCTGCAGACATGCGAACGGAGGAGAATTCGCTGACTCACACAGTCACGAATGGGTTTCGCCGCAAGCGAGAGGCCCTATGCTAACGAAGTTCGCGCCGGGCGTTACGCCGCGAGCGCCGAGCCCGATGATGACGACCTGCCGCGACTGGTCCGCCGTCAACGACGGCGACGAACGATTACGAGATGCCCAATCGGCGGTCCACGTCGAGCGAACATCGAGGGTCGCTATCCTCGATCCAAAATCTGACCCGTCCGAGCATCAATGGCCACGGCGCAGTACACGCCATCTTCGCCGCAGTCACGAGCGGCACCTACGAGCACGGCTCGCAGTCCGTCGCTTTCCACGTCGAAGTGGTAGTTGCCACCGGTGCAAAGGTTCACGTCAGGCAGCAGGGCAGGAGGGGCGACGAGGATAGAGACATGGGTACTCGAAGAGACATCAGCGAACGCGGATTCGAGAACGTCAGAGTCGACGTACCACTCCTCCACCGGCGTCTCAACAAGCGTCTCATATTGGACAGTACCACCACTGCAATAAGGAAGGTCCGGGATGCCCTCTTCCTGCACGATCGGTTCCCGGCCGTCGTAGTAGACGTGAGCGACTCGACCGGCATTGCTCCTCGACCTGAACAGCCCGAGACAGTTCTCTGCTCCGCCCAAAAGGTCTCCGTCGGCGGCAACTACGACCAGGTCTGCGTCGCCCGAGAACTCGGTGCGCGCCGCGCCGTACAGTGTCCAGACACATGAAGCGAGTCCAGTCCCCGGCGGCTGTTCTTCGCCAAGAGACCAATCCGGTCCTTCGGGCTGGGTGTCGGTGTCGGTGTCCGTGTCCGTGTCCGTGTCCGTGTCCGTGTCCGTGTCCGTGTCCGTGTCTGCATCAGAGTCGAGACTGTAGCCACCGGTGTCCAGGCCAATCGTTCCGGGTCCACATGCGAGGAGGTGAAGGAGAATCATCGTGTCGTCCGCGGGGAATGGTTCGGGGTAGTCTACTACCACCGCGAGCCGAAATCTACGAGATGGCTGGGGAATATGTGGCTCATGAGCGCGTGAGCAAGTTCGCCACCCCTCGTGTCGGCCACGGGTTCGCGGGCGGGTAGTAGGCTCATCGATCGCGGCAGCGCCTCTCCTCCCCGGCGGCCGGGAGCGGAGTGGCGGGGTGAAGTGGACTTCGGCCCAAACGCGGACCACGGCGCGAGGAGCGAAGGCGCACTTTCGAAGAACGCGAAGACGACTGCTGACGTGCGAGGCGCCTCCCGCGCGTCCGCGCGCGGGGCAATCTTGGCGCCGTCCCCCCGGCGTCTTCGACGGGGGGCGCATGTCCCGGGCGCACACGGCGAGGCCTAACCCCACGATTTTACTAAGGGCGCCCGGGCCGGTTCCGGCGTCTTCGCCGGAACCGAGCAGCATGTCGGCCAGTTCTCCGCCGGTACGCCGCCTCAAACAAGCGTCGGGTCGCGGTCGAGGGCAGAACCTACGCGGAGGTGATGTCCACACAGGCGACGAAGAGTTGCGCGATCGCGCCGCTGTAGCCCGAGCGAGGCGGCGGCACCGACGCGTGGGGAGCCGACCTGAGGAGACCGCGAGGCGCGCCGGTCGTTCCGCACGGGACCGGGCCGATCCTCACGACGAGGCCCCGGTGGGCGCCAGGCTCCACCGAGGAGGCCGACGGAGCTGCGAGCGAGGGGTAGGGAGCGAACACCCCCTGCGATCCCCGCGCGGACGGGGCCGCGACGCTGCGGCACGAGCGGAGCGGTGGGAGCGGCGCGCTCTGGAAACCTCGACGTCGTGCGGATCGTGGCGCGCCGGTTCTACTGCGGAGCGAGCGTGGACGCCCTCGGGCCCCGGTCGCGCGGCGAGA
>CAJBVW010000122.1 GCA_903959175.1 uncultured Pseudomonadota bacterium
AGCGCCGCCGTGCCCCTCGTGTGGGGCCGAGGGCGCGTCCCTCCGCGGGATCGGCTCGGCCGAGGCGCGTCTCGCCATCGTGGCCGCGGGCCCCCAGGGTCGCCGCCTCCAGGGGGACGCGGGGGTGATGTTCGACAAGATGCTCATGCACGTCCTCGCGCTCGAGCGGGCGGACGTGTGGATCTTCGAGGCGAACGCGTGCGCGGCCACCGGAGGTGGGGGCACCTGCCGCGACCTCCTGTTGCGCCAGCTCGCGGTCGCCGCCCCGCGGCTCGTGCTCGCGATGGGCGCCGCCGCGCCCGCGATCGTCGGCGCGTCCGCGGTGGGAGGGGAGTGGTCGCACGCGCGCAATGCGGACGTGCTCACGACGTTCCATCCGGAGGACCTGTTGGCGCGCCCCGGAGAGAAGCGCGCCGCGCTCGACCACCTGACCGCGCTCCGCCAGAGGCTCTGACGGCGCGCGG
Organism: uncultured Pseudomonadota bacterium; assembly: GCA_903959175.1. Classification (GTDB taxonomy): domain Bacteria; phylum Myxococcota_A; class UBA796; order UBA796; family SXON01; genus CAJBVW01. Next base: position 465 of record CAJBVW010000122.1, read on the forward strand.
TCGGAGGGTCTACTTCCGCTTCTTCGCGACCTGCACGCCCTGGAGGAGCGCGCTGAGCGTGCCGAAGGTCCCGCCCGTGGTGAGCGCCTCCGCGCGGCGGGGCTGCTTGTCGCCGACGCTCGTGTCGGCCTCTTCCACCTGACGGATGCCGAGGTCGACGCGCTTGCGCTCGAGATCCACCGAGAGGACGCGCACGCGCACGGCCTGGCCCTCGGTCACGGCGGACGCCGCGGACTCGACGCGCTTCTTCGAGAGGTTCGGCAGGCGGACGAGCCCTTCGACGCCGGAGGCGATGCGCACGAAGGCGCCGAACTCGCGGATCCCGGTGACGACGCCGTCGTAGACCTCGCCCTCGACCACGGTGGTCAGCGCGGCGTCCGCCAAGGCGCGGGCCTCGATCTCGGCGATGGCGCGGTGGGACACCTTCGCTTCGCGGCCGCGCGTGTCGAGCACGCGGAACGAGAGGGAGCGTCCGATGTAGGCGTCGAGATCGGCCTCGGGCTGGTGGTCGATCTGGGAGTTCGGGCAGTACGCCTTCACGTCGCCCGAGAGCAGCACGATGAAGCCGTTCTCGTTGCGGCTGATGACCTTCCCCTGGACGGGGATCTTGTTCTCGACGGCCTCGTCGAGGAGCAGTCGGGTGCTGTCGCCGCCGAGGCTGCGGGACAGGCGGATGTCGCCGTCCTTCACCGACACCACGTAGGCGTCCAGCACGTCGCCGAGGGCGATCGTGGATTTCAGCTCGGCGCGCTCGATGCTCGCGTCGGACTTGGCGCCGACGCTCACGAAGGCGAGGGTCGGCGTGATGCGGGAGATAGCGCCGCGTACGCGCTGGCCGGGGCGGAGCGGCCCGGTGTGCTTCGCCGGGGCGAAGGCGGCCATCATCGCGGCGACCTCGGCGGGATCCATCTCGCCGATGGACCTCAGGCCCTCGAAGTCGGTCGGCGCGCGCGGCGTCGGGGCGTCGAGCTCGGGCACGACCGGCGTGCGGGGCCCGGCGGCCGGCTCCGTTCGCATCCACGAGGTGACGGTCTCCCCCTGCCCGTCAGGGCCCGGCGCCTCGGGGGCACCCCCCGAAACGTCCCTTTGTGACTTCCGGCGCAGGATTCCGCGTACCCGTTGCTCGTCCATTGAAGAAAACTCCGTGGATCGTTCGACCCGAACGGCGCGGACTATCCCCGCGGGCAGCGAAACCGCAAGCTGCCGATGGCTCGTGCTCGTCTTGTGGAACCGCGGAGGACGACGTACGTTTGTCTCGTCACGAACCTACTGTTTTATACACGGGAGTTCGATATGTTGGTAGTTTCCATGAAAGAAGCTGGCATTCTTCGGATTGGAGAGGCCACGATCTATATCCGTGAGATCCGGGGCGGCGAGGTGCGCATCTCGGTGGCGGCGCCCCAGGAGATAAAGATCAAACATCTCGAGCCGGTTGCCGGGGATGAAGTGCCGAGGGCCGAGGTCGTTCGCCGCGGCCGGATGGGGCGGCGATAACCACGCTTGGGAGCGGCAACGTAGGCGAGGCGGAGCTGGATCTCGCCCTCGCCCCCTACGACTTCGGCCTGCCCGACGAGCAGATCGCCCGGTTTCCGCTCCCGGAGCGGGACGGCGCGCGGCTCCTCGTTCCGGGCCCGCCGCACCTCGACCGCGCCGTTCGTGACCTGCCGACGTTCCTGCTCCCGGGGGACCTCCTCGTTGTGAACGACATCCGCGTGCACCACGCGCGGCTCCGGGCCACCCGGGAGAGCGGCGGGAGCGTCGAGGTGTTCCTGGCGGGCGGCGGCGAGGCCCTCGTGCGTCCCGGCCGACGGCTGAGGGAAGGGGAGCGCCTCGTGTGCGGGCCCGGACATGTGCGGCTCGACGAGCGCCTCGCGGACGGGCGATGGCGGATCACCTGCGAGCCCGACGTCGACACCCTCACCGCGGCAGCCGGCGAGCTCCCGTTACCGCCCTACTTCGGGCGCGCGCCCACCCGCGAAGACGAGGAGCGCTACCAGACCGTGTACGCGCGACAGGCCGGCGTGCTGCGCGGCGCGGCGGCGCCCACGGCGGGGCTGCACTTCACGCCGACGCTGCTGGACGCGCTTCGGGAGCGCGGCGTGCGCACGGCGTCGCTCACGCTGGAGGTCGGGCTCGGGACCTTCCGCCCGCTCGGCGCGGACCAGCTCGCGCGCGGCGTGCTCCACCCCGAACGGTTCGACATCCCGAAAGAAACCTGGGCCGCGATGGCAGGTGCGAGGCGGGTGATCGCCGTGGGAACCACCGTGGCGCGCGCCCTCGAGAGCGCGTCGGGGCCTGGGACGGGCACGACCGAGATCTTCATCCGCGAAGGTTACACCTTCCGTAGGATCGAAGCGCTCTTCACGAACTTCCACCTGCCGCGATCGAGCTTGATGATGCTCGTCTGCACCTTCGGTGGACGCGAGCGTGTGCTGGACGCCTACCGGCACGCGGTGGCGGGCGGGTACCGCTTCTACTCGTACGGCGACGCGATGCTTCTGACGCGCTGATCGGCTAAACGTCGCGCCGATGCGCGCCGCCCGTCACCAACTCCTCGCCACCGCCCGCCGTGACGCCCAAGGCGGAGCCCCCGCCGTGGCCGCCCGGCGCGGTCGGCTCCACCTCACGCACGGCGTCGTGGAGACGCCCGCCTTCATGCCCGTCGGCACCGCCGGCACCGTGAAGGCGCTCAGCCCCGTCGACCTCAAGGACGCCGGCGCGCAGATGGTGCTGGCGAACACCTACCACCTGTGGGTGCGGCCGGGTCACCGGATCATCGAGTCCCTCGGTGGGCTTCACCGCTTCATGGACTGGGACGGCCCGATCCTGACCGACTCGGGTGGCTATCAGGTGTTCAGCCTGAAGGACATGCGGAAGGTGTCGGAGGAAGGCGTCAAGTTTCGCTCTCCCCTCGACGGCGAGTGGCGGATGCTCACCCCCGAGGTGGCGGTCGAGATCCAGGAGGCCCTCGGCGTCGATGTGGCGATGGCCTTCGACGAGTGCATCGAGTGGCCGGCCGATCGCGACCGCGTCGCGCGCTCGACGGAGCGAACCACGCGCTGGCTCAAGCGGTGCCTCGAGGCGCGCAAGCACGCCGATCGCACCGCGCTCTTCGGCATCGTGCAGGGCGGCTTCCACGAGGACCTGCGCATCGCCCACGCCCAGGAGCTCGCCGCGATGGACCTCGATGGGTACGCGATCGGCGGGCTGTCGGTGGGGGAGCCTCGCGAGGAGCTGTTCGCGACCGCGGCCTGGACCACTCCGCACCTGCCGGTGGACAAGGTCCGTTACCTGATGGGCGTCGGCTACCCCCACGATCTCGTGGACGGCGTGCTCGCCGGCGTCGACCTCTTCGACTGCGTCATCCCCACCCGCTCGGCCCGCTTCGGCTCGGCCTTCACGTCGGCCGGGCGGGTGACGATCAAGCACGCTCGCTACCGTGACGATCCTAGACCTTTGGACGAAAGCTGCGCATGTTATACGTGCGCCCGCTTCAGCCGGGCCTACCTCCGGCACCTCTTCACGTCGAACGAGATCCTTGCCCCCCGCCTGCTGACGCTCCACAACGTCACCTTCTACCAACGATTGATGGCGCGCATCCGCGACGCCGTGGTGGAAGGTCCCGACGCGCTCCTCCAGTTGCGGAGCGAAGCGGTGGAGTGGATGCGGCCGTTGGGCGGCGAGGACGCCTCCGCCGACCCGGAGCCTTGAACATGCCCCTCTCTGATGGCCTCCTCCTCTCGCAACAGGCCGCTGGCGGTCAGGGGGGCATCCTGAACTCCCTGATGCTCTTCGCCCCGTTGGCGCTGATCTTCTACTTCGTCATGTGGCGCCCCCAGCAGAAGGAGGCGAAGGAGCAGGCCGCGCTCCTCGCGTCGCTCCAGAAGGGCGATCGCGTCGTGACGGCCGCGGGCGTGCACGGCAAGGTGAGCGAGGTCAAGGCGGACACGCTATCCCTCGAGATCGCGCCGAACGTCGTGATCGTCGTCGAGCGCGACGCCGTGCGGCGCAAGGTCACCGAAGTCAAGGCCGAGACGCCGACGAAGGGGTCCTGATGGAAGGCGGTCTCGTTGCACGCATCGGCGTGTGTGTGGGCTCGCTCCTTGTCGCCGTCTGGCTGCTCCTGCCGACGTTTCTCGGCAAGGAAGTCCAAGACAACCTCCAGCTTGCCGCGGATCGCGCCAAGATGGACGACCCTCCCGAGCTCGCCGAGCCCCTTCCCGGCTACGTCCAGTGGCTCCCGAACGTCAAGGTGAACCTCGGCCTGGATCTCCAGGGCGGGATCGACCTGACGCTCGAGGTCGAGACGGACGAGGCCGTGCTCTCCACGGTCCAGCGGGACGTGGCCCCGGTGAAGAGCGCCGCCGAAAAGGAAGGGGTCAAGCTCGACGACGTGAAGCGGGACCGCAAGCGCCCCTCGCTCCTCATCGCCCCTGGCCCCGGGACCGACCTCCGAGCGGTCCAGGACCTCCTCCGCAAGCAGTTCGGGGCCTACGCGTACGAGCGCACCGAGTCCGAGGACGGCAAGGACTGGATGGTCTTCACGATGACGGACACGGCGAAGGACGCCGTCTCGAAGTCCGCCGTGGACCAGGCGCTCGAGACCATCCGCAACCGCATCGACGAAACCGGTGTGAAGGAGCCGAACATCACCCGCAAGGGCGAGCGCGGCATCGACGTGCAGCTCCCGGGCGAGACCAACGTGGAGACCGCCGTTGCGGCGGTCGGCACCACTGCGCAGCTCGAATTCATGCTCGTGGACGAGGATGCCGATCTCGGCAGAATCGAGACCGGCCTCACCGCCGCGCGAGAGGCGCTGCCCCCCACCGAGTTCGCGAACGACCGCAGCCTCTCCGAATGGCTCGGTGACAACGGCTACCTCCCCGCCGGGCGGCGGCTGCTGTGGCAGTACGGCAAGACCGACAAGGTCGAGACGCGTGGGCAGTCCTACGTCATCAAGGAGGAGGTCCTCCTCTCCGGCGACGACGTGAACGACGCCCAGACGAGCCCCAACCCGCAGACCGGCATGTACTACGTCGCGCTGGAGTTCAAGCCGCGCGGCCAGAGCATCTTCGCCAACGTCACCGGGGACAACGTCGGGAAGCGCTTCGCGATCGTGCTCGACGACAAGGTGCGCTCCGCGCCGATCATCAACGAGCGCATCAACGGCACCGCCAGCATCTCGATGGGCGGCCAGAACATCGATGAGCAGGTCAAAGAGGCGGGCATGCTCGCCCTCGTGCTCCGCTCGGGCGCCCTGCCCGCGCCAGTCAGCGTCGGCGAAGTGCGCACGGTCGGAGCCTCCCTCGGCGCGCGGGCCATCAGCGAGGGCATGTTCGCGGCGTTCCTCGGATCGATCTTCGTGCTCAGCTTCGCGGCGATCTACTACAAGGTGAGCGGCCTGCTGGCGGACATCACGCTGCTGTTGAACGGCGTGATGCTCGTGGCGCTCCTCGCCCTCGCGGGCGCGACGCTCACGTTGCCGGGCATCTGCGGCATCGCGCTGACCATCGGCATGGCGGTGGACTGCAACATCATCATCTTCGAGCGCATCCGCGAGGAGCTGAGGGCAGGAAAGTCGATCCGCGCGTCGATCTCGGCCGGGTACGACCGTGCGACCGTCGCCGTCGTGGACAGCAACGTCACGACCCTCCTCGCGGGTGTCGTGCTCTACAGCTACGGCACGGGCCCGATCAAGGGCTTCGCGGTGACGCTGATGATCGGCATTCTAACCACCCTCTTCACTGGCGTGTTCGTCTCCCGGACGCTCATCGAGCTGGTCAACCGCGGGCAGCGCGCCCGCATGAGCATCTGAGGTCGCCATGATGGAAATTCTTCCCAAGGGCCTCTACATCGACTTCGTCGGGAAGCGGGCCATCTTCGGCTCGATCTCGGCCGTCCTGGTCGCCATCAGCATCGCGCTGTTCGTGTTCGTCGGCCCCAACTGGAGCATCGACTTCACGGGCGGGACCGAGGTGCAGTTCAAGTTCAAGGACGATGCCGAGATCGGGGAGGTCCGCGAGGCCCTCGGAACCATCGGCATCGGCGAGGACGCGATCCAGCAGGTCGGAGACGTCGCGGACGACCGATTCCTCGTCCGCCTGCAGGGCGCCTCGAGCGCGAACGAGAACGAGGTCGCTGCGGTACGTGCGGCTCTGCTGAGCGCATTCGGGCCGGACTGGATCGACGAGCTGCGCGTCGACAGCGAGGTCGGTTCGCGCGCCTCCGTCAGCTACAAGGGTGACCAGGTCTCGATCGGTCGGATCACCAGCGCGCTCGCGTCCCTCCCCGGCGTAACCGTACAGTCTTCCCCGGAAGACAACCAGTTCTACGCGCGGCTGCCCGGCGTGGCGGAAGAGATCCGCGCCGCGCTCACCGCGCAGCTCGGCGACAAGGCCTTCGACGTGGAGCGCACCGACTCCGTCGGCCCGAAGGTCGGCGGGAACCTCCGAGTCGCCGGCCTGACCTCGATGCTCGTGACGATGGCGCTGCTCACCGTCTACGTCGGCGTCCGCTTCGACTTCGCGTTCGCGCCCGGAGCCATCCTCTGCCTGTTCCACGACGCCGTCCTCACCTGCGGGTTCTTCGTGCTCACGCAGCAGGAGTTCGGCCTCTCGATGATCAGCGCGATCCTCACGCTCGTCGGGTATTCCATCAACGACACGATCGTCATCTACGATCGCATCCGCGAGAACAGCGAGAAGTACCGGCGTCAGGACCTTCACAAGCTGATCAACGACAGCATCAACCAGACCCTTTCGCGCTCGATCATCACCAATGGCGCCACATCCCTCGCGCTCCTGCCCTTCCTCGTGTGGGGCGGTCCGGTGCTGCGCACCTTCGCGACGGCGATGCTCATCGGCATCGTAGTCGGCACCTACTCGACGATCTACGTCGCCAGCCCGGTGATGATCATCTTCAAGGAGAACCAGGACAGGATCCTCGCCCTCCTCGGCTTCCAGAAGAAGCCTCCCTCCGGCTCCGAGCCGGCGGCGCCTCCCGCGTAGACGCCCACAATTCGCCTTGACCGGACCTTCCTCGGCCGGTATACATCGGCCAAACCTTTCGAGTTTCTGATGACGAAGAGCGAGCTGGTCGACGCCGTGGCCCGCCGGCAGAACCTCCCCCGACAGACCGCCGAGCGCGTGGTCAACGTCCTGTTCGACTCCATCCGGGACGCCCTCCTCCGGGGCGACCGGGTCGAGATCCGCGGCTTCGGGTCCTTCAAGGCCCGGGAGTACGAGGGGTACACCGGGCGCAACCCTCGCACCGGCATCCCGATCTTCGTGTCGCCCAAGGTGCTCCCCGTCTTCAAGGTGGGGAAGGACCTCCGGGTCAGGGTCAACGGGGGGACGGACCCCGAGGAATGATCCCCTTCGCGCTCCTCCCTGCTGTGCTGGCTGGCAGTGTGTACATCAACGGGGTGCGTGCAGATCTGCTCCCCGAGTTGACGCTCTCGAACGCGACCGTTCGCTTCGACGCGCAAGGAGACGTCTGGATCGAAGCGCCGGGCTACCACGTTCAGGTGCTCTCCCCCGGGGAGCCTGCGGTGCCCGTGCGCACGCCCGCGCCGTCCGTCTCCTCCGCACAAGCGGCGTCGACGAACGACACCGGGAGCCGCACCACCCCCGTCGCCACCTGGTGGCTCGTCACAGAAGATGATGGTTCGACCGGCCACACCCTTGAGGTGCTTGTCAACGGCACACTCGTCCGGCGCGTGGCCTCGGGCCAGCCCCAGCTCATCCTCGACGTGGGGTCGTACCTCCGCCGGGGAGCAAACACCGTCGTCGTCCAGGGGGTCCCCGGCGGGAGCCCGGCCGGCGGCCCGCTGAGCATCTACCTCGGGCGGGGCAACACCCTCTCCGGGACGCTTCGACTCGACAACCCCGAGGTCGCCTTCAGCGCGCGCGCCTCCGACGGCGCGGGCGGCAGTCCGACACGGCAGTACACCCTCACCGTTCCTTAGAACGTTCGTGGAGCGTCGTGGCAGCATCCTCTCAGCACCGTGGCACGGGAAAGCGTACCTACGTCCTGGACACCAACGTGCTGCTGCACGATCCGGGCGCCCTGATGGTCTTCCACGAGCACGACCTCGTGCTCCCGATCACGGTCATCGAGGAGATCGACAAGTTCAAGCGGGAGCTCACCGAGCTGGGCCGCGCGGCGCGCATGATCTCGCGCCAGCTCGACGCGATGCGGGCCACCGGCCGGATCCGCGATGGCGTGCCGCTGCCGGGCGGCGGGAAGCTCCGGGTGGAGCTCGGCACCCCGGGTGACGTGTCCGAGCTCTTCGCGGGCGCCACGAAGACGAACGACAACGTCATCCTCCAGACCGTGATGCGCCTCCACCGCGAGGCCAAGAACGGCATGGTCGTGTTCGTCAGCCGCGACGTGAACATGCGCATCAAGGCCGACGCGCTGGGCGTCGTCGCCGAGGACTACGAGCACGCGCACGTCGAGATGGACGAGGCCTACACGGGCGTCATCGAACGCGAAGTCGACGGCGACGTCGTCAGCGAGGTCTACACCCGAGGCTGGATGCCGGACGAGGGGGAGGGCCTCTGCCCGCACCAGTTCGTCATCCTGAAGAACGCCGCACAGCCGGGGCAGACCGCCATGACGCGGTACGACGCCAAACAGAAGCGCCTCCAGTTGGTGGGCCGCTTCAAGGAGGGCGTCTGGGGCATCTTCGCGCGGAACCGCGAGCAGATCTTCGCGCTCGACCTGTTGCTCGACGACAACGTCCCCCTCGTGACGCTCGACGGCATGGCCGGCACCGGCAAGACGCTGCTCGCCATCGCGTGTGGCCTGCAGCGCGTCGCCGACGACAAGCGCTACCGCCGCCTCGTCGTCGCCCGCCCGATCTTCCCGCTCGGCAAGGACGTCGGTTTCCTGCCCGGCACCCTCGAAGAGAAGCTGAACCCCTGGATGAAGCCCATCTTCGACAACCTCGACCTCCTGCTCGGCGGCGAGGAGGGCAGGGAGAGCGGCGGTGGCGGCGGGCGCGGCAACAAGTCCCAGGCGCCCAACTACCAGGCGTTGATCGACCAGAAGATCATCGAGGTCGAGCCGCTGACCTACATCCGCGGACGCAGCCTGCCGCGCCAGTATCTCGTGATCGATGAGGCCCAGAACCTGACGCCGCACGAGGTCAAGACGGTCATCACGCGTGCCGGGGAGGGGACCAAGGTCATCCTGACCGGCGACCGCTACCAGATCGACAACCCGTACGTAGACGCCACGTCCAACGGGCTCTCCTACGTGGTGGAGCGGTTCCGACTCTCCCCGATGGCGGGTCACGTCACCCTCCGGAAGGGCGAGCGCAGCCCCCTGGCAGAGACCGCCGCCGCGCTGCTGTAGGTGCTGCTCCACCGCTACGACGTGGTCAGCTCCACGCAGACCGTGGCGCGAGCCCTCGCGGAGGAGGGGGCGCCGCACGGCACGGTCGTGCTCGCCGAGGAGCAGACCGCGGGTCGCGGGCGCCTCGACCGGCGGTGGGACAGCGCGCGCGGGCTGAACCTGACGTTCACGCTCGTGCTCCGGCCGCGCATCGCCGCGCGGGATGCTCCGCTGCTCACCCTCGGCGCCGCCGCGGGGCTCGCGACCGCCTTCGACCTTCGCGTGAAGTGGCCGAACGACCTCGTGACCGCCGAAGGGTGCAAGGTCGCCGGGCTCCTCGCCGAGATGGACACGATGGGCGACCGCATCGCCTTCGTGCTCCTCGGCGTCGGGCTGAACGTGAACCAGGTCGACTTCCCCGAGTGGCTCCCGAACGCGACGAGCCTCGCGCTCCTCGGCGGGCCGCAGGACCGCGACGAGGTGCTCGAGCGCGCCGTCGCTGCGATCCTGGCGTGGGCCGACCACCCCGACCGGCTCTCCCTCTGGCGCCACCGCGCCCACACCCTCGGAAAGCACGTCCGCATCGGGGCCGTGGAGGGCGTCGCCTCCGGCCTGAGGGACGACGGCGCCCTGATCGTCGGCGGCGTCCCCATCCTCGCCGGCGAGATCGGCTAGGCGCGCCCGGTCGTCTCCCCGAAGCTCTCGATCACCGCGCCCGCCTCCGCGAGCAGGACGCGCGAGTGGCTCGCGTACCCGGGCGCCCACCTGAGCGCCTGGTCGGGACCCATCCCCATCCAGTGGCACGCCAGCGCGCGGATGACGCCGATGTGCGTGACGACGACGACGCGCTTGTCCCCGAAGTCCTGCGCGCTCCACCAGTCGACCGCGCGCGCGAAGCACTCGGCGTAGCTCTCGCCGCCGGGCGGCCTGGCGTTCACGTAGTCGTCCCAGTAGGCGGTGGTACCGGCGGGGTCCTCGAGGGTGAGCTGCTCCCAGCCGCGGCCGTCCCACCGGCCCATGTCCTGTTCCCGCAGGGCGGGCACGAGGAGGGGGGTGTCCGAGAGGAGGCGCGCGAGCGCGGTGCAGCGGCCGAGGTCGCTCGAGATCACGAGGTCCGGCGTGGGGTAGGTGGCGCGGAACCAGGCGGCGGCGGCCTCGGTCTGGGCCTCGCCGCGGGGCGACAGGGGCGCGTCGTGATGGCCGCGGCACACGCGGCTCCCGGCGACCTCGCCGTGGCGGAACAGGTGCGCCCGCACGACGGTCGAGGAAGGGATGATCCGCATGGTGGGCTTGTCGAACATCCTCCGCCGGTTATCCCGGCGCGATGCTCCTCGTCGTCGACGTAGGCAACACCAACACCGTGCTCGGCCTCTACGACGGGCCCCGCTTCGTCTACCAGTGGCGCATCTCGACGCTCCAGCGCACGACCGACGAGTTCGGCATCCTGGTGCTCCAGCTGCTCGCCCACCACAAGGTCACCCCGGCCGACATCCACGGCGTGGCCGTCTGCACCGTGGTCCCGTCGGTGCTCTACGCGATCGAGAAGGGCGTGCGGCGCTACCTCGACCAGACGGCCCGGGTGCTCGACCACAAGAGCGTGCTCGGCTTCCCCATCCGCATCGACAATCCCGGCGCCCTCGGGCCCGATCGCGTCGTGAACTGCGTGGCCGCCCGCGAGCGCCTCACCCCGCCGTTCCTCATCGTCGACTTCGGCACCGCCACCACCTTCGACTGCGTGGACGCCTCGGGCGCCTACGTGGGCGGCGCCATCGCGCCCGGCCTCCAGATCTCGGCGGACGCCCTCTTCTCCCGCACCGCTCGCCTCCCGCGCGTGGAGATCCAGCGGCCGGACCACGCCATCGGCACCAACACGACGGCGGCGATGCAGTCGGGCGTGTTCTGGGGCTACGTCGCCCTGGTGGACGGGCTCGCGCGCCGCTGCAAGGACGAGCTCGGCGGCGAGGTCCCGTGCATCGCGACGGGGGGCCTCGCCAACCTCGTGGGTCGGGCGTGCAAGGAGATCGACGAGGTGGACGAGCACCTCACCCTCGAGGGCCTGCGCCTCTGGTTCGAACGAGGTGCGCCGTGACCGACATTCCCTGGGACAAGCTCGGTATCCCTGACAGCCTGCGCACCGCCGTCGAGCCCGCCGCCCCCCGCGCCGTGCGTCTGGCGGCCGCGAAGGGCGCGCTCCCCGCCTCGGCCGAGGCGCTGCTGGGGATGCTCTACGTGCTCACCTGCGGGGACGACGCGGACATCCGGACCCTCGCCATCGAGACGCTGTCGTCGATGCCGAACCTCGTCGAGACCCTCTCGCAGCGCACGCACACGAAGGTGTTGGAGCTCATCGCCAAGGCGCGGCCCGAGCGCGCGCTCGACGAGCGGATCATGCTCATTCGGGCGGCGAACGACCGCACCACCACGCTCATCGCGAGCCGCGCGGACGCGAAGTTGTGCGACCTGATCGTGGAGAACCACGAGCGCCTGCTCCTCACGCCCGCGGTCATCGTCGCCCTCCACCAGAACCCCAATTGCGCCGACGCGCCATTGGAGCGCGCGATCGCGTTCATGCGAATGCAGCAGAGCCTCCCCGAGCTCCCGGCGAGCCGGCCCACGGCGAGCGCGCTCGGCGCGGCCCCGCCGAAGGCCGCGGTCGCGCCGACGCCTCCGCCTGCTCCCGCCGTCTTCGACCTCGAAGCGGAGATCGAGGCGGCCCTCTCCGGCAAGGTCTCGCCGCACCTCGAGCAGAAGGCGAAGCTGGACCTCTTCAGCCTCGAGGGCGTGACCGTCGGGGGCCTGGAGGGCTTCGACTTCGACTTCAAGGACGACGACAACTTCAGCTTCGACCTGCTGGAAGAGGCCGGAGACGGCGCGGACGAGCCCGAGGTGCGCGCGAGCCTCGAGAAGCGGATCGCCGCGATGAGCGTCGGCAAGAAGCTGAAGCTCGCCTATCTCGGGAACAAGTCGGTTCGAAGCTTGCTTATCCGCGATCGAAACAAGCTCGTGTCGGTCGCGGTCGTGAAGAGCGGCCGGCTTACCGACGCCGAGGTCCTCGCGCACGCGGGCAATCGCAACCTCCCGGACGAGGCGCTGCGCGAGATCGCCACCAACCGCGAATGGACGCGGAAGTATCCGGTGAAGGTCGCGCTGGTGAACAACCCGAAGTGCCCGCCCAGCGTGTCGCTCTCGCTCGTGTCGCAGCTGCAGATCAAGGACCTCGCGTCCCTCTCGCGCAACCGCAACGTGTCGAGCGTCGTGTTCACCCTCGCGGGGAAGCTCGCGAAGCAGAAGTCCGTGTAGGCACGGCCCGCACACCGGGTCCGACGTCGGCCCGGGACGGGGGGCATGGGGCGTGCTACGCAGCCAATTCGCGGCCGCCGCGCCCTCTCCCCACGAGGTTCCCATCGAGACCCCTCCGATCCCTCCCGTCGAGCGCGTGCTGGACTTCAACGACTCGGATCGCCTGCGAGAGGTCGCGGGGGAGCTCGGGAAGAACCTCCAGTTGATCAGCCGGTTGTCGGGGGCGCGGATCTCGCAGCGGGGCGCGCAGGTGCGCGTGCAGGGGGCCGAGATCGCGGTGGAGCTCGGCGGGCGCGTGCTGGAGCAGCTCTACGCGCTCTCGGGAACGGGGACGCCCATCACCCTCGTCGACGTGGACCAGGCCTGTCGCCTCCTCCGCACCGAGCCCGAGGCGCAACTGGTGGACTACCGCGCCGACGTCGTGATCACTGGCGCGCGCAAGCGCGCGATCTACCCGCGTACGCCGCGCCAGAAGCTGTACGTGCACGCGTTCGAGGCGAACGACGTGGTCTTCGGCGTCGGCCCCGCCGGCACCGGGAAGACCTACCTCGCGATGGCCGTCGCCGTGGCCGCGCTGCTCAAGGAGCAGGTCCGCCGCATCGTCCTCTGTCGCCCGGCGGTCGAGGCCGGTGAGAAGCTCGGCTTCCTTCCTGGCGACCTCACGGAGAAGGTCAACCCCTACCTTCGCCCGCTCTACGACGCCCTCTACGACATGGTCGACGAGGAGCGCGCCGCGCGCCTCATCCAGAAGGGCGTCATCGAGGTCGCCCCGCTCGCGTTCATGCGCGGACGCACCCTCAACAACGCCTTCATCATCCTGGACGAAGCGCAGAACACCACCAGCGAACAGATGAAGATGTTCCTGACGCGCCTCGGGAACGACTCGCGCTGCGCGGTCACGGGTGACCTCTCCCAGATCGACCTCCCGCGCCACACGCGCTCCGGCCTGGTCGAGGCGCTCCGCCTCGTCGAGGGCATCGAGGGCATCGGGATCATCCGCTTTCGGGACGACGACATTGTGCGCCACCCGCTCGTGGGCGACATCGTGCGCGCGTACGACCGCGAGACCGCGCGCGTAGAGGCCCAGCGCGCCTCGCGCAGCGGTCCGCCCGAGCGCAGCCGGGACGAGGAGAGCGGTGGCGACGCGTCTTGACGCCCTGAGGGTCGCCCTGGCGCCGGAGACCGTCCTGCGCCGGGCGCTCGCCTTCGCGATCACCTGCCTCGCCTGCGCCGCGTTGCTGACCGACTACGCCTCCACCGGCGACCTCGACCTGCGCGAGGGGGATGTCGCCCGGCACGACCTCATCTCGCCCTTCGAGTTCCCGTTCGTGAACGCGGGCGTCACGGCCGAGCGCCAGCGGCTCGCCGAAGCGCAGGTCCCGCCGGTGTTCGACGCCGATCTGACGCTCTCCAAGCGCATCGAGAACCGCGTCTCCCAGGCCTTCGACATGGCGCGTCGGCGCCTCGAGGCCGCCTCTGGCGTCGGCGCCCGTGGGCCGCAGCCGCCGTCCGCCGAAGACGCCGCGGCGATCCTCACCGACTTCGCGACCGCCCTCGACCTCCCCATCGAGCCCGCCGACCTCGCAGCCATCGCGACCGCCAGCTATTCGCCCGCCATCGAAGAGGTGACGATCGAGCTCCTCGGGGTCGGCATGCGGCGCAACATCATCCAGGATCGAACGTCGCTCCCGGACCCGCAGCGGCCGGTCACCGTGGTCAACCTCTTCGGGGACGTGCGCGAGGAGTCCACCCTCCAGGACTACAGCCTGATCCGCACCCCGGACGAGGCGCGCCAGGCCGTCACCCTCCATGTGCTGGAGCGATACGCCGGCGCGGCCGACCCCGCCGCCATCGCCTCCGCCGCCGCGATCGCGCGCGCCGCCGTCCGGACGAACTTCAGCCACAACGTCGAGCTCACCGAGGAGCGCAAGGCCACCGCCCGCGCCACCGTCGGGGCCGTCGAGGTCGAGGTGCGCCGCGGCACCCGCATCGTCGCCGCGGGGGACGTCGTCTCCGCCCAGCAGGAGCAGATGGTCTCCGCGATGGGCCGCGCGGACGAGCACACCGGCGGGTTCGGGGGCTTCGTCTCCTGGCTGGCCTTCGTGTCCGTCGTCATCGGCGTCACGCTCGCCTTCGCCCAGGCCACGATCCGCAAGTTCGCGTCGCGCACCCGGGACCGCGAGGCGCTCGCGTTCGCCCTCCTCCTCGTGCTCGCCTTCGGGCGCCTTCTTTCGTCCACCGCCGCGATCATCACGCTGCCGACCCTCCTCGAGCCCGCGCTCCTCGCGCTGCTCGTGCCCGTCGCCGGCGGCGCGATGCTGGTCCGCATCCTCGTGAACAGCGAGAGCGCGCTCATCTGGGCCCTCGTCGCCTCGCTCTTCACCGGCGTCCTCATGGATGCCACGCCGCTGATGATGGCCTGGTACGTCGTGACCGCCCTCATCGCGACCACCGCCGTCGGCCCCGCGCGCGAGCGCCTGGTGGTCCTACGCGCCGGGCTCTGGTGCGGCATCGGCGGGGCCGTGTTCATCCTCGTCGTCGGGGCGCTCCGCGGCCAGGACCCCACCGGAGACGACCCCTTCACCCTCACCGTCGCGGTGATGGCCTTCTTCACGGCGCTGGCGGCGGGCCTCCTCAACGCGGTGCTCGCGCTCGGCATCGTGCCCGCCTTCGAGCTCTTCGGCTTCGTCACCGACTACAAGCTCCTCGAGCTCGCGAGCCTCAACCACCCGCTGCTGCGCCAGCTCATGCTGCGGGCGCCCGGCACCTACCACCACAGCGTCATCGTCGGCACGCTCTCCGAGGCCGCCTGCGAGACCATCGGCGCCAACGCGCTGCTCGCCCGCGTCGCCTGCTACTTCCACGACATCGGGAAGGGGCTCAAGCCGCAGTACTTCATCGAGAACCAGCGGGACACCGGCAATCGCCACGATCGGCTCTCGCCCGAGGCCTCCGCCGCGGTCATCATCAACCATGTGCGCGAAGGCGGCGTCCTCGCGCTCCAGCACCAGCTCCCGCGGCCGATCGTCGACAACATCTACATGCACCACGGGACGGGGTTGATCCAGTACTTCTACGCCCGGGCGAAGGAAAACGCGGCCCCCGGCGAAGAGGTGGACGAGCGCCTGTTCCGCTACCCGGGCCCCAAGCCGGACACGCGCGAGGCCGGCATCATCATGCTCGCGGACAAGGTCGAGGCCGCCTGCCGGACCATCCGCGAGCCGAACGAAGAGCGGATCCGGGCGATGATCCAGCAGATCGTCAACGGCGTGATGACGGACGGCCAGCTCGAGAATTGCCCGCTCACCCTCCGCGAGCTCTACCAGATCGCCGACACCTTCACGACGGTGCTCCTCGGCATCTACCACCACCGCATCGAGTACCCCGCGACCAAGGAGATCTCCTCGGGGAAGGGGCGCTTCGTGCCCATCCCGAAGCAGGGGACCATCACGTTGGAGATCATGAACCCCTTGAAAGCCCCGCCTCCCCTGGGGAGCGGCATCCCCGCTTCCCCCCCGCCGGACGCCACCCCCCTCCCGCGCCGCGTGGATGAGTCCTGATGGGCGTCGCCGTAAGCAAGGCCGGCGTGAAGCACCCGGTGAAGGCCATCCAGGCCGACGCCCGCGCGCTCCTCAAGCTCCTCGGCCTCCCGAAGGCCGAGCTCTCCATCGTCCTCTGCGACGACCTCTTCATCCAGGGCCTCAACCTCCAGTGGCGGCAGAAGGACGAGCCGACGGACGTGTTGTCGTTCGCGATGGGGGAGGGGGACGACGCCGACCTGAACCCCGAGTTGCTCGGCGACATCGTCATCTCCGTCGAGACCGCGGCGCGCCAGGGCCAGGGCCTCGGGCTCACGGTCGAGCAGGAGCTCCGCGTGCTCCTCGTCCACGGGCTCCTCCACCTGCTCGGCTTCGACCACGTCGATCCCGCCGACGCTCCCGAGATGCGCGCGAAGGAGGCCGAGCTCCTCGCGGCGCTCGGTGGCGGCACGGGCCTCGTGGACCGCGCCTCCGCCCACGGCGAGGTGGTGGACGCGCCGGACATGGGTTAAACGCCGGCCATCATGGCAAGCACCGTAGACCTCCCCGCCCTCGCAACCTCCCTCCGTGAGCGCCTGGTGTCGCTCCGGGGGCATCTTTGACGTAGACGGGAAGCTCGAGCAGATCGCCGATCTCGACCGTCAGTCCTCCATCGCCGAGTTCTGGAACGACGCCGCGCGCGCGCGCGAAGTCCTCAAGAAGAAGACGCAGATGGAGAAGGTCGTCCGGCTATTCCAGGAGTCCTGGACCCGCCTGGAGGACGCCGAGACCCTCCTCGAGCTCGCGGACGAGGCGGGGGACCCCTCGCTCGCCGTCGAGGCCGGGACCGCGCTCGATCGCCTCGAAGGCGAGCTGCGCGCGATGGAGATCCGGCGGATGCTGGGGGAGGAGGCCGACGAGGCCAGCGCGATCCTCGAGGTCAACGCGGGCGCCGGCGGGACCGACGCGGCCGACTGGGCGGACATGCTCAAGCGCATGTACCTGCGCTGGGCCGACCGCATGGGCTTCAAGGTCAAGATCGTGGACGAGCAGTTCCACGAAGAGGCGGGCATCCGTTCCTGCACCCTCGAGATCGACGGCGAGTACGCCTACGGCTACCTCAAGGGAGAGATCGGCGTTCACCGCCTGGTCCGCATCAGCCCCTTCGACTCGAACGCGCGCCGCCACACGGCGTTCGCGTCCGTCGCCGCCTACCCCGACATCGAGGAGGACATCGAGGTCGTCATCCTCGAGAAGGACCTCCGCATCGACACCTTCCGCTCCGGCGGTCCGGGCGGGCAGAGCGTCAACACCACCGACTCGGCCGTGCGCATCGTGCACAACCCGACCGGCATCGTCGTGCAGTGCCAGAACGAGAAGTCCCAGACCAAGAACCGCTCGACCGCCATGAAGATGCTGCGGGTCAAGCTGTACCAGTTGGAGCTCGACCGTCGCCAGTCCGAGCGCGACGCGGTGAACGCCACCAAGAAGAAGATCGAGTGGGGCAGCCAGATCCGGAGCTACGTGCTCCAACCCTACCGTCTCGTCAAGGACGTGCGTACCGGCATGGAGACGGGGGACACCGACGCCTTCCTGGACGGGCGCATCCTCCCGTTCATGGAGCAGTACCTCGTGGCCCGCGCCAACGGCACCCTCGGCGAGGGCGGCGGGAGCGACGACTAACCGTGGCGGGCTTCGCGGAGCGGGTGAAGGCGCTCCCGCGGCTGGGGATCGGCGTCTCGACGGAGTACGGCGCGCGCACCGCGCCCGGTGCGCTCGATCCCGCGGCGTTGCGGGCGGCGCATCCTCGGTGGGGGGCCTTCCTGGAGGTCGGGGTCGAGGTCGCCAAGGGCCTCGACGCGGACGCTCTGGCCTGGGCCGCGCGGGGCTGGCCCACGACCTACCACTTCCTCGACGTGAACCTCGACGAGCCCGAGGACCTCGATCCCCGCTGGCTCTCCAAGGTGCGCGCGATCATCGACGTGCTGCGCCCCGCCTGGCTCTGCGGGGACGCCGGGCTCTGGCACTTCGGCGGACGCGAGCGCGGCCACATGCTGCTCCTGCCGCCGATCCTGACCGGCGCGGCCGTGCCCGGGATGGCGGCCGGCATCCGGGCGCTCCGCGAGGTCACCGGGCGCGAGGTGCTCCCCGAGAACCCGCCCGGCGTCGCCTTCGTGGGTGACCTCCACCTCCTCGACTTCTTCGCGCGCGTCGCGGACGAAGCCGACACCGGCCTCCTCCTCGACCTCTCCCACCTCGCCATCTACCAGCACCTTCACGGTCACGACGCGCTGACCGCCCTCGACGGCTTCCCGGCCGAGCGGGTGGTGGAGGTCCATGTCGCCGGGGGGATAGAGAAGGAGCAAGGCGGATTCCGGTGGATCGAGGACGAGCACGGCACCGCGGTGCGCCCCGAGGTGTGGCGCATCCTGGAGGCGCTGCTCCCCCGCATGACGAACCTGCGCGCGGTGGTCCTCGAGTGCGAGCGCAATGCCCTCGCCGAGGTCGCGCCGCTCTACGCGGACCTCGAACGCAGGCTCGCGCCGTGAACGCCCCCGACCTCCAGCGCGTCGTCGTGCGCATGCTCTACGATCCGGTGCTGGTCGAGCAGATCTACGGGTCCGGCCGCGTGGAAGGCGTCGACGCCGAGGCCCGCGCGCTCCTCACCCGCGTCGACCGCCGTGCCTGGGGCACCGACCCCTACCGTCGCGCGCGCACGCTCCACGCCCTACTCGAGGAGTACCCGGCCTCAGCCGCCGAGGTCGGCGTTGCGGGGCTCGACGCCTTCTTCGGAGACCGTGCCTTCCACGCCGCGATCCAGGCGCGCGCGTCGATCGCGGACGCCTTCGGGGCCTGGATCGGGCCCCGTGCGGGCCCGGTCGCCGCCGTCGAGCGCGCCGTCGTCTCCGTGCGCCGCGGCGCCGAGCGAGCCCCGTCCGCGCCCGCCGCGGGGCTGCTCCTCTGTGCCCCGACCGTGCGCTCCCTGGCCCTCCCGACGGGCACCTGCGCGCGTTGGCAGGCCCTCCGCGCCGCGCTCGGCCCCGAGCCCGTGTCGCGCCTGCTCGCGGGCTTCCAGGCCCCCCCGCGGCCTCCCCCCGTGCGCCGCGCCGCCGTCGAGCACCTGATCGTCGAGCGCACCGCCGAGGGCGAGGGGGTGGGCGAGGGCAGCTCCGGTCTGCACGCGCTGCTGACCCGGGCGGAGCGGCCGTGTCCGCGCGCCGAGCTCCGCCGGCTGGCCGTGCGCGAAGGAGCAACGCAGGCCGAAGCCGACGAGATCCTCGACGGCCTCGTCGCCGACGGCGTGCTCCTCGGTTGAGCGGACAAAACCCGTCCGGCCCGGGAATTCATCACGAAGCTTCACGGTCGCGCCCCAACCTCGCCGGGCGCCTCCCGGGAGGCCGTCTACCGGTTAGTCCCCCGGCCTCATGGCCCCCCCTGCCTCGGCGTTCCGCACCCGCGTCCTGACCCTCTCCCGGTGGGGCGCTCGGCGGCCGTGGGGCCGCGCATGAACTTCTCCATGCTCATCGCGTGGTCGCACCTGCGCTCCCGCCGTCAGGACGCGGGGGTGAGCATGATCGCCGTGCTCTCCGTGCTCGGCGTCACGCTCGGCGTGCAGATGCTCATCATCGTCTTGTCGGTGATGGCGGGCTTCGAATACGACCTGCGGGACAAGATCCTCGGCAGCAACGCCCACCTCGTCGTCCTCGAGTACGGCGGCCCCATCGACGAGCCCGCGATGGTGGTCGAGAAGGTCGAGAAGATCGACGGCATCGTCGCCGCCGCGCCCTTCGTCTACACCGAGGTCATGCTCCGGAGCGCCTACGCCACCTCCGGCGGCATCCTCAAGGGCATCGATCCTGTGCAGACCCCGCGCGTGACCGACGTGGCGGCCGACATCAAGGTCGGCCCGGCCGGCATGCTCGCCCGTCTTGAGGACAAGCAGGCCGTCCTCGCGTCCCTGGCCAAGCCCGCGGTCGCCGCGGCACAAGCGGCGGACGACACGGAGGACCTCCCCGGCATGCTCCTCGGCGAGGGCCTCGCGGAGCAGCTCAAGGTCTACCCCGGCGACCGCGTGTGGGTAATCAACCCCATCGGCGGCGGCGCGGGCCCCTTCGGCGTCCCCATCCCCGTCACGAAGACCTTCCGCGTCGCCGGGATCTTCTACACGGGCATGTACGAGTACGACACGAAGTGGAGCTACGTCACCATCCCCGACGCTCAGGCCTTCATGTCGCTCGACGGGGACGTGACGGGCATCGAGGCCCGGGTCGAGATGGACCGCCTCTACGATGTCTCCGCGATCAGCGCCGCCATCGAGGAGTCGCTGACCTACCCGTACTTCACCAAGAACTGGCTCCAGATGAACGCGGCCCTGTTCTCCGCGCTCAAGCTGGAGAAATACGTGATGGGGCTCATCCTCGCCCAGATCATCACCGTCGCCGCGGTCGGCATCGTCACCAACCTCATCGTGATGGTCATCACCCGCGCGCGCGAGATCTCCATCCTCAAGTCGATGGGCGCGAGCCGCGGAGCAATCCAACGCATCTTCGTGTTGGAGGGCGTGATCGTCGGCGTCGTCGGCACATGCCTGGGCACGGGGCTCGGGTTAGCTGGCTGCGCCGCGCTCGACCGCTACAAGTTTCCCCTGGACACGAACGTGTACTACCTCGACTCGCTCCCCGTCGTGGTGGAGCCCGCCACCGTGGCGACGGTCATCGTGGGCGCGTTGGTGACGTGTTTCCTGGCGACGTTGTACCCGGCGGCGCGCGCGGCCTCGCTCGACCCGGTCGAAGGGCTGCGGTACGAGTGATGGGGGTCGCCGTCGAGATCCGGGGCTTGTGCCGCCACTTCGACAAGGGTGGGCAGCGGATCCACGTCCTTCGTGACGCCGATCTCGACCTCGCTCCCGGCGAGTCCGTCGCGCTGCTCGGCCAGTCCGGCTCGGGGAAGTCGACCTTCCTCCACATCCTCGGCGCGCTCGAGCCGCCCAACGCCGGCGTCGTCAAGGTGGACGGCCGCCCGCTCCATGGCCGCCCGATGTCGGAGCTCGACACGTACCGCAACCGGCACGTCGGCTTCGTGTTCCAGTTCCACCACCTCCTCCCGGACCACACCGCGGTCGACAACGCCGCGATGCCCGCCATCATCGCGGGGGTGTCCCCGGCGGAAGCGCGGGCGCGCGCCAGGGTCCGCCTCGAGCAGGTCGGCCTCGGCCACCGGCTCACGCACAAGCCCGGCGAGCTCTCCGGCGGCGAGCAGCAGCGCGTCGCGCTCGCCCGCGCGCTCCTGATGGAGCCGGGGCTGGTCCTCGCAGACGAGCCCACCGGCAACCTCGACCCCTCCACCGCAGCCGAGGTGCTCGATCTCTTGCTCGATCTCAACCGTGAACGCAGCGCCACGCTCGTGGTCGTGACTCACTCCGCGGAGCTCGCCGCGCGCTTTCCGCGCCGTCTCCGCCTGGTCGACGGGCGCTTTCAGGAGGCCGCGTGAGCCCAGCCTTGCTCGCGGCCGCCCTGCTCGTCCCGGGCGTGCACGCCGAAGCCCCCGCGCCGGTCTCCGGCACTGTCTCCGACGTCGAAGTGACCGGCCTGCGCCGCGTGGAGGAGGCCGCCCTCCTCGACGTGGTGCGCCTGCGCGTGGGCGAGCCCCTCGAACAGTGGAAGATCCAGCGCGACATGCGCGCGATCTGGGACACCGGCTTCGTGGACGACGTCGTCGTCAAGACCGTCCCGTCCCCCTCGGGCGGGGTGGTCGTGCGCTTCGAGGTCCACGAGAAGCCCGCCGTGCGCGAGGTCAAGATCCTCGGCGCGAAGAAGATCAAGGAGGATGACCTCAAGGAGGCCATCGACATCGAGCCCTTCACCGTCCCGAGCGAGGCCCGCATCGCGGCGAACGTCAAGGCGGTCAAGGCGAAGTACCTCGAGAAGGGCTTCTTCCTCGCCGAGATCGAGCCCGTGATCACCCCCGTCGGGGACGATCTGGTCGAGCTCGCCTTCAAGATCACCGAGGGCCGCAAGGTCATCGTCCAGACGATCGACATCACCGGCAACGACAACGTGCCGGACGCCAAGCTCCGCAAGTTCATGCAGACCAAGGCGGGGGGCATCCTCCCCTGGCTCACGAGCTCGGGCACCTTCATCCAGGAAGCCCTGGACAACGACGTCTACATCCTCCGGTCGGCGTACCTGGAAGAGGGCTACGTCGACGCTCAGGTGGACCAACCGAAGGTCTTCCTCTCGCCCGACAAGCGGTACATCTACGTCACGATCCACGTCACCGAGGGCCCGCGCTACCGCCTCGGCAAGGTGACGGTCGAGGGCGACTTCGTCCCCGTAGAGGGCCTCACCGAGGGCGCCGTGCGCGCGCTGGTCGAGGGCAAGAGCCTCAAGGACGTGCAGGAGGCCTACCAGCGCGACGTCGCCGCGGGCCAGACCATCACGCCCGACTGGACGCCCGACGTGAAGCGGCGCGTGCTGGACTTCCGCGCGGAGAACCAGCCGCTGCGCACCGGCGATTGGTTCAAGCTCACGACGCTCCAGAACACGATGGCGCGGATCACCGACCTCTACGGCGATCAGGGCTACGCCTTCGCGAACGCGACGCCCGTGCCCCAGCCCGACCCCGACGCCCGCGTGGTGGACGTCGTGATCGACGTGCAGCGCGGCGAGAAGATGAAGGTCGGCCGGATCAACATCACCGGCAACGACCCCACCTTCGACAAGGTGGTGCGCCGCGAGATCCCCATCAACGAAGGGGAGATCTACCAGGGGAGCGCCGTACGCGAGTCGCGCGAGCGCCTCGAGCGCCTCGGCTTCTTCGAGACCGTCGAGATCTCGACCCCCCGCGGCGAGGGCGCGGACGTCCTCGACATGAACGTCAACGTCGCCGAGCGCCCCACGGGCAGCTTCTCGGTCGGTGCGGGCTACGGCAGCGCGGACAGCTTCCTGCTCACCGCCAACATCCAGAAGTCGAACTTCCTGGGTCTCGGCTGGGTCGTGAGCCTCGCGGGCAACATCTCCGCGCGCACGAAGCAGGGGAACGTCTCCTTCTTCGACCCGCACTTCCTCGACTCGCAGTGGACCCTCCGCGTGGACGGGTTCTACAACCAGCGGGAGTACATCGAGGACGAGTACCAGCGCGGCGGCAGCGTCTCGGTGGGGCGCTACCTCGACAAACGCGACGATGTGCGCGTCTCGTTGGACTACACGCTCGAGGACGTGGGTCTGCTCTCCCTGGACCAGTACAAGGAGCGCCTGTTCGGCGGCCAGTTGTACCGGAACGGCCTCACCAGCTCGCTCGGGGTGTCCCTCGACGTCGACAAGCGCAACAACCGCATCAACGCGACGCGCGGCTTCAAGGCCTCGCTGTCGACGGAGCTCGCGGGCGGGTTCCGCCTCAACGACGACAAGGTGCTCTCGCTGTTCGGTGGGGACTTCAACTTCTGGGAGACGAAGGCCAACTTCCGCTTCTACCAGCCCGTCATCGCCAAGAACGACTGGCTGGTGTTCAAGTACAACGGAAGCTTCGGCCACATGGAGTCGACGGACGGCTCGATCGTCCCGTACATCCATCGCTATCGCGCGGGCGGCATCCTCTCCGTGCGCGGCTACGATCCGTACTCCCTCGGCCCCTCCATCCGGGCCTCCGGGGCCCGTAACTACGGTCAGGATCGCAGCTCGGTCGTCGGCGCGGACGATCCCGCCTCGGCGGACGATCGCCTCGTCGTCGGCGGGACCAACACCTGGATCAACAACTTCGAGCTCGAGTCGCCGATCATCAAGTCGGCGGGCATCTCGGTGGTCGCGTTCTTCGACGCGGGGAACACCTTCGGGGACCCCTGGGGCGACGGCCCGATCAACCCCCTCGAACTGCGCCTCGCCTACGGGTTCGGCGTCCGCTGGTTCAGCCCGATCGGCCCGCTCCGCTTCGAGTACGGGTTCCCGATCAACCCGCGAGAAGACGAGCGCAAGGCCGTCTTCGACTTCACCATCGGCTCTTCCTTCTGACCCTCTTCCTCTCTGAACAAGGGGCGTAGATGTTCGCTCGATTGCTCTCCGTCTTCGTCCTCCTGTTCGCCTTCGCCAGCCCCGCCTTCGCCCAGGCGAAGATCGCGACGGTGGACTTCCAGAAGGCGCTCGACAGCGTGTCCGAGGGCACCGCCGCCAAGGCGCGCCTCGAGAAGATGTTCGCGGACAAGAAGACGGCCCTCGACAAGATGCGCGGGGACCTCGAGGCCCGTCAGACCGAGCTCGAGAAGCAGTCCGTCATCCTCTCCGACGCCGCGAAGAAGCAGAAGGAGGATGAGTTCTACCAGGCGCAGGCCCAGTTCCAGCAGGCCTACCAGCGCTCCGAGGGCGAGATGCAGCAGGCCTACGTCGGCGCGATGGAGACCCTCATCGAGAAGATGAAGAAGCTCTCCCAGACCATCGCGACGGAGAAGGGCTACACGCTCGTCATCGAGGTCAACGAGGGCGGCGTCATCTTCGCCTCGCCCACCATCGACATGACGCCCGAGCTCATCACCCGCTACAACGCGGCCAATCCGGCCTCCAAGCCGGCGACCACCACGCCCCCCAAGAAGTAGTCGGGGTGTCGGCGACGGGCGGCCGCACGGTCGCAGAGATCGCCGCGTGTGTCGGCGGCACGGTGGAAGGGGAGGCCGAACGGTCGATCCTGGCCGTTTGCGGCCTGGAGGACGCCGGTGAGGCAGACGTGAGCTTCCTCGCGAACCGTCGTTACGCGAAGCGGATGGCGACCACCCGCGCGGGCTGCGTGCTCGTCGGGGAGCAGGACAAGTCGTACGGACGCACAGTCATTCGGTGCGCTGATCCCTACCTGGCTTTCGCCAAGGTGCTCCGGCTCTTCTCGCCGGAGGTGCGCCCGCCCGCCGGCGTGCATCCCACCGCCGTGGTCGAGGGCGTCGTGACCGGCGCAACCATCATGGCGCTCGCCTACGTGGGGCCCGGCGCGATCGTGGGGGAGGGGAGCGTAGTCCACCCCGGCGTATACGTCGGCGCGGGGGCGCGTGTGGGCCAGGGCTGCACCCTGCTCGCGGGCAGCGTCGTGGCGGACGGCTGCGTGCTCGGGGACCGCGTCTGGCTCAACCCCGGCGCCGTCGTCGGCGGCGAGGGCTTCGGCTTCGTCACGACCGCCGGCGGCCATGTGAAGATCCCGCAGACGGGCCGCGCCGTCATCGGCGACGACGTCGAGATCGGCGCCAACTCCTGTGTCGACCGCGCCGCGATGGGCGACACCGAGGTCCAGCGCGGCGCCAAGCTCGACAACCTCGTCCAGGTCGGGCACGGCGCCACCGTCGGCCCCGACAACCTGCTCGTCTCCTACGCCGGCGTCGCGGGCTCCACCCGCCTCGGCCGCAATGTCGTCTTCGCCGCGCGCGCGGGCGCCCTCGGCCACCTCGAGGTGGGCGACGGCGTCATCCTCGGCGCCGACGCCCTACTCACGGAGGACGCCGCCCCCGGCGAGCGCCGCTCCGGTGTCCCCGCCATCCCCCATCGACGCTGGCTCCGTGTCGCCGCGTCCCTCCCGGAGCTCCCCGAGCTCCTGGCCACCGTGCGCCGGCTCGAGGCCGAGGTCGCGCGGCTCAAGGCCACCGTTCTCAAGGAAGGTACATGAACATCCACGAGATCCTCAAGGTGCTCCCGCACCGCTACCCCTTCCTGATGATCGATCGGGTCCTCGAGTGCGACCCCGGCGTGCGCGTCGTCGCGCTCAAGAACGTGACCATCAATGAACCCTGCTTCATGGGGCACTTTCCCGGTACGCCCGTGTTCCCCGGCGTGCTCATCGTCGAGGCGATGGCCCAGGCGTGCGGCATCGTCGCGATGACCGCCAACCCGGACCTCGGGAAGAAGGTCGTGTACCTCGTGTCGCTCGACGGCTTCCGCTTCCGCAAGCCGGTCATCCCCGGCGACGCCCTGCGTATCACCGTCGAAAAGCTGGCGGAGAAACGCTCGATCTGGAAGTTCGCCGCGCGCGTCGAGGTGGACGGCAAGCTCGTCGCCGAGGGCGAGATCATGGCGACCGTCGCGGATCCGCCCGCGGTGTAGTCAGGGAGGGCTCACCGGAGCTTGCCCTCGACGAAGGGGACCTCGATCACCTTGTCGTGCGCGATCGGGCCGTGCCCGAAGTAGCCCTTCTCCCCGAAGAGCTCGCCGTGATCCGCCGTGATCGTGATCCAGGTGTTGTCGGGCACGATGTCGAAGAGCTCCTCGACGGCGCGGTCGACCCAGCGCACGGCGTCCACCTGGCGCTGGTGGAGCTCCTTCATCTTCGCGTCGTCGAAGAACTTCGGGGCTTCGTCCTGGGGGATGAAGCCGCCGGCGCGCACATGGTCGTCGAGGTGCTTGAAGACGCCGTTGACCCCGGAGATGCGCGGCCACTCGTTCTCGGGCTCGTCGGGGGTGGCGTAGGGGTAGTGGGTCTCCCCGGTGTTGAGCACGAAGAAGCTAGGGCGCTCCTCGTAGAAGCGCATGCGGCGGATCATCTTCGTCACGTCGTTGTGGTGGTCCATCAACGCGTAGTCGTCGAAGCCGCGGTTGATCGGCGTCGTGGGGTTCAGCACGGGCATCGACACGTACATGTTCGTGCGGAAGCCGACGGACTGGAGATACGACGGGAGCCACAGGTTCGGGACCATCTTCCCGAAGGAGAGGTCCGGGAAGTTGAGGCGGTCCTTGAAGCGGAGGAAGTCGTCCTTGTAGTAGTCGGACGCGTAGACGTTCGCCGGCGACACGTGGGGGAGCAGCCCGATCAGCAGGTTGTAGTGCGACGGGGCGGTCCAGCTGGCGTAGGTCCAACGCTTCTGCACGGGGCCGAGCTTGGTCATCCACTTCGTCTTCGCGCGGACGAAGCTGTCGAAGCGGCACGAGTCGAGGATCAGGATGACGTAGTTGGAGGCCCCCGGCGGCGGCTCCGGCCGGGCGAAGGCCGGCTCGGGCGCGAGGATGGGGGACACCGGGGCCGGCGCGGGATCGCCGGTCGGGGAGCGGGAGCGCGTGGCGCCGCGGAGTCGGGAGAGGAGGGACACACCTGCGCATAACCGGGGGTAGACCCGCGGGCGCCCCTGGGGAGACGTGCCAGGATGGAGCGGGAGGGGGCGCCGCGGGCGCAGTCCGGGATAGAGGGCCTGCCGGAGCGACAATGGCCATTCATCCTACCGCCCTCGTCGACGTGGGCGCCGAGCTCGGGAACGACGTCGAGATCGAGGCGTACGCTATCGTCCGCGCCGGGGTGGTCCTGCACGACGGGGTCCGGATCGGGCCGCACGCCGTGATCACGGGCCCCACGGTGATCGGCGCGGGGAGCTGCGTCTTCCCGTTCGCGAGCATCGGAGAGGACGCCCAGGACCTCAAGTACCGCGGCGAGCACGCGACGCTGGTCATCGGCGAGCGCAACATCTTCCGCGAGAACGTCACGGTCAACCGCGGCACTGCCGGCGGCGGCGGCGTCACCCGCATCGGGAGTGACAACCTGTTCATGGCCGGTAGCCACGTCGCGCACGACTGCTCGGTGGGGGACCACTGCGTCTTCGCCAACTGCGCCGCGATCGCCGGCCACGTGACGGTCCACGACCGCGCCATCCTCGGGGGGTTCGCCGGGGTGCACCAGCACTCGCGCGTCGGCCGCTGCGCGATGGTCGGCGCCGCCGCGATGGCCGCGCAGGACGTGCCGCCCTTCACCATCGCCCAGGGGGACCGCGCGCGCCTCTTCGGCCTCAACATCGTGGGCCTGCGCCGCGCGGGCTACAAGCTCGAGGTGTTGCAGGCGCTCAAGGCCGCGTATCGCGAGCTCTTCCACCAGGGCATGCCGATGCGCATCGCGCTCGAGCAGGTGCGCGAGGTCTATGCGGACGTGCCCGAGGTCGTCGAGCTCGTCGACTTCTGCGAGACCAGCCAGCGCGGCATCTGCCGCTCGGCGGGGGCCGAACAGCCCGCGGAGTAGGCCGTGCACCTCGCCGATTCGGCACCCCTCCGCGTCGCCCTCTTCGGGCACGGCCACATGGGGCGCCTGCACGCGCAGAAGGTCCTCGGGATGGGGGCAGGGGGGAGCCGAGAGATCGTGCTCTTCATCGTCGATCCCGCCCAGGGCCTCTCCGCCGTGCCCGCGGACATCGACGCAGCCATCATCGCCAGCCCCACGTCCACGCACGCCGCGGTGGCCCTCCCGCTGCTCGCGCGGGGCATCCCGTGCCTCATCGAGAAGCCGCTCGCCGCCACCCTGGAGGAGGCGAGGGCGCTCGCGGAGCACACGCACGTCATGGTGGGGCACGTGGAGCGCTTCAACCCCGCGTACGGCGTGCTCGCCGGCGTCGACGCCCGCTTCGTGCAGGCCGAGCGCGTGGGGCGCTTCACGGCCCGCGGCACGGACGTCGACGTGATCCTCGACCTGATGATCCACGACCTCGACCTGTTCCTCCACCTGACCGGCGAGGACGTGACCGAGGTGCGCGCGAACGGCGTCGCGGTCGCGACGGGGCGCTACGACCTCGCGCAGGCGCGCGTGGAGACCGCCTCGGGCCGGGTAGGGACCTTCACCGCCTCGCGGCTCGCGCGGCAGCCCGCCCGGAAGCTCCGCGTGTTCGGGGCGGGCGAATACTGGAGCATCGACCTGCGGGAGCGCCAGGTCGCGCGCGTGGGCTGGGGCGCCGGCGACCTTGAGGAGCAGCGCGTGGTGGTGCCCGAGCAGGACGCCCTCGCGGCGGAGATCGGTGCCTTCTTCGCGGCGGTTCGGGGGGACGCGCCCTACGCCGTCACCGGGCGGGACGGCCTGCGGGCGCTCGAACTCGCGGGGCGCATCCAGGCCGCGATCCGCGGGTGAAGCGGATCCTCGTCAGCGCGCAGGAGGCCTCCGGCGATCGGCTCGGCGCCGAGCTCTTCGCGGCGATGGCGGCCGAGAGGGCAGGGGAGCCGTTCGAGGTGCGTGGGCTCGTCGGGCCGCTCCTGGCCGCCGCGGGCGCCGCGCCCCTGCCGGACAGCGCGCCCATGAACCCGGTGATGGGCTTCGTGGAGGTCCTCAAGCACCTGGGCGAGCTTCGCCGCAACACGATGGCGATCCGCCGTGCCTTCGACGAGGAGCCCGATCTCCTCGTCGTCATCGACGCGCCCGACTTCAACCTCCCGCTCGCCCGTGCCGCGAAGGCGAAGGGGATCCCCGTCCTCGGCCTGGTGAGCCCGCAGCTCTGGGCGTGGCGCTCCGGCCGCGCCCGCGACATCGCCCGCGCGATGGACCTCCTCCTCTGCCTCTTCCCCTTCGAGCCGGCGTTCTACGCGCCCTACGGCCTCGACGCGCGCTGGATCGGGCACCCCGCGGTCGACCGCGTCGGCCCCTCCTCCCGCGAGCCCGGCGTCCTCGCGATCTTCCCGGGCTCCAGGCGCGCGGAGCTACGGCGCCTGCTCGGCCCCTTCCTCGCCGCGGCCGAGCGCCTGGGCGCCCGCGAGGTGCTGCTCCCGCTCGCCGCCTCGCTCTCCCCGGCCGACCTCGGCCCGCTCCCCGCGCACGTCCGCCTCTGCACCTCCGCCGAGGCCCTCGCGCGCGCCGACCGCGCCCTCACCAAGTCGGGCACCAGCACGCTGGAGATCGCCCTGGCGGGCATCCCCATGGTCGTGGCGCACCGGGTGCACCCGCTCACCTACTGGCTCGGCAAGCGTCTCGTGCGCGGCGTGAAGCACCTGGCGCTGCCCAACATCCTGCTCCGTCGCGAGGCGATCCGGGAGTATGTCCAGCACTTTACGGTCGATGAGCTCGTGCAGAGCCTCAAGTATGCCGCACCGCCGCCGACCGCCGAATTGCGCGCGATCCTCGGCGCGCCGGGCGTGGCCGGACGCGCCGCCAAGGCGGCCTGGAGCCTGCTGGACCGCTGATCCCCGCCCGCGTCAGTGGACGGCGGAGCTCGGGTTGATCTTGTCCGAGAGGTGCGCATGGAAGCGCTTGAGCCACGCGCCGACCTCTTCGAGGTTGGTCTTGTCGCTGGACTTCGTCAGCGCCATGCGGCCGCGCTTGAGGGCCTGCTCCAGCTCGGACACGTCGGTCTTGTGGAGGACCGCCTTCTGCTCGCGGGCGAAGGTCTCCAGCGTCACGAGCTGGCGCTCGACCTGGAAGCGCAGCTCCTTGAGCACGCCCGCCATCTCCTGGTCGCGCTCGTAGGTGGCGGCCTCCTCGCGGAGCTGCTCCACTTCGAGCTTCGACAGCCCGGTGGGCGCCTGGATGGTGATGTTGCCCTGGGCGCCGCTGCGGGCGTCCCGCGCGCTCACGTTCACGATGCCGTTCGCGTCGATGCCGAGCTTGACCTCGATGCGCGGGGCGCCGCGGGGTCCGGGATCGATGCCCGACAGTTCGAACTCGCCGAGGCTCGTGTTGTCGGCGGCGAGCGGATTTTCGCCCTGGAGGACGTGGATCTTGACGGTGCGCTGGTTCTCCACGACGGTGGAGACGAGCTGCACGCGCTGGGCGGGGATCACCGTGTTCTTCGGGATGAGCTTCGCGAACTTTCTCCCTTCGACCTCGATCCCGAGCGAGAGGCTGGTCACGTCGAGCAGGGTGACGGACTTGACCTCTCCCTCGAGGATGCCCGCCTGGATCGCGGCGCCGATGGCGACGACCTCGTCCGGGTTGAAGGCCTGGTTCAACGGGCGCTTGAAGAAGTCGCGGACGAGCTCCTTCACGCGGGGGATGCGGCTGCTGCCGCCGACCATGACGATCTCGTCGATGTCGTCCACCGTTAGCTTGGCGTCCGTGAGGGCGCGCCGGCACTCCTCGAGGGTCTTCTCGAAGAGGGGGAGGGCCATCGTCTCGAACAGGGCGCGCGTGAGCGTGCACTGGAGGTGGAGGGGGCCGTCCTGCGTGGCGGTGAGGAAGGGGAGTTGGACCTCGGTCTCGAGCGCCGCGGAGAGCTCGAACTTGGCGCGCTCGGCGGCGTCGCGCACGCGCTGGCGCACCACCTTGTCGCCCGAGATGTCGAAGCCGTGCTCGAGGTGGAACTGCTCGAGCAGCCAGTCCATGATGATCTTGTCGATGTCACCGCCGCCCAGCGCGTTGTTGCCGCGGGTGGAGAGGACTTCGCCGAGGTCGCGGTCGATCTGGACGATCGAGATGTCGAACGTGCCGCCGCCGAAGTCGTAGACGGCGATGGTCGCGGACTTACGCCGCTCGTGGAGGTAGGCGAGCGCCGCTGCGGTGGGCTCGTTGATGATGCGAAGCACGTTGAGGCCGGCGATGGTCCCCGCGTCCTTCGTGGCCTGGCGCTGGCGGTCGTTGAAGTGAGCCGGGACGGTGATGATCGCCTCGGTCACTTCCTCTCCGAGGAAGTCCTCCGCGGAGCGCTTCAGCTTCTGGAGGATCATCGCGGAGATTTCAGGGGGCGTGTAGGTGCGCCCGCCGACCTCGAACCCGCAGTCCGAGTTCTTCGCCTCGGTGACCTTGTAGTTGACGAGCGGGAGGTCCTTGCCGGCCTCGCGGAAGCGCTTGCCCATGAAGCGCTTCACGGAGTGGATGGTCGCGTCCGGGTTGATCAGCATCTGACGCTTCGCGATGTCGCCCACGAAGCGCTCGCCGCCACGGCTGAACCCGACGACGGACGGGGTTATGCGACCGCCCTCCTCGTTGATGATCACCCTGGGCTCGTTGCGGTCCATGTAGGCGCACACCGAGTTGGTGGTCCCCAAATCAATGCCGATGATTTTGCCCATTCAGCGAGCGCTCATGACAGGTGCCAGGCTGTAGAGTGAATCGTAGGCGGCGCCGGGGCCGGCGTCAAACATGCGGGCACAACGAGTCCACGCGGGGACGGAAACAAGGATGCCTCGGGCGGGGCTCGAACCCGCACGCCCCGTGAGGAGCCAGGGATTTTAAGTCCCCCGTGTCTGCCATTTCACCACCGAGGCGGCCGACACTCATAAGCCCCGGAACCCCGTGTCGCAACGCCGGGGTTCGCCCGTGTACGCGTCGGGGCCCTGTCGTCGCTCTTTCTCGGCGCCGCGGGAGGTTCAGGGCGCGAGGGCCGCGCGGAGCGCGACGGCGTCGAGCGTGCCGTCGAAGCGCGCGCGCAGGGCGCCGCCCGGGGCGATCACGAGGGTGACCGGGATGATGTCCGGCCACGCAGGCACGGTGCGCCGGAGGAGGCCGGAGGCGTCGGTCGTGTCGAGCTGGAAGGTGGGCAAGCTGCCCGCCTGCGTCGTGAGGAAGCGGAGCACGGCTGCGCGGCTGCGCGGGCTCTCGACGTTCACGAGCGCGAAGCGGACGTCCGTGCGCTCGGCGGCGACGGCCTCGAGGTCCGCCAGCTCGGCGACGCACGGGCCGCACCAGGTGGCCCAGAAGTTCACGACCAGCGGGGTGTCCCCACTGTTCGCGAGGAGCAGGCTCAGGGCGGCCTCGTCGAGCGGGGCGAGCGCGTCGGTCGGGGCGCCCGCGGCTACCGCGGTGGGCCCCGCGAGGAGGCCGGGCTCCGAGACGGCAGAGGGCCCGGGCGTGGCCGCCGGAGCGGGGGGAGGGGGCCGATGCAGGCCGGCGCAGGCCGTCAGGAGCAGGAGCACGCCGTGTCGTACCTCGCGGGCATGCCCCGGGCTATGCAGCGCCCGTGTTGCTTCTCTGGCTCGGCGCCTGCGCCCTGCGCACCACCGCACCGACCATCGACCTCGGCGCCACCCTCGCCGAGGTGGACGCCCAGTGGGACGCCCGTGCCGCACCGGGCGGCCTCGACGCGGTGATGGAGCGCCTTCTGGCCGCGCTCGCGGCGTCGCCGGACCACCCCGCGTTGCTCGCGCGCCTCGCGCGGGGCGAGTGGACCCGCGCGCAGCTCGGCGAGGGCGCCGTCCACTTCGAGATCGCCCAGGACTACGGCTACCGCTGCCTCCTCGGCTGGCCGGGGTTCGCGTCCCGGCTGGACGGCGGTGGTTACCGGGTCGACGCCGCGGCCGCGGCCGAGCTCCCCGCAGAGTCCGCGGGGTGCCTGACCTGGACCGTCGCCAGCGGCCTGGGGCAGGTGGAGCACCGCGGGCCGGGCGCGGCGCTCGAGCTGGAGTCCCTGCGGGCCCTGCACGGCCGCCTGACGCAGCTCGGCTCCGGCGAGGCGCCGGGGTTCACCGCGTGGGAGGCGGCCAAGCTGGAGCTGCTGAGCGGCGGAGCCGACAGTCAGCTCGTGCGGAGCCGGCTCGCCGAGGCCATCGCGCAGGCGCCGGGGGTGCTGCTGTTCCGCGTGGAGCTCGCCGAGGCGATGCCGGACGCGCAGAACGTGGCGGTGGAGGGCTTCGGGCCGCCGGCCTCGGACGCGTGGGCGCTGGAGAACGCCGCGTGGAGCGCGCGGCTGACCGCGCCGTAGGGGTGGGAGCGGGGGCCGCGGGATCGCACCGCAGAAACACGAAAACCCACGCGGGTGCGTGGGTGTTCATGCCTCGATCCTGCCGGCCGAAGCCGGCGCGGAGCTACGCTGCGGTCGGCCCCTTCATGATGGGCTTACGCGCGGCGCGACGAGCGGCCTTACGGCGACGCTTCTCGGCGAGGCGCTGCTTGAGGCGGCGCTTCTCACCCGGCTTGAGGTAGAAGCTGTTCTTCTTGATGTCCTTGCGGATGCCTTCGCGCTCGACCTTGCGGCGGAAACGGCGGAGGGCCTTCTCGAAGGGCTCGTTGTCGCGAACGGTGACGATGACCAAAGCAGGCTCCAATATGTCGATGCGCGGCGCCTATTAGCGGGTCCCGCGTACGTGCGCAACTAGAACGTGATGCCAACCGAGGCGCCGCCGTACGGAAGCAGTGCGTGAATGCCCCCTTCGAGACGGATGCTGGCGCGATCGGAGATGTTGAAGCGGGGGCCGACGTTGATGTCGATGTAGGGGAGGACGGGCGGCGTCTCGATGGTGCCGTCGTCTTCACACTCCAGGCGCCGCTCGTAGGCCGCGGAGCCCATCTGGCCCGCCGGGCCGCAGTCCACCTCGGTGTTGTTGTTGTTGCCGTCGGGGTTCGCCACGTCCTCGCCGGGCTGCCACTCGCGCAGCTCGCCGATCTTGATGGCGCCGCCGATGCCCGCGCCGAAGAGGAAGGAGAACCAGTTGTTCGCCTTGAGCTCGTACGCGTAGTTGGCGCCGATGAGCACGAGGCCGAGCTTGTCGGGCTCCATCCAGGAGCCGTCCTGGTGGTCGGCCGGCTCTTCCTTGTCGTCCCAGTACCCGGGCTTGAGGAGCGGGTTCAGGTACTCGACGTAGAAGATGCCGTTGGCCTTCTCGTCCTTGATGACGAACTCGATGCCGAGCGAGTACGCGCTCACGTGCGGGCGGTCGGGGATCGTGTCGTCATCGTCGTTACGGAAGTACGCGAGGTCGAGGAGGGAGTCCGGGAGGTCCATGTAGCGGCCGCGGAAGCCGACCTCCATCAGGAACTTCCGCTTCCGGGGCTCCTTGGCGGGCTCGGCGGCGGCGGTGGCCGCGGTCTCGATCACGGGCGGCTCGTCGGACGAGGGGTCGTCCTGGGCGAAGGCGGGGGCGGCGAGGGCCAGGAGCGCGGCGGACAGCAGCATGGCGGAACCTTGACAAAGGTGGGAGTGGGCGGCATGGTCCCCGACCGGGTGGACGATGTCAACGCTCTGGGCCTTGCTCATCGGTTGTTCGTTGCATTTCGGCGTCCTGCCGTCCGCCGGCGCGTGGTCCGTCGGGAGCGTCCTGGCGCCGGTCGCGGAGCCGGATGTGGACGACTGGGCCCGCGAATCCGTGACCTCTGCGCTTGCGTCACGACGCGCGCTCGATCCGGCCGCCCCGGGCGTCACGATCACGGTCTCCGAGGCCGCCTGGACGCCCGCACGGCGCTCGGGAGGCGTGCTGCTGTACGACGCGCGGCTCACCCTCACCCTCCAGGCGGGCGAGCGCGTGGTGGCGCGCACGCGCACGCGCACCGTGGTCGATCCCGGTGACGCGGCCGGCGCCCGCGCGCTGCGGGAGGCCACCCTGCGCGCGTTGGCCCGTGAGGTGGCGGACGACGCGGTCGCCGGTCTCACCGCGCCCTGAGGGCCGCCTGGGGCCCCCCGCCGGGTCGTCGCCGGGCTACGTGCGGCGGGTTCCCCCGCACCTACCCGCATGAACCCGCTCGCCGCCCTCACCGCCTCGCTCGCCGCGCCGCCGCCGGTCTATGTCCTCGTGGGCCCAGAGGGGCTGCTCGTGCGCCAGGCCGAGGAAGAGGTCCGTGTGGCAATCGCGAGCGGACCGGTGGCCGCGTTCAACCACGCGGTGTTTACCGCCGGGGAGGAGGGCGCGCTGTCCTTCCGGGACGCCGCGTTCAGCGCCCCGATGATGGCGGCCCGGCGCCTCGTGGTCATCCGCCAGGTCCAGGACGCCAACGCCGCGCTCCTCGACGCGGTGCTCGCCTACGTGGGGGCCCCGTGCCCGACCACCGTGCTCGTGTTGTCGGGGGAGAAGTTCCCCGGCGCGACCGGCGGGATGGACCGCGGCCTCCGCATCGTGAACGCCGCGAAGAAGGTGGGGTTGGTCCTCAAGATGGACGGCGAGGGCGTCGACGCCGTCGCCTTCGCCACCGCGCGCGTGAAGGACCGCGGCGCAAAGCTCGAGCGGGACGCTGCCACGCTCCTCGTCGAGTTCGTGGGCGGCGAGCTCGCGCTCGTGGCCGCGGACGCCGAGAAGTGCGCGGACTTCGTCGGTCCGGGCGGCGTCGTCACCCGCGCCGTCGTGGAGGAGGTGTGCGCCTCCACCGCAGAAGCGGACGTGTGGGCCCTCACCGACGCCATCGTGGCCCGGGACGCCGACCGCGGCCTCGCGACGCTCCACCACCTGCTCGAGGACGGCGAGGCGCCGCACAAGCTGCTCGCGTCCGTGGCGTGGCAGCTCCGCCAGGTGCTCGCCCTCCAGGACGCCGTGCGACGCGGCCTCTCCGAGCGCGACGCGAACATCCGCATGCCCCCGCAGAAGCTGCGCATGATCCGCGAGGTGGTTGCGAAGCGCCCGGTGTCCCCGTCGGCGATGCTGGAGGAGCTCGCGGCGGTGAACCGCGCGATGAACTCGTCCCGCGCCGGCGATCGGCGGATCTTCGAGGCCTTCGTCCTCAGGCTCGTCCAGCGCTGACGGCGTGGGGACAGCGGCGCACGGCGGGGGGAGGCGTGCGCTGTCGGGCGTACGCGGCCCGGTCAGACCGTGTAGTCGCTTCCGGCGTCTACGAGCTGAGCAAAAACGCCAACGGCACCCCACGACATGTCGTAGGGTGCTGTCGGTGCGAACCCGACGGACTACGCCTATTTGGCGGCGTCGGCCTTGATCGCGTTGACCGCGTTCGCCAGGCGGCTGATCCGGCGAGCCGCGTTGCGGGGGTGGATGACACCCTTCTGCGCGAGCTTGTGGAGCAGCGAGACGGTCGAGGGCAGATCCGCGACGGCGGCGGTGTGATCACCACCGGCGACGAGGGTCTTGAGCGCCTTGACCTTGCTACGCATGCGGGAACGATTCGCACGGTTCCGCTCGTTGGCGGCCTGGCTGGTGCGAATGCGCTTGATGGCGTCCTTGTGGTGTGCCACGAGAATCTCCGATTTCTGGGGCACGCGCATTATCTCGCCCGTACCCGTTGTCAAGGGCCGACGAATCCTTGTCAAGGGCGTCCGGATCCGGTAGAAACGCTCGACCTCGCGCCCCGTGCACCCGGGGCCTCCACCCTCCCTCGCCGACCGCTCCCCAAGAGTCATGTACGCGCTTCAGGCCCCGAACCTGTCGAGCGCGGCCCGCGTCGCGGATCCCCCGGTTCACATCGGGGTTTACGACGGGCCGCTCGAGCTGTTGCTCTTCCTGGTGCGCCGGGAAGGTGTGGACGTGCGCGAGATCCCCGTCGCCCGGATCTGCGACGCGTACCTCGCCTACCTCGACGGAGCCGACGAGATCGACGTGGATCAGGCGGGGGACTACCTCGTGATGGCGGCGACGCTCTGCCAGCTCAAGGCCCGCGAGCTCCTGCCGCGCGCTGCGGAGACGAAGGAAGAAGAGGAGGAGATCGACCCGCGCGAGGCCCTCGCCCGGCGTCTCCTCGAGTACGAGCGCTTCCGCGACGCCTCGGAGGAGCTCGGCCACCGCGAGCGCCTGGACCGGGACGTGTTCGCGCGCCCCGCCGAGCCCCCCGCGCCCGACGAGCAGCACATCGACCCGGGGATGGACGCCTTCGGGCTCCTCCGCCTTTTCTACAGCGTGGCCGAGCGCGCCGCGCGGCCCCCGCACCAGCACCGCATCATCCGCGAGCGCTTCTCCTTCGCCGACACGGTGCGCTGGATCCTGGCGCGCCTGCCGCCGGGGAACGAGGCCCTGCTGGCCGAGCTGATGATGGAGATGAACAGCCGGTCGCGGCGCATCTTCACCTTCCTCGGCGTGCTCGAGATGGCGCGGCTCCAGTTCGTCGACGTGGTGCAGCACATCCACCTCGGCGCCGTGATGGTGACCGGCAAGGTCAGCCTCGCGGACGCCGATCTGTCGGCGCTGCCCGTCGAAGAGGGCCACGAGCACGACAACGACGAGCCGGACGCCTAGCCGATGTCCGGCTCCGATGATGACGACAACGTCTTCGTCCTCCGGCCGCTCGCCGTTGAGCGCGACGGCGACGGGGAAGGCGAAGCGGAGGGCGGGCCCCCACCGCCCGAGCTGCTCGTCCCCACCATCGAGGC
>CAJBVW010000123.1 GCA_903959175.1 uncultured Pseudomonadota bacterium
CCCGTACGCGGATGCATTTTTGGAGTGGATGTCCCAGGCGGGGCTCGACACCTGGCAGGTGCTCCCGTGGCACCCCGTCGGGCCCGGCGAGTCGCCCTACGCGTCGCCCTCTGCCTTCGCGGCCGATCCGCGGCTGATCTCGGTCGAGACCCTCGTGTCCGAGGGGATCCTCTCGCCGGTGGCCATGCCGTGGGGCCAGGAACAGGCGGACTTCGCCGCCGTCCTCGCCTGGAAGCTTCCCCTGCTGCGCGCCGCCGCGGCCCGCGTCTCGGCCGATCCCGCCTGCCGGGCCTGGGTCGAGGGCGAGCGGGAGTGGCTGGCGGACTGGTCGCTGTACGCCGCGCTCGCGCGTGTCCACGGCGGGGGCTGGTGGGACTGGCCGGCCGACGCCGCGCGTCGGAAGGGCCTCCCGAAGCTCCGCAAGGAGCACGCCGCGCTCGTCGCGGAAGAGGAGGGGCTCCAGTGGCTCTTCCACCTCCAGTGGTCGCGCCTCCGGGACGCCGCCTCCCGGAGGGGCATCCGCCTCATCGGCGACATCCCGATCTTCGTCAGCGGGGACGGTTGCGACACCTGGGCCCACCGTGACCTGTTCCGGCTCGGCGGTGACGGTCGCCCCGATCCCGTCGCCGGTGTCCCCCCCGACTACTTCTCTCCGACCGGCCAACGCTGGGGCAACCCGACGTACGACTGGGCCCGGCACGCCGAGACCGACTTCGCGTGGTGGACGGCCCGGATGCGCCGCGAGCTCGCCCTGGTCGACGCCGTGCGCCTCGACCACTTCCGCGGCTTCTCGGCCTCCTGGTCGATCCCCGCCGCCGAAGAGGACGCGCGGGTCGGCAAATGGGAGCCAGGCCCGGGCCGTCCGCTCTTCGATGCGCTCCAGCGCGCCCTCGGCTCTCTCCCCGTGATCGCCGAGGATCTCGGCGTGATCACGCCCGACGTCGCCGCGCTCCGCGACGCCCTGGGCCTCCCCGGGATGAAGGTCCTCCAGTTCGCCTTCGGGGACGACGCGGATCAGCCCTTCCTCCCGCACAACTTCGGGCACCCGCGCTGGGTCGCCTACACCGGCACCCACGACAACGACACCGTCGCCGGCTGGTACGCCTCGACCGACGAGCGCGCCCGACACCGCTTCCGCGTCACCTGCGGCCGCGACGGCAGCGCCCCTGCCTGGGCGATGATGCGAGAGGTGTGGGGGAGCGTCGCCGAGACCGCCATCGCGCCCGTGCAGGACTTCCTGGGGCTCGGGAGCGAGGCCCGGCTGAACACCCCTGGCGCCGCCGAAGGGAACTGGGCCTGGCGCCTGCGGGACCTTCCCTGGCAGGTCTGCGGGATGTCGCGCGTGCTGGGTGAGGTCTTCGGCCGCACCCCCGGCGACTCGTTCGCGCGCTGATCGCTGGTTCGCTCGCTGACTAGGCGAACTGCTTGGCGAGCTTGAGGCCCTGCATCTGGTAGTTGCTGCCCTCCTCGCCGTAGAGCTGGCGGGGCCGCTCGGCGTTCCGGAGGAGCTCGATGCGGAAGAGCGGCTGCCCGTGCTCGAGCAGGAACGGCACGTCGTGGGTGCGGATCTCCAGCACGAGGCGCGCGCCGTGTCCGGTCCCGTCGAAGCCGAAGCCCGAATCGATGAACCCGGCGTAGTGCGTGCGGAGCTCGCCCTTCGTCGCGTCGAACGGGACCAGCTCCGCGCAGAGATCCGGCGGGATGCAGAGCCGCTCGCGGGTGGCGAAGATGTAGAACTGCTCGGGTTCGAGTACGTGCCCGTCCTCGCTACGGTCGACCGGCAACGGGGTCCAGTACCGTTCACGGGGGAGGTCCCGGCGCGCCAGATCGATCGGCGGGCGGTGCCGCAGCGCGAGGTAGCCGGCGATGCCGTCGGCGCCGTCGTGGAGGTCGACCGACATCTGGATGCCGGGCGGGTCGTCGCTCACGATGGCGGGGCGCCCGTCGGACCAGTAGCAGACCGGCGCCGTCTCCTGGCGCGCGCGCAGCTCCTCGACGCCGAGGGTGGGGCGACCGGTCGCGAGGCGGAGCTGCCCGAGGCAGTCGCCCCGACGCACGGCGATATGGAAGCTCTGGGGCGTGATCTCCAGGAAGAGGCGGCCGGAGTACCCAGCGGGGACCGAGTCGAACGAGTGCCCGTGCTCGGTGAGCAGGCGCACGAAGACGTCGAGGCGGCCCGTCGAGGACTTGGGGTTGGCGCGTCCGTAGACGTTCGGCGGGAGCTCGAGGACCTCCTCGACCTCCGCGAGGTACACGCCGCGGTGGCGAAGCACGGTGGGGCGGTCGACGTCGAGCCGCTGCTCATCGAGCGCGAGGCGACCGAGGCGGCGCTCAACCCCGGCGGAGCCGGGCAGGAAGCTACACTGTAGCTGCCAGATCCGCGCACCCAGTCGCAGGTCGAGAGATGACGGTTGTACCTGCCCTGGACGCACGGGGTACAGCGAGCGGACCGCGCCGGAAGCGACGAGCGCCTCGAGCTGCTGGCTCACGAGGATGCCGTCCATGATGCGAGCTCCGAGGAGAGGGCCGGGCCGTGGGAACGGCGGCCGGTATATGCCGCGGTCGCGCGGTGCGAAGGTCGGCAAGAACGTGTTAAGCGCGCCCGACCCCGAGGAAGGCGTTCCGATGCCCGTCTACAGCATCCACCTCCAGAGCCCCGACAAGTCGATTGACATGGTGGTCCCGTGCCGCCACGACCAGCCGATCCTGGAGGCCGCTGAGGCGCAGGGGCTCGCCCTGCCGTACTCGTGTCGGAGCGCCGCGTGCGCGACGTGCGCGGGGCGGGTGCTGAAGGGCTCCGTGGCGCTCGACGAGCAGTTCATCCTCGGGGACACCGACCTGGAGGGCGGGTTCACCCTCCTTTGCAACGCTCTTCCGACCTCCGACTGCCAGGTGCTCACGCACCAGCAGCAGAACGTCGAGGGCGTATAGGCTTGCACCTTTGGGCCCGCCGCGCTAAGCGCGTGGCCCGTTCGTTACAGGGAGTTTTAGATGGCCGAGCAGGTGAAGGCAAAGTCCGAGGAAGCCGACTACAAGGATCCGGCACGCTTGAAGCGCTTCCTCACTGAGCGCGGCAAGATCTTGCCGCGCCGCATCACGGGCCTCTCCGCGAAGCAGCAGCGCCAGATCGCCTTGGCGATCAAGCGTGCTCGCCACCTCGCGTTGCTGCCGTACATCAACCGCGAGTAGCGGTCGACCGTGTACAGATTTCGCCCACGCGCTGGCCCGACTATCGGGGCAGCGCTGGGCGTTCTCATTTTGGGGAGCCTGGGCGTCTGGCAGCTCCGTCGCCTCTCCGAAGCCGGCGCCGTCCGTCTCCTGTTCGAGCAGCGAATCGCTCAGGAGCCGTTTGACGGCACCGCGCCTCCGGCTGACCCGGATCTTCGCCGCGTCCGCGTGAGTGGCGTGCCCGACTGGGACCACTACCTGCTCCTCGCGGGCAAGTACATGTGGGGTGAAGTCGGCTACCAGCTGCTCGTGCCCGTGCGAGGCGCAGGCGGAGCCGTGCTGGTCAACGCCGGCTGGGTCCCCGCGGACGAAGTCGAGCCCACCCTGGCCCGGGAGCGCGCCGTCGTAGGCGAGCGCTCCTACGAGGGCCTCGCCCGCGTGTTCTCGGAGGACGCCGGCGCCGCCGGGACCTTCCCGCTGGAGGACGGCTACCAGCGCCGCTGGCGCGGCATCTCTCCGAAGGCGATGGCCGGCGGCGTCGAGGTTCCGGCGTTCGTCGTCTACGAAGGGGAGGGGATCGCGGCGGACGCCGAGATTCCCGACCGCGAGCCCCCGATCGGTGGCTGGCGCACCGAAGCGCCCGAGCGGCCGCACGGGCAATACGCCTTCACTTGGATCTCCCTGATGTTCACGCTGGTCCTGGTCTGGGCTTCGGCGTCGACACAGCGGATCGAGCCCGCGGCGAAGCCTCCTCGGTAGAGGCTGCGTGCGCTTGCCAGCGTGTCCTGCATGCGATAACGGGTGGGCCCCCCGTCGCCGTCACCCCAGCCAGAGGGTCCCCGCATGAGGCGCCTCCAGAACGTATTTACCGGGGCAGGCTCGGATGCCTCGCCGACCCTCGGTCGTGCGTTCTTCGGGCTCGCCGTGGTCACCTACGGACTCCTCGTCTTCGGGGCGAGCGTGCGCGTGCACGGCGCCGGTTTGTCCTGCCCCGACTGGCCGCTGTGCTTCGGGGAGGTCATCCCCACCCTCAATTTCGAGGTGTTCCTCGAGTGGGGCCACCGCGTCCTCGCCAGCGTCGTCTCGTTCGGCTTCCTCGGCCTCGGGATCGCGGTGCTGGCCCGGCCTGCCACCCGCGCGCGTGCCGGTTGGTTCGTCGGCGCCGCGGCCGTCGCCCTCGCCGTGCAGATCGTGCTCGGCGGCCTCACCGTCCTCCACCTGCTCGCGAACTGGAGCGTCACGCTCCACCTCCTGACGGGCAACCTCTTCTGCGCGCTCCTCCTGCTCACGGGCCTCCGGCTCGCGGATCGGCAGGACGCGGTCGCCCCGGTCGGCCCCGCGGTGCGCGTGGTCGGCGCGCTCCTCGGCGGGATGGTCGTCGCGCAGATGGCGCTCGGCGGGCTCGTCTCGAGCAGCTACGCCGGGCTCGCGTGCACCGAGTGGCCCACCTGCAACGGCGGCGTCTGGTTCCCGGTGTTCGACGGCATCGTCGGCCTGCAGATCTTCCACCGGCTCGGCGCCTACACGCTCCTGTTGCTGGCCGCCGTCTTCTTCGTCGCCGCGCGCGGGGTCGCTGCCCTCCGCGCCCCGGCCGGCCTCGTGCTCGGCCTCGTCCTCCTCCAGGCCGGGATCGGCATCGTGAACGTCCTGCTCGCCATGCCCGTCGAGATCGCCATCGCCCACTCCGGCGTGGCCGACCTCATCGTCCTCTCCACCACCTGGGCCCTCTGGCGCGTCTCGCGCCACGCGGTTCGCGCCTCGGCGCCGGCTGCCGGCCTCGCGGTCTCCCCGGAGCACGCGTGAACCCCGCAGAGACCGCCGCCCAGGCCCCCGCCCTCCCCCAGTCCGTGGCCGCCCACCTCCGCATGTGGTGGGAGATGACCCGCCCGCGCGTGCTCCTGCTCGTGCTCTTCACGGGGCTGCCCGTGCTCGGCATGCACGGATGGCCTTCCTGGAGTCAGGCCGCGGCCGTCCTCTTCGGGACGGCCCTCGCAGGCGCCGCGTCCAGCACCCTCAACGCCTACGTCGAGCGCGACTCCGACGCCCACATGGCGCGCACC
Organism: uncultured Pseudomonadota bacterium; assembly: GCA_903959175.1. GTDB lineage: Bacteria > Myxococcota_A > UBA796 > UBA796 > SXON01 > CAJBVW01. The sequence goes on from CAJBVW010000123.1 coordinate 5,229, forward strand.
CGCAGTCGACCGCTCCCCGCGGCGTCGGTCGTGCCCTCCCACGCGCTGTGGCTCGGCGTGGCGCTCACCATCGCGTCGACGGTCGTGCTCGCGATCGTCGGGGGCGCCCTCGCCGCCGTGGTCGGCCTCGCGACCATCCTCTTCTACGTCTTCGTCTACACGCTCTGGCTCAAGCCGCGCACCCCGCAGAACATCGTGATCGGGGGCGCTGCGGGCGCCACGGCCCCGATGATCGCCGAGGCCGCCCTCACGGGCCACCTCACCTGGGCGAGCGGCATCCTCTTCCTCATCGTCTTCCTCTGGACGCCGCCGCACTTCTGGGCGATCGCGATCTTCCGGAAGAAGGAGTACGAGGCCGCCGGCTTCCCGATGATGCCCAACGTCGTGGGCGACCACGCCACGCGCCGGCAGTCCCTGGCCTACACGATCGTGTTGTGGGCCGTCACCCTCGCCCCCGTTCCGATGGGGCTGCTCGGGCCAATCTACGCGGTCGTGGCGCTCGCGTCGGGGGCCTGGTTCCTCCTCGCGGTGGCCCGCTCGCTCACGGCCAATGACCCGAAGGTCGACTACCAGGTCTTCAAGATCTCGATCGCGTACCTTTTCCTCCTCTTCGGGGCGATGCTGTTCGATTGCGCGATTCGGCCGTTTGCCGGCACGCTGGAGGGGGTCCCTCTGCTCCCCTCCCTGTGGGTCGGCTGGCCGCCCGTGCTATAAGGCGCCGCCCTCCCGTAGCCCCCATGTGCGCACCGCAGGACCTCGGATGAAGCCTACTCGCGCCCTCCTTCTCCTCCCGCTCCTGATGGTCTTCCTCGCCGCTTGCGGCGGAGACCATCCCATGAGCACGCTCGATGCCCATTCGGACCTGACCCGAAGCATCAACGTCATCTACGGCCGCATCTTCTGGTGGACGCTCCTGCTGTTCATCCTCGTGCAGGGGGGCCTCATCTACACGGTGATGCGCTTCCGTGCGACGGGGAAGGAGACCACCAACCCCGAGCAGGTGCACGGGAACATCCGGCTCGAGCTGACGTGGACCATCCTCCCCGTCTTCATCCTGCTGCACATCGCGATCCCCACCGTCAGCACGATCTTCGAGTCCCAGGCTCCCGCCTCCGACGACGCCGTGACGGTGAACGCGCTCGGCAAGCAGTGGTGGTTCTCGTTCGAGTACCCCGAGCTCGGGGTCGTCACCGCGAACGAGATGCACGTCCCGCTCGGCCAGGAGGTCGCAATCCGCCTCCAGAGCGACAACGTCCTCCACTCCTTCTGGGTCCCCCAGCTCACGGCCAAGCGCGACATGGTTCCCGGCCGCGTGAACCACATCAAGTTCAAGGCGGAGAAGCTCGGCGAGTTCCTCGGTCAGTGCGCCGAGTACTGCGGTGACTCCCACGCCCTGATGAAGTTCCGCATCGTGGTCGACACGCCGGAAGACTTCGCCAAGTGGGTGGAGGCCCAGAAGGCCCCCGCGGACACCGTGGCCGACGCCTCCAAGGCCGGCTTCGACGCCTTCCAGAGCGCGGGCTGCGTCGCCTGCCACGCCATCCGCGGCACCACCGCGGCGTCCATCATCGGTCCGGACCTCACCCACGTCGGGTCCCGCACGATGATCGCGAGCGGCATCCTCGAGAACAACGCGGCCAACATCAAGAAGTGGATCATGGATCCGGGCGAGGTCAAGCCGGGCTCCAAGATGATCGACCTGAACCTCACTTCTGAGCAGGCCGACAGCATCACCGCGTACATCCAGACCCTGAAGTAGCTCGGAGGAGTCGAACACCATGGCCACCCCCGCAGCCGTCCCCCACACCCCTGCAGTTGGGCACTCCGCGTCCCCATCCGGGCTGTGGAGCTGGCTCACAACGGTCGATCACAAGCGGATCGGCATCCTCTACGGTCTCTCGGCGCTCGCCTTCTTCGTGTTGGGCGGCGTCGAGGGCCTGATCCTCCGTAGTCAGCTCGCCGTGCCGAACAACGACCTCGTGAGCGCGCCGCTCTACAACGCGCTGTTCACGATGCACGGCACGACGATGATCTTCCTCGGCGTCATGCCCTTCTCGGCGGCGTTCTTCAACTACATGCTCCCGCTCCAGATCGGCGCGCGAGACGTGGTGTTCCCGCGGTTGAACGCGTTCAGCTACTGGCTGTTCCTGTTCGGCGCGCTCGTCCTGAACGTGCCGTTCCTCATCCAGCCGTTCACCCAGGGGATCGACCCCAGCTCGGCGCTCGCCCCGCTCACGCGCGTCATCCCCGACGGCGGCTGGTTCGGCTACGCCCCGCTCACGACCAAGGAGTTCTCTCCTTACCTGTCGATCGACTTCTGGGTCGCCGGTCTCCAGATCCTCGGCATCGCGTCGATGGCCGCGGGCTTCAACTTCATCGTCACCATCCTGAACATGCGCGCGCCGGGGATGACGTTCCTCCGCATGCCCGTCTTCACCTGGATGACGCTGGTGGTGCAGTTCCTGGTTGTCCTCTCGTTCCCGTGCATCACCGTCGCGCTCGTCCTCCTCCTCATGGATCGCCTCTTCGGGACGCACTTCTACATCTCGTCGGCCGGTGGTGACCCCCTGCTCTGGCAGCACCTCTTCTGGCTCTTCGGGCACCCCGAGGTGTACATCCTGATCCTCCCGGCGATGGGGATCGTGTCCGAGGTCCTGCCGACCTTCTCGCGCAAGCCGCTGTTCGGCGCCCCGTTCGTCATCTTCTCGGGCATCACGATCGGCCTCCTCGGCTTCGGCGTGTGGGCGCACCACATGTTCACCACGGGCCTCGGCGCCGCGGCGGACGCAGCGTTCTCCGTCACGACCATGCTCATCGCCATCCCGACCGGCGTGAAGATCTTCAACTGGATCTTCACGGTGTGGGGCGGTCAGATCCGCCTGACGACCGCGATGTTGTTCTCGCTCGGCTTCGTCGGCATGTTCACGATGGGCGGCTTGTCCGGCATCATGCACTCGTCGCCCCCGGTCGACCTGCAGCAGCAGGACTCGTACTTCGTCGTCGCGCACTTCCACTACGTGCTCTTCGGCGGCGCGATCTTCGGGCTGTTCTCCGGCATCTACTACTGGTTCCCGAAGATGTCCGGCCGCTTCCTCGACGAGGGGATGGGCAAGATCGTGTTCGGAACGGTGATGCTCGGGTTCAACCTGACCTTCTTCCCGATGCACTTCGTCGGCGCGTGGGGCATGCCCCGCCGCATCTATACCTACGACGAAGGCATGGGCTGGGAGCAGATCAACCTGCTTGAGACCGTCGGCGCGTTCATCCTCGCGTTCGGTGTGCTCCTCTTCATCATCAGCTTCTTCCGCTCGATGAAGAACGGTCTGCCCGCCGGCGACAACCCGTGGGACGCCTCGTCCCTCGAGTGGATCACCACGTCCCCCCCGGCCGTGCACAACTTCGACAAGACGCCCACGGTGTACAGTGATCGGCCCGTGTGGGAGAAGAACCACGGCCCCGGCCCTGGTTACTCGCTGCCGGAAGGGGATGAGCACATCCACCTGCCGCCGCCCTCCATCAAGCCGCTCATCGGCGCGGTTGGTGTCGGCCTGTTCCTCACGAGCTTCGTCCTGCTGAACCTGACCAACCTGGCGCTCGCCGTCACGGCCCTCGGTCTGGCCCTCACGTTCTACTCGTTCTACACCTGGTTCCTCGAGCCGGGGCACTAGACCCCCTCCCGTATCGGAGCGCACGTGTCCTCTGCCGCAGCACACCACTCTCCCACCACCATGGGCCTCGACAACTACAAGTTGGCGATGTGGACCTTCCTCGGGTCCGAGTGCTTCTTCTTCGGTTCGCTGATCGGGACCTACATGTCCTACCGCGGGAAGAGCCTCAACGGCCCGTACCCGCTGGACGTGTTCGACCCGGCGGTGACCTCGATCTCCACCTTCGACCTCCTCGCTTCGTCGCTGTTCATGGTGCTCGCCGTGCACTACGCGAAGCTCGGGGACATCAACAAGATGCTGGGCTGGATCGGGGCCACCATCGTGGGCGGTCTCATCTTCCTCGGGTTTCAGTACTACGAGTTCTCGCACTTCGTTCACGAAGGCCTGACGCTCAAGTCGAACCTGTTCGGCGCTACCTTCTACGTGCTCACCGGGTTCCACGGGACCCACGTGGCCGTGGGTGTGCTCCTCCTCGCGTCGCTCGGCTGGGCCGCCAAGCGCGGGCACCTCGCCAACGTCGGAGAGACCACCGAGGTCATCGGCCTCTACTGGCACTTCGTCGACGTGGTCTGGATCGTGATCTTCACCCTCGTCTACCTGCTGGAGTACACGTGAGCGCGCCGCAGCAGGGTGGAGGCCACGCCTCCGCCGATCACAACCCGATTCGGGGCTATCTCATCATCTTCGCCATCCTGACGGCGACGACGGTGTTCGAGATGATCCCGCTCTTCGGTCTCGCCGACCTCCCGGGCTGGCTCCTCATCGCGCTTTCCGCGGCGAAGTTCGTCGCGGTCTGCTCGTTCTTCATGCACCTCGTGGGGGATCACCCGATCTTCTCGCGGCTGTTCTACATCCCGCTGGTGATGGTGATCCTCACTGTCAGCGTGCTCATGACCCTCTTCGGGTCGTGGACGCTCCAGTACCAGGGTGCGGACTCCGACGAGACGGCCGCCCAGTACGCGGGCGTCCACGAGGGGGACTGCAACTCCTGGGTCACGAGCCCCTTCACCGGGAACATGTACTGCTCGTCTCCGTGGATCGCGTTCAGCACCGCCCCCGCGTACGAGGCGCTCCAGCAGCCCGCCGCCGACATCCCCGAGTTTGCCGGCTTTGACGGCAAGACGCCGGAGGAGAAGGAGGCCATCCTCGTCAAGGTTGGCGAGGCCGTCTACGGCACCAACTGCGCCGCCTGCCACCAGGCGAACGGCACGGGTCTCGCGGGTGTGTTCCCGCCGCTCGTGAATGACCCGATGGTCGCTGGCCCCGCTGAAGCCCACGTCAACGTAGTGCTCAAGGGCATGAACGGCGTGGCCATCAACGGCGTGGCGTATGCCGCGGCGATGCCCGCGTGGCCGCAGCTCACCGACCAGCAGATCGCGGCCGTGATCACCTATGAACGTAAGAGCTGGGGTAACAACGCCACCGTGGTGGAGCCGACCCAGGTGGCCGCGCTCCGGTAGGGAGGGGGTTTTCGATGCACATGATGCTCTGGTGGACCTCGCCCGCATGGGCACACCAGGGCATCGTGTTGCCCTGGGACCCGGACGAGATTGACTATGCCTCGGCGCCACCGGATGCGTGGCTGGCGCTGGACCTGCATGTCTCCGTCGTCGTCGGGATCCTCGCCTTCGTCTGGGCGTACTTCTACGCGGTGGGCCCCCTCCGCAAGAAGCACGGATGGTCGGACGCGCCCGTCGAGCGCTGGCGGGCGGGTTGCTTCATGCTCGGCCAGCTCGTGCTCTTCGGCTCGTTGAACGGGCCGATCCACCATCTCTCCGACTACTTCCTGTTCTCGGCGCACATGGTTCAGCACCTGCTGCTGAACCTCGTCTGGGCCCCTCTCACGGTCGTCGCCCTGCCGCCCTGGCTCATCGAGGCCGCGCTGCGGGTCGAGGCGCTGCGGCGTCCGCTGGTGTGGCTGTCGGGCCTGCGGGTCAAGTTCATCCTCTACAACGGGGTGCTGTACTTCTGGCACATCCCGCTGATGTACGACGGCGCGCTGGCCTACCACCCGGTCCACATCGTCGAGCACCTCTCGTTCATGGCGACCGCCGTGATCGCGTGGTTCGGCCTGCTGTGCACGGCCCCGTCGCTGCCGCGGCCGTCACCGCTCTTCCAGATGGTCTACCTGTTCGTGATGACCATCCCGATGAAGCTGCTCGGGGCCATCATCACCCTGGCGGACGACGTGATCTACCGCGGCTACGACGCCGCCCCCCGCATGTGGGGCCTCACGCC
>CAJBVW010000124.1 GCA_903959175.1 uncultured Pseudomonadota bacterium
CCGCCGCCGCCGCCCGCGGCGCCCCCGCCGGCGCCACCGGACCGGCCGGTGTTGCCGCCGGAGCGGGAGCGGCTGTTCGCGCCCGTGCCGCTCCGGGAGCTGGAGGAGCTGCGGCTGCTGCCGCCGCCGCCGGTGTTCTGCGAGAGGCTCGAGAGCACGCCCGCCACGTCTTCGGCGTTGGCGTGGTCGAGGTAGATGACGTGGATCTGGGCGCGGCTGGCGGGGTCGATGTCGACGTCCACCTGGGCGACCAGCTCCTTGACCTTCGCGATGGCCTCGTCGTTGGCGAGGAGGATGAGCGAGTTGGTGCGCTCGTCCGCGATGATCTTCGAGATGAACGCGCCCTCGGTACCCACGTTGGTGGCGCTGGCGCTGGCGGCGGGGGCCTCGGCGTCGGCGCCACGCGGACGCCGGCGCGAGGAGCCGGAGGTCGACCCGGCGGAGGACGCCGCGGTGGTGGTGGCGGCGACGCCGTACACCTCTTCGAGGATGCGCTCCACGTCCGCCGCGGTCGCGAAGCGGATGGGGATGACCTCGATGTGGCTGCGGGGCGCGGCCACGTCCATCTGCTTGATGATGCGGTAGACGCGGCGGATGTTGTAGGCGGCGTCCGTCAGGATGAGCGTGTTGGTCGGCGCGTAGGCGATGACCTTGGCGCTCGGGCCGGAGAGCTCGCGCACGACGGTCGAGATGTCGCTGACGGTGACGTTGTCGAGCTCGATGATCTGCGTGACGAAGTTGTCGGTGCCGGGGATGTTGTCCCCCTCGTACACGCGGAGCGGCGCGTTGCCAGCCTTCGCGGCCGCCACGATCTTGGTGTTACCGCCGACTGTCACCGTCGTGAAGCCCGCGACCTCGAGGGAGGAGAGGAAGGCCTCGTAGGCCTCCGCCACGCTCACCTGCTGGTGGCTGATGATCGTGACCTGGCCCTTCAGCTCGTCGCCGAGGATGAAGTTGCGGCAGGTGATCTCGGCCATGTACTTGGCGACGTCCATGAGCGGGGCGTCGACGAAGTCGATCGTGACCTTCGTGGCGGGCTCGGCGCACGGCACCTTCTTGGTGGTGACGCCGCCGGTCGCCCCGCCGTTGCCGGACTTGTCGGTGTCCGCGCCCTTGGTGGTGGGGGCGTCGCTCGGGGCGGGCATGATCGGCATGCCGTTGGGGCCCGTGGGGAGGCCGCCGGGCTGCATCGGCGCGCCGGCGGCGGGGCGGATGCGCTCCTGCTTCTCGGGGGGCGGAGTGGACTCGTCGCCCTTGTCGTCCTGCGCCCAGGCGGGACCGGCGAGCACGGCCGCGAGCAGGGCCGGCACCCCGAGCACCGCGAGGACGCGGGACACGGCGTGGAGGGACATCCAGTCGGAGGGGGTGCGGGAGGCGGGGGAGGTCGACAACGTGTGCCTGCTCATGGAAGTGCTCATGGTCACCGGACCTCGAAGTCCAACGACTGGCGTTGGTTCCGGCGGGTGATGTCGAAGGTGAAGCTGCGCTCGCTCTTGAGCGACGAGTAGACTTGGAGGGCGCCGTCACTGCTGGTGAGGGCCTGCCCGTTCACGGCGTGGACGATGTCGCCGTTCTTGATGCCGAGCTTCTCGAAGAGGCTGCCCTTGCGGATCGCGGAGAGGCGGTAGCCGTCGATCGCGCCGTCCGAGCCCTTGTGGGGCACGACGCGCACCTGGCTGGAGAGCGCCGCGAGATCCCCCATGGCGCCGTCGATGACGGACTGCTCCACGACCGTCTTGCCGCCGTCCTGCGAGATGCCGCCCTCTTCCGGCTTGTCGCCGGCCGCGGAGGCGACCTTCGCGGTGTCCCCGCCGATGCAGATGCAGCTTCCGCCGTCGAGGCACACCTTCTTCTGCTCGATGAGGGTGATGCGGCCTTCGCCGCTCACGTCGTCCCCGATGGCGTAGCCGTCGGCCTTGCCCTCTCGCCCGCTGCCGATCGAGATCAGCGCGGAGGAGTAAGTCGGGGGGTCCGCCACGACGGTGGCGAGCAGCCGCACGTTCGAGTCGGACTTGCACTCTCCGGCGGTGTCGCCCGCCTTGGCGGCGTCGGGGTCGTAGACGGCGGTGGAGTCGAAGATGTTCCGGCGGACGATCACGTCCGAGTAGGACTTCTGCGACAGGGCGCGGGGGGCGCGGGCCTGCTTCGCCGGGGTCGTGACGCTGTCGCCCGCCTCGACGGAGTCCCCCTTGACGGGGGCCTCCGCGTCGACGAACGTGGGCACGTCGGCGCCGTCGGGCAGGGCGAGCAGGCGCGCCACGGCCTGGTTGGCGGCGGCCCCGCCGCCGAAGCCGAACAGGCTCACCATCCCCAGGACGAGGAGGACGCGGCGTCGGTTGGTTGCGGAGGGTTCGGGCACGTGGGTCCTCTCGCCTGGGTTCTGGAGGGTCGATGCCTTAGCAAGCTCCGTGCCTGCCGGACAGGCCCCGCGGACGGGCCTTTACATGCCCGGTGCCGGACAGTTTGTCGCCCCAGGCCCCTCGACGCCGCCGCGCTCTGACAGGGTGTCAGTCAAGGAACGTCACGCGCCGGATCGCGACGGGCCGGATCGCGACGGGCCGGGGCCGGCCGCGCCGGGGTCTGAACGCGGCCCCGCTCGAGCGACGCCTTCGGCCCGCGCCCCGCCCGCGTGGCGTCGGACGACGCTCCCATGGGGACAACCAGCGGTTCTCGGGCCCGCGCGGTCGACACGGCCCTCTTCCGAGGGATAGACTCGCGCGGCCGAGGAGTCCACGCGTGCAGAGCCGCACCCGCACCCGCAGCGTGGTCTTCACCGACATGGCCGACTACACGCGGCGCACGTCGGAGAGCGATCGCGAGGGACTACGCAATCTCCTCGCGATGCACCAGCGCTTCGTCGAGCCCGTGCTCACCGGGCGCGGCGGTCGGATCGTCAAGAACATCGGCGACAGCTTCATGGCGCTCTTCGAGAGCGCGACGGACGCCGCCCGCGCCTGCATGGACCTCGTCGAGGCGCACGACGCCGCCCGCGGCTCCGACGTGTCCTTCCGCGCCGGCATCGCCACCGGCGACGTCGAGGAGATCGAGGGCGACGCCTTCGGCGAGCCCGTCAACCTCGCGGCGCGCATCATCGCGCGCACCCCCACCGGCGAGGTCTGGTTCTCCGCCGCCACATGGCACTGCCTGAATCAGGCCGAGATCCCCTGGGAGTCCGCCGGCCGCCACACGCTCAAGGGCATCCCGTGGGAGACCGAGGTCTTCCGCGCCGTCCCGCTGAACCAGGCGTGGCTCCCCGAGGCCCTCGCGACCGCGGCCCGCGCCCGCACGCTCGTGATCTGGCGCGCAGGAGACCCGGTCCCCGTGTTCCTGCCGAACAGCCAGCTCGTGCTCGAGGGCTTCCGTCCCGGCAGCCCCGCGCTCACCGAGGCGGTAGATCGCCTCCCCCTCCTCGAGCCCACGCGCCTCTGGCTCTCGACCTACAACGTCTCCCCGAACGACCGCTACGAGTGGGTGCGGAACGGCCGCGGCCTCGTCATCGGTACGCCGGCTTCCGTTCGGCTGGCCATCCAGCAGCAGGTGCAGGCCTCCTCGCGCTCTGCGGGCTCCGACACGATCATCCTTGACGCCGGATCCGCGTCCGTGCTCGACCTCGTCGTCGCCGGTCTCGCGCTCCCCGCCGTGCCGCTCTCTGAGGTGGTCGCCGGCTACAGCTACGACCTCGCTCCGGACGGCCGCTGGCTCAACCGCAGCGAGCGCGCCCTCCTCCGGGTGGACGTGTCCGGCGCGGGCGCCACGGTGATGTCGCTCGCCCCGGGCGTCACCATCGCGAACCAGCCCGCCACCTCCGGCGTCGGCGTCCCGCTCCTGCCGGACATGACCATCCAGACCCCCGCGGGCTCCCTCCAGTACGTCGCGCTCGACGGCCGCGAGGGCTACCTCGGCGTCCTCGTCGGGGACTCCCAGGTGCGGCTCGGCGTCGGCACGGGCCAGCAGGTCGAGTTTGGCCGCGAGCCGAACCACCCCGGCCTGCTCCTGCCGGATCGGAACTCGCAGGACCACATCCGCTGGCTGTCCGGTCCCCGCGCCACGCGCGCCCGGGAGCGTGGGTTCACCCTCGATAAGGTGCTGACCGGCCGTCACCACGCGGCGCTGCACGCCACGAACCGCACGGCCACCGTCCTCCCCCTCCACGAGACCTGCGCGACCTTCCTCGTCGACGCCGAGCGGCAGGTGCACCGGCTCACCGCGCCCACGCCCGCCGCCATCGGAGACCTCGTGCTGCTCGGCACGATGGTCATCGCCCTGCGGGAACCGGCCTTCTGATCCGTTCGACCCCGGCTATCCCGGCGCGGTGAGCGCGAGGGTGGCGAGGGCGTCCGAGATGGAGACGGGCCAGGAGGTGGGGCGCTCGATGTCGCGCACTGCCGCCGGAAGCGCGGCGACCTGTGCCCCGCGGTGCTGCCGGACCTGCGCCAGTGGCGGATCCCCCTCGATCCGGCGCCCCTCGCGCACGACCGGGCGCAGGAGCGAGACGGCGCCCATCTTCTCGTGGCCCCAGGCTTCGTGTTCGAGGCACAACACGTCCCGGTCGGGGTAGCGACAGATCTGCTTGCGGCCGGGGAACGGCGCGCTGCCCGCCCGCACGACGGGGCTGGCGACCGGACCGGACATGCGCTCGGCGATGCGGAAGGCGACGCGCATCCCCTGGTCGCTCGCGGAGGCCAGGCCGCGGCCGACGGCGAAGAGCTGGATCGGGGCGCCGGCGTCCACGAGGCGGCGGATCCGGGCCTCGTCGAGGTGGCCCGAGCCGAGGATCCGCACGTGCGGCATGCCGTTGCTGTCCAGGGCCGCGCGCACCTGCCGCGAGACGCGGTCGAGATCGTCGTGATCGATGCGCACCGTCTGCACCTGGCTCTTGAAGGGCAGGAAGCGCTTCACGCCGTCGACGGGGTCGTCGTCCGGGAGGGAGAGGTGCGAGAGACCGGGGAAGTGGAGGCGGAAGGCCTCGAAGGCGAGGCGGTCGTCGCCGTAGGCGGCGAGGAAGGTGTCCGACATCGTGCCCATCGGGGGGATGCCGAGGTGGAGCGCGGCCAGCGCGTTGGTTGTGGCGGAGACGCCGCCGATGTACGCGGCGCGCGCGGCGAGGAGCGCGGCCTCGGGGCTGGCGCAGCGGCGGCTGCCGAAGTCGAGCACGGCGGCGCCGCGCGCCACGTCCACCATGCGGGCGGCGCGGGTGGCGATGGCGGTCGCGGCGCTGACGAGCTGGATCGCGCGCGTCTCGATGAGGGTGCACGCGAGCAGCGGGGCGGTGACCCGGACGATCGGCTCGCCCGGGAACACGATCGACCCCTCGGGCACGGCCCAGACGTCGCCGCGGAACCGGAAGCGACGGAGGGCCTCGAAGAACGAGGGGGCGACGTTGGCGAACCGGGGTTCCTGGCGGAGGAGGTCGACCTCTTCGTCGGTGAACGCGAGCGCCTCGAGGTGCTCGAGCAGCGTGCCGAGGCCCGCGGCGACGAGGTAGCCGTGCCCGTCGGGCAGGCCGCGCGCGTAGAGGTCGAAGGTGGCATCCCCCCAGAGGCCGTCGGCGTGGTACACCGCCGCCAGAACGAACTGGTAGAATTCGGCCTGTAGCGCGAGGTGTCCCGGCATGAAGAGCGGGCGTTCCATCCCCGGAGCCTATCGCGCGGACAGCGCGCTGACGGTGAACGGGTACAGCGAGAAGTGGCTCCGTCAGGGGTTTGCGTGGGTGTACCCCGCAGAAGTGACCGCCGGGAAGGCGCGTCCGGGCGACGTCGTGCGCCTGATGTCGCCCGCCGGCGTGGTGCTCGGGGTCGGCATCGCGGACGACGGGTGGATCGCCGCCCGGCGCTTCCGCGAGGACGACGGCCCGATCGACGCCGCCCTCCTCCGCGCCCGGGTGGACGCCGCGTGGGCGCTCCGGCGCGACGCGCTCCCGCCCGACACGACCGCGTGGCGGTTGGTGAACGCCGAGAACGACGACCTCCCCGGCGTCCGCATCGACGTGTGGGGCACCCAGGTCGTCATCACGCTCGACGCCGCGGCGCTCACCCCGATCCTCGACGCCCTCGCCGACGCCGTGGAGGCGCTGCTGGCGCCCCGGGCCATCCTCCTCGCGTGGCGGCCCGACCCCCGCGAGAAGGAGCGCGCCTTGCCCGCCCCCCGCGTGCTGCGCGGCACCGCCGAGCCCGAGGAGCGCGTCACCGAGCGCGGGATCGCCTTCCTCGTGCGGCCCGGCGCCGGCAAGGACGTGGGCCTGTTCCCCGACATGCGCGACAACCGCGCGTGGCTCGCGCCGCACTGGAAGGGGCGCTCGCTCCTCAACCTCTTCGCGCACACCGGCGCCTTCTCAGTCGCCGCGGCGATGGAGGGCGCGGAGACCGTCACCGTCGACCTCTCCCAGCCCTACCTCGACCGCGCGGCCGCCAACTTCGCCGCGAACGGTCTCCCGCCCGGCGAGCTCCTCGCCGAGGACTCCTTCAAGGCGCTCGACCGCTTCCGTCGGCAGGGGCGCCGCTTCGACCGCGTCCTCCTCGACCCGCCAGGGCACTCCCACTCCAAGGACGGCACCTGGTCCGGCGAGCAGGACTACGGCCGTCTGGTATCGGCGGCGCTCCGCGTGCTCGCGCCGGGCGGCTGGCTGATCGCAGCCTCCAACCTCGGCTCCGTAAGCCCGCACCGCTTCCAGGGCATGCTCCTCGCCGGCGCCCGCAAGGCCGAGCGGCGCCTCCGGATGCTGCACGACGGCTCGCAGCCGCTCGACTTCCCGGCGGCCCTCCACTTCCCCGAGGGCCGCTACCTGAAGCTCGTCGTCTGCGCCGCGGACTGACGCACGGGGGGATCGGTGGACAAACGCCCGATTCGTACGACCGCGCAGTTGTTGGGCTCGACCCCGCCCATTAGGTCCATGCCGTGACCGAACCCGTCGAAAACGCAGTGCCCGCGCCCTCGGATGCCGGCATGGACGTAGCGGCGGTGCCGCAGGTGTTCGACGTCTTCTTCACCACCAAGGAGGTGGGCCGAGGTACCGGGCTCGGCCTCTCGATCGTGCACCATGTCGTCACGACGTCAGGCGGGGACGTGCAGCTCCGCACCACGCTCGGCGTCGGCACCACGCTCGGCGTCGGCACCACCTTCGTCGTGATGCCCGGCGCCTCGGGCACGCTGCTCGCGCCCCGCATCCGCGAGACCCACCCGGAGATCCGCGTGCTCTACATGTCCGGCCACTCCGACGACCGCCTCGCGCGGCACACCGCCCCGGTGCAGCGGAACGCGGTGCTGCGGAAGCCGTTCTCGGCCGTCGAGATGCTCAACGCGGTGCGCGCGGCGCTCGACGCGCCCTGGAGCGGCTGAGTGCCCCGCACCGTCTCCCGCATCTCCCTCGGCAGCCGCGGGCTCGACCTCACGCTCATCACCCTCTCCGCCCCCGCCGAGCAGCGGCGCGCGGGGGAGAAGGGGCCGGTCGTCGTCGTTGCCGCGAACGTGCACGGAGACGAATGTACCGGTGTCGGAGCCGTTCTCCGGTTGCTCCCGATCCTCGACGCCCTGCTGCTCCGCGGGACCGTCTACCTCTACCCGACGCTCAACCCCGAGGGCCTCGAACGGCGCTCGCGGAAGGTCCCCGAGGACGACCAGGATCTGAACCGCCTCTTCCCGGGGGACGCCGCGGGGAGCCCCTCCGAGCGGCTCGCGCACGCGGTGTGGACCGATGTGAGCGCCCACACCCCCGACCTCGTCATCGACCTCCACACCGACGCCCCCGCCTCGATCCCCTACGCCCTGCTCGACCGCGCCACTGGGCTGCGCCCCGGAAACCGCGGCGCCGTCGAGAGCAGCGCGCGCGCCCTCGGCGTGAGCAGCGGGCTCACCGTGCTCCACGAGTACCCGGAGGACCGCTACGCGCGGTACCGCCTCGATCGCTCGCTGACCGGCGCCGTGCTCAACCGCCTCCAGGTCCCCGCCGTGACGATCGAGGCCGGACCGCGCCTCTACCTCGACAGCGCCGCCGTCGACACCGTGACGAACGCCGTGCTCGGCATGCTCCACGCCCTCGGGATGGTCGAGGCCCCCGCCGCCCCCCACCCGACCCGCGTGGACGGCGGGCCCTGGCGCCGCGACAGCGGTCCGCGCGCCTCCGCCACCGGCGTGCTGGTCCCCCGCGTGGCGCCGGGCGTTCTGCTGGCCGCGGGCGACCTCGTCGCCGAGATCCGCTCGCTCTCCGGGGCCCTGCTCGAGGAGATCCACGCCGAGACCGAGGGCTTCGTCGTGTCGCTCGCCGAGCGCACCCACGTCGTCGCCGGCGTGCCCGTCTGCACCTTCGCCCTGCGCGAGTAGTCAGCCAGAGGCGCGCCGCCGGCCGCGCATCCACCGCTCGCCCTGCCGCCAGTAGCCGAGCCCCTCGAGCACCGCGGTGGCCTCGGCCGGCGCGAGGCCCTCGGGCGTGACGAACGCGCCCCCGCGTGCCCCCGCGCGCGCCTTCGCCGCGAAGGCCTCCAGCGCCTCCACCTGGACGGGCACCCCCCCTACGATCGGCGTGCCGACGGCGCGGTAGAAGCCGGGGGAGCGATCCTCGCCGGTGTGCGCGCGCCAGAGGAGGGCGTGGTCCCGCGGGCGGTCGAGCAGCGGGAGCGCCCAGACGTGCTCGACGCCGAAGCGGACCCCGAGGCGGGTGAGCTCGCGGCGGTCGCGCTCGGGGATGTCGCGGAGGAGCTCGGCGACGGCGCCGGTCGGGAGGACCCCGAGGCCCTGCGAGAGCGCGTAGAGGAGCCCCTGGGCGGGCCCGCGGAGGGCCTCCGCCTCGGGGAGGTGGAGCGGCGCGACGACGGCGGCGACCCAGTCCCGAACGAATGCGGTGACACGACGCTGGACGCGCTGGAGCGCCGAAGGGGCAAGAAGGTCGTGGCGCGCCATGCGCACGCCGGGGGTGAGCAGGCCGGTGCCCGCCACGAGGCGCGCGACGACGCCGCCCTCCCACCGCACCTGGCCCTCGTCGTCCACGGAGAACTCGGCGTGCGGCGCCGCGACCGCGCGCTCGACGCGCTCGGCGAGCTCCCCGGCGAGGGTGTCGCGGGCGGCGCGCTCGGAGAGGCGGTCGGCGTCCTGGGCGGTCCAGGCGAGGCCGACGAGCGTGCCGACGACGTAGCCGCCGACGCGCACCTCGCCGCCGGCGCCCACGGCCCCGCTCGGAGAGGCCCCGAGGACGAGCGTGCGGCGGTCGACGAAGCGCTGGGTGAGCTCGGCGTGGAGCGCGTCGGAGAGGCGGTCCTCGATGGCACGCGCGCGGGCCTGCCAGCCCTCGGCGTCATCCAACCAGTTGGAATGACTCGATACGTAGGTCCAGGTGCGGACGTGGGCGAGGCGGGTCATCAACAGGTCGAGGTCCCCGTCGGCGCGGTCGAGCTGCTCGAGCTGCCGGCCGATCCACGCGTCCGGGATGCGGCCCGACTTCACGAGGTGGCCGTAGATGCGCGCGACGAGCTGCACGTGGGCGTCGGTGAGGAGCTTGCGGAAGTCGGGGATCTGGCAGACCTCCCAGAGCAGGCGCACCGCCTGGGTGCCCCGCGCCGCCGCGATGACCTCGGGCATCACGGCGAGGGCCGCGAGGGCGCGCTCGTCCTCCTCGTCGCGGGCGGGGGCGAGGAACCCCGCGGGCGCGCGGGCGATGAGGCTCTCCCGCAGCGCGGTGACCGAGGAGAAGTCCAGGTCGGAGCTGCGCCACCACAGCTTCTTCAGCGGCGCGAACGCGTGGGCCTCGACCGCGGTGACCACGTCGGAATCGAGGCCGCCGAGGTCGGCCGTGGCGCCGAAGGTGCCGTCGCGCCGGAAGCGGCCCGCGCGGCCCGCGATCTGCCCGGCCTCGGCGGGGGTGAGGCCGCGGAAGGCCGTGCCGTCGAACTTGCGGAAGTTCGAGAAGGCGACGTGCTCGATGTCCATGTTCAGGCCCATGCCGATCGCGTCCGTCGCGACGAGGAAGGGCACCTCTCCCGCCTGGTACATCGCGACCTGCGCGTTGCGCGTGCGCGGCGAGAGCGCCCCGAGCACGACCGCGGTGCCGCCGTGTCGGGCGCGGAGGCGCTCCGCGATGGCGTAGACCTCGGCCGCGGAGAA
This sequence comes from uncultured Pseudomonadota bacterium, assembly GCA_903959175.1. Lineage (GTDB taxonomy): Bacteria > Myxococcota_A > UBA796 > UBA796 > SXON01 > CAJBVW01. The sequence continues at coordinate 10,090 of CAJBVW010000124.1, forward strand.
CGCGACGATCGCCGAACGCTTTGGCAGGGCGCCGAGCTTGCGGTAGCCGAGGTGGGAGAGCTTCGAGAAGCGGGCCTGCCGTTCGACGACGGCGGTGGGGACGAGGCGCTCGAGCAGCGGCGCGATGGTGTCGCTGCCGAGGAACATCGTCTCCTTGACGCCGCGCGCGAAGAGGATGCGGTCGGTGAAGACGTGGCCGCGGTTGCGGTCTCCGGCGAGCTGGATCTCGTCCACCGCGACGAAGGAGACCGGGCGGTCGACCGGCATCGCCTCGACCGTGCACACGAACCACCGCGGGTTCGGGGGGATCCGCTTCTCCTCGCCCGTGACGAGCGCGACGGCCTGCTCGCCCTTCTCAGCGGTGATGCGGTCGTACACCTCGCGCGCCAACAAGCGGAGCGGCAGGCCGATCATCCCGCTTCGATGCTGGAGCATCCGCTCGATCGCGCGGTGGGTCTTTCCGGTGTTGGTCGGGCCCAGGAGCGCGGTGATCGTGCCGTCGGGGGGGAGGATGGGCATCGGGAGGAGCTCTGGACATAACCCCCGAAGCGGCGAATTCGCGTCCCGTCGCGATCTCCGCGGCGGCGGCGGACTCCCCTCCCCCTACCGATTAGCTGGGTGGGATGTCCCTCTCCGAGATCGCCGTCCAGCTCCTCGACGGCCTGAACGCCCAGCTCCCCGACAGCGGGTTCCGCCTGCAGGGAATCGAGGTTCACCTTGGCAAGATGGTCGAAGTCGACCCCGAACACCTCAAGGCCGCGCTGTGCGCGATGCTGCCCCGGGTCGAGGTCCAGATCACCGTGATCGACGCGCTGCTCAAGTGCACGGACTGTGGCGCGGAGTACCCCGCGGACGAGCATCCGTGCCCCGTGTGCGGCTCCCCCCACGCCGAGCTGTGCCACGGCGCCGATCTCCAGATCGTGCGCGCGTGGGGCGAGACGATGTAGGGCCTCCCGACGGGTTAGACAGCGCGGTCCCCGGAGCCCCCGTGAGCCTCAAGTCCGACGCACTCGACTACCATTCGGAAGGTCGGCCCGGAAAGATCGAGATCATCCCGACGAAGCCGCTGTTTACCCAGCGGGATCTGTCGCTCGCCTACACCCCCGGGGTGGCCGAGCCCTGCCTCGCCATCCACCGCAACCCGGACGACGCGTACAAGTACACGGCCAAGGGCAACCTGGTGGCCGTCGTCACCAACGGCACCGCGGTGCTCGGGCTCGGGAACATCGGCCCCCTCGCCGCCAAGCCGGTGATGGAGGGCAAGTCGAACCTCTTCAAGAAGTTCGCCGACATCGACAGCGTGGACATCGAGCTCGACGCGAAGACCCCCGAAGAGGTCATCGCCGCCGTCAAGGCGATCGCCCCGAGCTTCGGGGGGATCAACCTCGAGGACATCAAGAGCCCGGACTGCTTCCACATCGAGCGCGAGCTCCAGAAGATCTGCGACATCCCGGTCTTCCACGACGACCAGCACGGCACCGCCATCATCGCCGCGGCCGGCCTGCTCAACGCCTGCTCGATCACCAACCGCAACCTCGCGGACATCAAGGTGGTCTTCTCGGGCGCCGGCGCCGCCGCCATCGCGACGGCGAACCTGCTCGTGAGCCTCGGCGTCTCCCACGCCAACATCTACATGTGCGACTCCGAGGGCCTCGTCTACGAGGGGCGGCTGGAGCACAACTTCCCCGAGAAGAGCTGCTACGGGAAGGGCACGGTCCCCGCCACGCTCACCGAGACCCTCGTCGGGGCCGACGTGTTCATCGGCCTCTCGGTCGGCGGCGTGCTCAAGGGCGAGATGCTCAAGTCGATGAAGCCGGGGCCCATCATCTTCGCCATGGCGAACCCCAACCCCGAGATCACCTACGACGACGCCCGCGCGGCCGTCCCCGAGGCGATCATCGCGACCGGGCGCTCGGACTTCCCGAACCAGGTCAACAACGTCCTCGGCTTCCCCTTCCTGTTCCGCGGCGCGCTCGACTGCCGAGCCCGCGCGATCAACGAGGAGATGAAGGTCGCCGCCGTGCGCGCCCTCGCCGCCCTCGCCAAGGAGGACGTCCCGGACGAGGTCCTCGCGGCGTACAACCTGACGAGCATCCAGTTCGGGCCCGACTACATCATCCCGAAGCCCTTCGATCCGCGCGTGCTGCTCTGGGTCGCGCCCGCCGTCGCCGAGGCCGCCGCGCTCTCGGGCGTCGCCCGCCTCCCGATCGCCGATCTCGGCGCCTACCGCGAGCGCCTCGAGCGCCTGCTCGCGCGCAGCAAGGAGATCCTCCGCCCGATGATGAACCGGGCGCGCCTGAACCCGCGCCGCATCGTGTTCCCCGAGGGCTCCAACCCCAAGGTGCTGCGCGCCGCGCAGATCCTGGTGGACGAGGGCATCTGCAAGCCCATCCTCGTCGGCGAGGAGTGGAAGATCCTCAACCGCGCCGCGAAGCACAACATCGACGTGTCCGGCATGGAGATCGCGGAGGTCCGCGAGGACGACCGCTTCGAGCGCTACATGGAGTCGCTCTGGAAGCTGCGCCAGCGCAAGGGCATGACCCAGAACGCCGTCCGCGCCGCGCTCCACCGCCACACGGTCTACGCCTCGATGATGGTCCGAGAGGGCGACGCCGACGGCCTCCTCGGCGGCCTCCTCGCCGCCTACGCCGAGACGATGCGGCCCGCGCTCCAGATCATCGGGCGCCAGCCCTCGGTGTCCGTCGTGAGCGGCGTCTACATGATGCTGTTCAAGAACCGCCGACTCTTTTTCGGGGACTGCACGGTCAACCGCAACCCCGACGCGAAGACGCTCGCCCAGATCGCGATCAACACCGCGCGCCTCGCGCAGTCGTTCGGCTACGCGCCGCGCGTCGCCATGCTGTCCTACTCGGACTTCGGCGAGCACCGCAACGATCCCGACGTGAACAAGGTCGAAGAGGCCATCCGCATCGTGAAGGGCATCTGGCCGACGCTCGTGATCGACGGCGAGATGCAGGCGGACACGGCGGTCAACGCCGAGCTCGCCAGCACGGACTTCCCCTTCTCCGCCATCCAGGGGGATGCCAACGTCCTCATCTTCCCGACGCTCGGCGCCGGCAACATCGCCTACAAGCTCCTCCGGGAGCTCGGTGGCGCCACGGCCGTCGGTCCGGTCCTCGTCGGCACCGCCCAGCCCATCAACGTGCTCGCGCTCGGCTCGACCGTGTCCGACATCGTGAACATGGCCGCCATCACCGTAAACCAGGCGCTCGAGCAGGAGTCCCGTCGTGCCGCCGCCCCTTCGGAGCCCTCCCATGTCTGATTCCGCCGCCGTCACCGCCATCGTCGACCGCACCGCCGACGCCGCCTCCGTCACCTGGGCCCACGAGGGCGCGGGCAACCTCGCCGCGCTGCCCGACCCGCACGCCGCCATCGCCGCCGCCGCCGCGCTCGGCAACACGCGCGCGCTCCAGTCGGTCGTCGCGCCGAAGGAGCTCAAGAAGGCCGCAGCGGCCGCGCTCCACAAGCTCAAGTCCCGCGGCGTGAAGATCGACGAGGCCCCCGCGCCCCGCGCCTTCGTGCTCGGCAAGGCCGAGGAGTCCCTCCCCTCCCGCGCCTTCCTCTCGCTGCCGGACATGGAGGGGGACTCCGAGCTCCTCCTCACCACGAGCGACGGCGGCGGGAACTGCGCCCTCGGCATCATCCTCGGCGCCGGCCGCGCCAAGGAGACGCGCCATGCCCACCTCGCGCGGCACGATCTGCGCAACGTGTGGAAGGAGGCCACCGGCCGCTCCGATCTCGTCGAGATCCCCTACAACGTCGGCCTGCACTACGCCGAGAAGTACCTCGCCGGCGGCGACCACAAGCACGACTGGACCCACTTCCTCGAGCACGTGCCGGCCGCCCTCCTCCAGGCAGCCAAGGCGCTCGACCCGATGGCCGCCGCGCCCGCCCCCATCGACGAGGGCGAGGACGCAGACGCCCGCTGGCTCGCCCCGCTCGGCGTGCTCGACAACGCCGCGTTGAACCAGGGCATCGAGCGCTTCCCCTTCGCGGTGGAAGGCAACGACGAGGAAGCGCGCGACGCCGCCCTCGAGATCGTCTACCGCGAGACCGCGGACGGCGCCCTCGAAGACGGCGACCGCGCCGCCCTCGCCCGCTCTGCCGAGCTCGCTGCGGTCGCGATGATCTTCCACGGCCGCCCCCGCGGCGCCGCCATCATCCGTGCCCAGGGCGAAGCCGCCCTCGCCGGCGCCCCCGGCTCGGAGATCTCCGGTGTGGCGGACATCGTGCGCGTCCTCCTCGTGTCCCAGGCGCAGCAGCGCATCCGGGACCGCGTTCAGGAGATCGTGGCCGAACAGGCCGCGTTGATCCAGGACTAGTCCTCGGCGCTACGCTCGGAGCCGGGGCGGCACGGTGCCCGCCCTGGGCTCCCCTCTACCAGGCGATCGTGCCCCGCCCGAGCTCGAGCTCCAGGCCGCGCACGGCGTGGCAGGAGTCGCCGATGACGTCGAGGAAGAGCTGCTCGTCCTTGGTGCGGATCGTCTCCATGTTGGCGAAGGTGCCCGACTTCTCGAGCGCCTGGACCGTCAACACGAGGTTCTGCGCGGCGCCCTCGAGGAGCTGGGACTGCTTCTCGTCGGGGACGTAGAGGCCCATGGCCTCCATCTTCGACATCGTCTCGAGGAAGTGCCCGAGGAACTTCATCCGCTGCACGAGCAGCCGGACCTTCTGCTTCGGGGCGGTCTTCATCGCCTCGTCGTAGATGCCGAGCTCGATGGGGAGCCGGTAGAACATCAGCGGGACCTGCGCCTCGACGGCCTTGCGGTCCTTGGGCGTGCCGTAGCCGCGCGCGACGGCGTAGCTGGCCCCCTGGAGCAGGTGCGCGCCGCCGCAGCTGTACGAGAACAGGGGCTGCCCCTGGCGCTGGAAGGGCTGCCCGCGCTGCATCGACTGGAAGAGGAACGCGCTCTCCTTCGTCAGCACCGCCACGGTGAACGTGGTGAGGTAGTCGAGGTCCATCGCGGCGCCCTGCGTGGAGACCCACTGGAGCTCGCCCGCGGGCGCCCACTGCGCGAGGGCCTGGAGGCCCCACGGCATGTCGTTCGGGCCGTCGTAGGAGGAGAGGTTCTTCTCGGCGACGAGGTAGGTCTTGAGCAGGGTGTAGCGGTACAAATCCGCGATCGACACCGTGCCCGCGCGCGTGGGGAACGTCGCGTCGGGGGGGACGCCGATCTCGCCGAGGTTCTTGAGGAGCAGGTCGGTGTGCGGCTCGACGCGCACGTCCCCGAGGGCCTTGGGGAAGCCGACGAGGGTGCGCGTGCCGGTCGGCCGGGGCTCGGCGAAGGCGGTGAAGAGGTGCGGCACGCCCTCACGGTTGTCGCGCAGGCGGAAGCCGGGACCGCGCGCCAAGACGCCGTGGGCGATGGCCCAGGGGTTGTCGGGGTCTCCCGCGTACTTCTCGACGATGGAGCCGAGCGTCAGTAGGGCGGCGTCGTACTCGGGCACCGCCGGGATGGGCTTGGACACGGTCGAGCGGCGGCTCGGCGCGACGGGCACGAGCTGGTCGATGTTGTCCGCGGTCCACACCGTGGGCGGCGCGGGGACGGCGGGGGTGCTCCCCGACCCGACGGGCGTGGCCCCGCCGGGCATCGGGTCCGCCACGCCGGAGGGAGGCGGCGTGGTCGCAGTGGGCTCGCCCCCGCAGCCGAGCAGGGCGAGGAGGAGCAGCACTACTTGCCCGCCTTCTTCGCGCCCTTCTCGGGGGCTTCGGCCTTGAGCGCCTCGACCTCGTCGGTGTGGAGCTGGAGGGCGTCCACCTTCACGACGCGCTCGCGGTCGGTCACGAACACCATGCCCTGGGACACGGCGAAGCGCGGCCGCTCGAACGCGATGTCGCTGATCCTGACCTTCCACTCGAGCTTGCCCGGCTTCTTGAACTTGAACGCCCAGCCCATGTCGGTGAGCGCCCAGAGCTTGCCCTCCTCGTCGAGGGTGAGGTCGACGTCCTCGAAGCCCTCGCCGAGGATCTCGTCGCCGAAGACGGTGGCGTAGCGGAAGCCGTCGCTGCCGTACTGGACGATGTTCGCGCCGAAGACGAGATACAACTTCCCGTCCTTGCCGACCTCGACGGCGTTGGGGGTGCCGTCCTTGATGGACCACCGGGCCACCTCCTCGGAGTCGAGGGTGAAGGTGGTCGCCGTGTTGCCGATGAAGGCGACGAGCTGCTTCTTCTGGGGGATCCACGCGAGGTAGCCCTCGCCGCCGACCTTCGGCTGCATCTTGTGGTCGACGCGCACGGTCCAGCCGATGAGGGGGCGGCCCTCCTCGTCGAAGACCTGCACGCGGCCGGTGGCGTCGAGCGTGGCGAACTTGTCGGCTTCCTTGCCGGGGATGAGCTCGACGTCCACGGGGTTGACGAAGGCGCCCTGGTCCTCGCTGGCGCCGCTGCCGGAGGCGTACCAGGTGCGGCGGCCGTCGAACCAGAGGTTGGAGATGTCGGGCTTGGCGCCCCACTGCTTCGCGGAGAGGCCCTCCTGGCCGAACATCTGCACGCGGTTGTTGCCCACGTCGGCCACGTAGAGCTGGCCGAACTGGTCGATCTCGAGCGCCATCGGCTCGCCGAAGCCGCGCAGCGCGCCGACCTCCCAGCCAGCCTCGCCCCAGGCCTTGATGTTGCGGCGCCCGCCGCTCTGGAGGTCCTGGTAGGCGTAGAAGATCTCGATGTTCTCGCGGATCTGCTTCTGCGCCTTGCCGATGGAGCGGAGGGCCGCCATCTCGAGGCCCGGGATGCCGTTGGGATCCTTGAGCTTGAGGAGGGCCTCCATCGCCTTGTCGTCCGGGACGATGGCGGCGGCGCGGTAGCCCTCCGGCACGAGCGAGGTCACCTTCTTGCGGAGGTAGGTCGGACCGTCGGCCGCGGCGGCCATGAGGAAGTCCATCGCGGGGTTCTCGTCGCCGTCGGCCATGTGGGCCTTGAACGCCTCGATGACCTCGGTCTCGTGCTTCTCGAGGAGCTTGGCGCCCTCCTTGGAGGCGCGCCAGGCGTCCACCTTCTCGACGGCGCGGCCGCGCTCGCCCTCCGTGAAGTTCACCGCGACCTCGGCGAGGTAGCAGTCCGCGAAGACGAAGCCCTCGAACACCTCGGCGACCTCGATGCGGACCTTCCTGGCCGCGGCGACCTCGACCGGGATGTCGATGCGCTTCATCTCGTCCTGGAGGCGGAACCCCTTGAAGTTCCCCTCCTCGTCCTTGTCGCCCTGCTGCACGCCGTCCACGAAGAGGCGGACGCGCTTGGGGCGGGCGTACTCGCGGAAGGACTTCTTGCCGTTCGAGAGGTTGCCGCCCCAGAAGGAGACGACCTCGAGCTTCGTCGGCTGGGCGAGGTCGAACTCCCACCAGGAGCCGTCCCCGTGACCGACGCCGCCTTCGGCCCAGCCGGTCGAGAGCAGGCCGTCCAGCGCCAGATCGGGCGCGTGCTTGCCCAGATCGTCGTCCGCGACGGAGGAGGCCGTCGGCTTGGCGTGGGCGAGCGAGGCGGCGAGCAGCAGCGTGAGCATGGGGGGGCTCCCTGGGGGCAGATGGCAGACCGCGCGCAATAGCGTGCGGTAGCGTCCGACGTCAAACCAACGCGGTGAACGGGTCGTAAAGTCCTGGTTGCAGCCATCCCGCGGAGCGGGACGGCGGCAGTCGCACCGTGGGGATGTTTGGTGCCTGCATCCCGCTTCGCGATACCTCGCACGGATGCTCTTCCTCGCCGCCGTCCTCACGGCCCGCGCCGCCGACATCCAGGCCGACCTCCACCTCGACACGCCGACCATGCTCTACCGCAACAAGGTGGGCCTGGACGGTGCCGGCCTCGAAGCCGGGCTTTCACAGCTCCGCGCCGGCGGGACGAACCTCGCGGTGATGGTGCTCTGGCCCCCGCGCGAGGCGAGCTGGGCCGCGCACGTCGAGTCGCTCCTCTCGATCCTGGAGCGTGAGGACTCCCGTCTCGACGCGGTGACGTTGGCGCGCTCCCCCGAGGACGCCCTCCGCATCGCCGACGCCGGCGGCATCGCGCTCGTCTACTCCCTCGAGGGGGCCCACGGCATCGACACCACCGGCATCGAGGGCCTCCGGGCGCTGCACGCGCGCGGGCTGGCGCTCCTCGGCCTCACCTGGAGCTTCTCC
>CAJBVW010000125.1 GCA_903959175.1 uncultured Pseudomonadota bacterium
CCAGACGGCGCTGCACCCCGACCGCCAGTGCCAGTAACCCGGCGCCGATAAGCAGCATGACCACCACGCCCCACGCCGACCCCAGTTTGGCGGCGTTGCCGAGAAGGATTCCGTACCAACCGAAGTCGGCGTCACCGAAGGTGGTGTTCTCTTCTCCGAATGAGCCGAGCACCTTGACCAGTAGGGCAGGTAGGAAGGTGATGATGAGACCGTTGACGAAGGCGCCGGCCACCGCCCCGCGCCGCCGCAGCGCCGTCCCCGCGGTGCTGCTCGTGACCCTGCTCGGTTTCCTGACGCTCGGCGGGGCCGCGGTGCTGGGTCTCGCCGGGTGGCTGGCAACCCGCGGAGCCAGCGCGCCCACCGACACCCTCGACACCGACGGGCTCACGCCCGCCCCGGAGGACGACCCCACGCCGCCCGACGGCGCCGACATCCCGGGCGGGAGCGGCGATTCCAAGCCCCCCGACGTCCCGAAACCATCCCCCGAGCGAAGCGCGCCCGCGGCGGCCTCGGGGAGCACGCCCGCCTCCCTCGCGAGCGGCCTGACGGTGGACGTGCCCGCAGGGTGGCAATCCAACGCGGTCGACGCGACCCGCATGCTGATGATGGGCCCGGACGGCAACACCATGATCATCGCGAGCGTCGGCGACCCGCAGGGCGGCGACCTCCGCGCCGAGCTCTCCCGCTCGATCGACGTAGGAGACGGCCTCGTCCTCGTCCCCACCGGCACCCCGCGCGCCGACTCCGGCGGCCTCGCCAACGACTTCGACGTGACGGGCGGCGCCGTGGCGGTCAAGGGCGTCGCGTTCGGCCGCGTGTTGGCCGACGGGCGCGTGCTCGCGGTGCTCGGGATCGCCCCGGCCGACGGCATCGAGGCGGTGCGGCAGGAGCAACGCCAGGTGTTCCGTACGGCGCGCATAGGCCGCGCGAGCAGTTCGGACGCCGCCGCGGGGAGCTGGGCGGCCTACCTCCAGGGCCGCTACCTCGTGAAGCTCTACACAGGCAACGGGTACAGCGAGAAGCACGAGCTCTGGTTGTGTAGCAACGGCAACTACGCGCGCCTGACCGACGGCGGGGGCTTCGGTGCGGACGGCACGAGCGCCGCGTTCTCGGGTGGCACGGAGGGCGCGTGGACGGCCACCGGCGCGACCTCCGGGAGCGGCACGCTCTCCCTCGTCGCCACCGACGGCACGCGCGCCCAGCTCGGCGTGCGCATGGGCACGGACGGCGTCTACCTCGACGGCGAGCGGTGGATGCGCGGCGACAACACGCGGTGCGAGTAACGGCCGCGGGCGCTTGAGGGCGGGGCGGCGGGGCGTCATACTCGGCGCATGGCCGACGATCCGCTCCCGCCAACCACCTGGCTCCGCCTCCCCACGACCGACCGCCCGGCGCCCGCTCCCCCGCCGACGCCCCCGGGCGCGGCCCCCCTGCCAGCGGCGGCCCAGGCGCGGCCGCTCCAGGGCGGCGCGGGCACGTTCTCCGGCGCTCAGGTCGATCCCGCGACGACCCAGATGCGACGGCAGTCCCAGAGCCGGCTGCTCTGGGCGGGCGTGCTCGCCGCGGTGGTGCTCACCGTCGTCGGGCTCGTCGCGCTCCTGCCGGTGCTCTACCTGCTCTACCGGGGCTGACGGCGCGGGCTCAGCAACGGAGGGCGGCCGTGGGGAGCGAGGCGCGGTGCGCGCCCCGGCCGACGCCCGCCGCCCACCTCCACCGTCGCGCGCTGCACGCCTACCGGCAGGGCTCCGCGCCGGCCCTGGTCAAGGCGCCCGGCCGACACCGCCGACACCGCGCCCCTCGCGGCCGGGTGGTGCGCTCGATCCGGCGCCCCCCTCACCACTCCAACGGCACCTCCTCCTCCCCGCCGTCCGCGCCCCGCACGACGAGCGTGACGCCCGGCCCGTCCCAGTGCCCGAGCACGGCGCGCGCGAACTCCGCGCCGTCCTCGCCCATCGCGCTCGACAGGTCGAAGCCCCCGAGGAGCACGCCGACGACCTCCTCGCCGGGCTCCAACCCGGCGTCCGCGGCGGGGCTCCCGGGGGTCACGTCCTGGACGACGAGGGCGCCGTCCTCCGTCGTGAGCGCGAAGCCGTTCTCGTCGAGGGCGGTGGCGTCGCTCGTCGTGATGCGGATCCCGCGGGTCACGACGCCCTCCGTCACCGTCACCACGATGCCGTCGTGCGGCGCGAGCACGTGGGCCACCGTCCAGCGCCCCGGCGGGAGGCCCTGGATCCGGAAGGACCCGTCGTCGTACCCGGACTCGTCGAGGGCGATGGTGACCCGCTCGCCGCCGACGCCCTCGCGCCACGCCGCGACGGGCTCCTCCGACGCGGGCGCGCCCGTCAGCCCATCCACCACGACGCCCTCCAGCCCGCCGCCGCCCGGCAGGAGGATGTCGCCCACGTCGACCTCTTCGCGCAGGCGCACGCGCCGCGGCACGAGGCTGCGCTCGAGGAAGCGCCCGCCGTCGGCGGGGGTGTCTTCCGCGTCCCCTCTCCGCGTCTGGGCGACGACCTGCCAGTCCCCGTGCACGAGCCCCTCGAGGACGAAGCGGCCGTCGGCGTCGCAGGCGGCCGACCGTGTGACGAACAGGCCGCGCGGCAGATCTTCGAGGGCGGCGGGGATGCGGGCGCCGTCGACCTCGCAGTGCGCCGCGGGCTGCCCGTCGACGAGCACGCGCCCCACGATGCGCCCGGTGTCCCGGAAGTCGAGCCACGCCTCCTGCGCGTCGGCGTCCACGAGCACCGCGCGCCCGCCGCCGCGCACGGCGACCTCGCCATCGGGGCAGGTACACACGGTCTCGCCGGGCACGTCGGTGGCGTGGCAGCGGTCGCCGACGGGTGACAACGGGTGGGTGCACTGCATCGGCATGCCGGTGCAGGCGTCGTCCGGCAGCCCGGCGCACCAGACGCGCAGCTCGTGGCGCGGCGTCAGCGTGAAGTCGACGCGGAGGCCGTCGGGGTGGTCGCCCCGGCCGTCGTAGACGACGTAGTCCCCGTCGAAGCCGAACGCGCGCACCCCGACGTACCCCTTCTCCGCCCCGGCCCACACCGACCACGTGCCGTCCGCCGCGGTCGTCGTGTCCGCGCCCCCCACGGACACCGCGCCCCCCGGCACCGGCTCCGCCGCGGTCGAGACCACCGTCCCGTACACGCGCACCCCGGGGAAGAGCACGATCGGGGCCGGCATGGGGACGCCGGGGCTCGGCTTGAACAGCGGGGCCGTCGGCGCGAACCCGGGCGCCTCGACGAAGACGCGCGCGGCGCCGCAGGCCGCGGCGGCGCGCACCCGCCCCTCCGCGTCCACGCCGAGGCTGTCCGTCGGCTGCCCCCACTCTCCCCAGCCCAGCCGCACGACGGCCTCCGGCACCGGCGCACCGGGCTCGTCCCCCTCGCCGGCGGCGCGCACCTCCACGTCGAGGACACAGGCCGCATCGGCGTCTCCGGTGGTGCGCACCCGACGCTCCGCGCGCGGCGCGCGGGTGATCGTGGGGTCCGCCGCGTCGGGCCGCAGCACGTCGAGCAGCGCCGCGCCGAGGCCCGCGCACAGGAGCACCACGAGGGCCAGCAGGGCGAGGGGGACGCGGAGGCGCTTCATGGAGGTCCCGGTACGGTACCCGACCGCGGGGGCGGGCGGGGGTTCCTGACGTGGGGGGGCGGCGCGCCCCTCCTCCGCGGATCCCGACGCCGCCGGCCCGGTCCCACCGGCCTACTCGTCCTTGTCCATCTCCTCTTCGGCCTCGGAGGCGTCGCCCCCGGCGAGCATCGGGCCGGGGTCGGACGCGCCGCCCCCCCGCGCGAGCTGGCGCTGTGCGCGGAAGGCGGCTTCCGGCAGATCGCCGGCGGGGCGGGCGAGGTCACGGGGGCCGTCGAGGCGCCAGGGCGGCCAGCCGCTGCTGTCCACCGGGAAGGGCATCTGGATGTCGAGCACGAGCGTGTAGCGGGGCGCGGCGTCGTCGTTGCGCGCCCAGTGCGGCAGGCGCGTGTCGAGCAGGCGGGCGCGGCCGGGGGGCCACCACGCCTGCTCCGCCGTAGGGAGCTGCAGGCCGAGGATGCAGCGCACCATGTTGTTCGCGCGGGGGTCGGTGTGTACGGCCATGCCGGCGCCCTGCACGAAGCGCTGGTAGCCGGCGAGGCGCACGCCCTCGATCGTGCCCACCACCGCGGCCGCCGCGGGGCAGTCGGCGCGCGCGCGCTCCACCGCTGCCGCGTCGAACTCGTGCAGGAAGCGGCCCGCCTCGAAGACGCAGACGTGGACGCCGTCTGAGTACCCTTGCGCCGCCGCCCACCGCGCCTCGTCGAGGGCGGCGACCTCCGCGAGCAGGTCCGGCGCGGCGGCCTCGAGCCGGGCGAGGAACGGGTAGGCGGCGCGTGTGGTCTCGTCGTACACACGGCTCCGCTAACGCGATGGCGAGCGCGCGACGGGGCATCCCGACGCCGCCGGACCATCCCGCCGCCGCCCCCCGCGCGCTAAGAGTGCCCCTCTTCGCCCGGAGCCCGCATGGCCCTCCTCGACCGTTTCCGCGCCTTCCTCGACGCCTCCCCCACGTCCTTCCACGCGGCCAACGTCGCGGCCGGCCTGCTCGAAGCCGCCGGTTACACCGCGCTCGACGAGGGCGGCGCCCCCGAGGCCCTGCCCGCCGGGTCCAAGCGCTACGTGCTCCGCAGCGGCTCGATCGTGGCCTTCCGCGTCGGCGCAAACAACCCGGCCACCGCCGGCTTCCGCCTCACCGCCGCCCACACCGACTCGCCCAACCTCCGCATCAAGCCGCGCCCGCACCTGCGCGACCAGGGCTACATCCGCCTCGGCGTCGAGCCCTACGGCGGCGTGATGCTCGCCACTTGGGCCGACCGCGACCTCGGGCTCGCCGGCCGCGTGCTCGTCCGCGACGGCGCCGGCCAGAAGGCCATCCTCGTCGATCTGCGGCGTCCGCTCTGCCGGATCCCGACCCTCGCCATCCACATGAACCGAGGCGTCAACGACGAGGGTCTGAAGTTCAACGCCCAGAAAGAGCTCCCCGCGCTCCTCGCCCTCTCGGACCCGGGCGCCTCCGGAGCGACGGCCGAGCCCCTCCGCGCCCTCCTCGCCGAGGCCGCGGGCGTCCCCGAGTCCAATTTGTTGACGTGGGACCTCGCCCTCTACGACCTCACCCCCGCCGTCATCTCCGGGCTCAACGCCGAGTTCCTCCACTCCGCGCGCCTCGACAACCTCGCCTCCTGCCACGCCGGCCTGGAGGCCCTCATCGCCGCCGGGGACGCCGATCTGCCCGCCACCACCGCGGTCCTCGCGCTGTTCGACCACGAGGAGATCGGCTCCACCAGCGAGCGCGGCGCCCAGAGCGCGTGGCTGGAGCACCTGCTCGAGCGCATCGTCCGCGACGGCGCCGGGGACAACGCCGGCGGCCTCTCCCGCGCGCTCACCCACTCGTGGCTCGTCAGCGCCGACATGGCGCACGCCGTCCACCCCGCCTTCGCCGACAAGCACGATGGCGAGCACATGCCGCGCCTCAACGCCGGCCCCGTCGTCAAGCAACACAGCGCCCAACGCTACGGCACCGAGGCCGAGGGCGCCGCGCTCTTCATGCGGCTGTGCGAGGCCGCGGACGTGCCCTTCCAGTGGTTTGTGAACCGCTCCGACCTCGCGTGCGGCAGCACCGTCGGCCCCTTAGTCGCGGCGCGACTCGCGGTACGCACGGTAGACGTTGGGAACCCGATGCTGTCGATGCACTCCATCCGCGAGATGTGCGGCACGGCCGACCACGCGTGGATGGTCGCGGCGATGCGGGCGTTCCTCTCGGGGGTCGGGTAGGCGGGAGGCCGGGGAGGCCGCGGAGGCCGGGGAGGCCGGGGAGGCCGCGGAGGCCGCGGAGGCCGCGGAGGCCGGGGAGGCCAGGGCAGACGGACCGCCGAGGCGGCGGCCGCTGCGGGATCGGGTGGGAGGGGCGGGGGCTACCCGTGGAGGTCGGTCCCCGCGCCATGCGGGTGGTTCAGCGTGGGCGCGGCGGCGCGCGCACCGGCAGCACCGCCGGACGTCCCAACTTGCCACACGCCCGACCAGCGACGTAGCATGCGGCCGGAGGTTTTATGATTCTGCTTCTCCTGACGCTCGCATGTACCGGAACGATCACCGACACGGGCACCGACACCGACATCGTGGGCGACCAGGCCGCCGGAGCCACGCTCTTCTCCGCGTGCGCCGGCTGCCACGGCACGGACGGCATCGGCGGCGACGACATCGGCGGCACGCCCTCGGCGGACCTCACCGCGAAGGTGCCCGCGCTGACGGACACCGAGCTCGCGAACATCATCGAGAGCGGGTTCGGATCGGCGATGCCGTCCCAGTACACCGACGCGCAGGATGTCGCCGACGTGGTCGCCTACCTGCGGGCGACCTTCCCGTAGTCGCGGCTCCGCGCGGCTCCCCTGCGCGGGGGTCGCGCACGCGCCCCTCACGCCGCGCGCGGCTGCCGCACCCGGATGATGTTGGCGCCGCCGCCCGTGTAGGGCTGGAGGAACGCGAGTTGGTCCTCCCAGCACCGGCGCGACTGCGGGCGCAGCAGCCACGCGTGGAAGGCGTGCTCCATCCCCGGGTAGTAGCGGGCCTCGACCGCGCCCCCGTGGCGCTCGACCGCCTTCGCGTAGCGACGCGTGTCATCGATGAGAGGATCGGCCGTGCCGACGGCGAGGAACGTAGGGGCGAGCGGCCGATCCGGCGCGCCGGCGCGCTCCACGACGAGGAGCGGGTCGGCGAGGCCGTAGTCGCGATCGTCGTGATACACGTCATCCACGTAGCCGTAGAAGCACCCCTCGATCACCGCGCTCGTGATGCGCCCGACGGACTTGCTGCGGATGAAGCGCTTCGGGTCGCTCACCTGGAGGATGCCGCACGCCGGCGCCACGGCGACGGGCGAGACGCCGGTGTCGAACACGGCGCGCGCGAAGGCCTCCTCGCGGCGCCACGCCGACGCCACGCCCACCACCGCCGCGAGGTTGGCCCCCGCGGACTCGCCGGCGACGACGATGCGCGCGGGGTCTCCGCCGTACCGGGCGGCGTTCTGGACGGCCCACACCCAGGCCTCGCAGGCGTCCTCCGCGGCGGCCGGGAAGCGGTGCTTCGGCGCGAGGCGGTAGTTGACGTTGAGCACGAGGTAGCCGGCGTGCGCGAAGGCGAGGCCCATGACCCAGTGCGTGCTCTTGTCGAGGCCGCGGAAGCCGCCGCCGTGCAGGTAGAGGACGACGGGGAGCGGGCCGGTCGCGTCGACGGGGCGGTAGACGTCGAGGAGGTGGGCGTCCGGGCTGCCGGCGAGCGGGGCGCGCCAGGGCACGTCGGCTTCGAGCTCCACGCCGTGGCGGCCGGGCTGGGCGGCGGGGAGGCGCCGCATCACGCGCGCGCTGCGGGCGAAGCCGCGGTTGAGGAGCCCGGCGAGGGCGTTGCGGCGGAGCGCGTCGAGGCGCGACGAGTCGGGAAGCATCGGTGCAGTGTAGGCCATGCCGGGCCGCGCGGACGACGGCGACCGCCCCCGCCCCATGCTACGCCGCCGGGGATGCTCCTCCTCGCGCTGATCGGCTGCGACTCCGTGCTCACCGCCACCGAGGCCAGCCTCGGCGCGGCGGACCCCACCGCGCCCCTCCAGGTCTACGCCCTCCGCGGCGGCCCGGGCGCGTGGCGTCGGGACCCGGCGCCGTTCGCCCACGCCTTCAGCAGCCTCCATGCCGTGTCGTGGGGCGATGACCTCGTGCTCGCCGGCCTCTCCAGCGCCCGCCCGCCCTCCTGGTTGGACGAGCGTTTTCCCAGGCTCGCCGTCGGCGCCCTCGTCACGCGGGACGGCGCCACCTGGGCCGCCCGCTCCTACGCGGTGGACGCCCCCGGCACGAGCCTCATCGACCCCGC
>CAJBVW010000126.1 GCA_903959175.1 uncultured Pseudomonadota bacterium
CGCACCTGTGTGGCCGCTGGGCGGCCACAAGTGGGTGGTCATCTGGGATGCTCGCCGGGTTTTGGCCGCTGGGCGGCCAGTTGTGGGTGGTCATCTGGGACCCAAGTTGTCCACGCGCCGCGCGCGAGGGGGCGTCACCCGAAGGGCGGAGACCGGCGCGGCACGATCGTAGGCCGCGAGGGGGCGGCAGGCCGGGCTCCGGCGGGCGGCCGCGGGGCCGCCCGGTAGCACCCGGCCGGCGAAGCCGGCGCGCCCCTCAGTCGGCGAACAGCGCGCGGCGCTGCTCGGCGTCGATGGCGGGCGAGAGCTCGCCGTCGCGGAACAGGGTGATCCCCGCGGTGGCGCCAAGCTCCGCGCTCGCCAGGACCTCGACCTCCCCGCCGAGGCCGACCCGCGACGTCCACTCCACGCGTGCGCCCACCTTCGGGACCGCCACGCGGACGAGGCCCGCGGCGAGATCCAGCGCGGGCAGGCCCTCGGGGAGGGACCCCGTCTGCCCGACGGCGCGGTCGGCGAGGAAGCGCGCCACGTCGAGCACGCGGGCCTCGGCGCCCTCGGGGCCGGTGGGGAGCGCCGCGCCGTGGAGGGCGGCGCGCACGGCGTCCACCGGGACGCGCAACGTGGCCTCGAGCTCGGCGCTGTAGGTCTGGGTGAGGAAGGCGTGTTCGTCCGGGGCGGCGAGGGCGACCAGCTCCTTCGCGATCGGCGCGGCGCCGTCGATCAGCGTGCTGACGTCGTCGACGGAGCGGGTGGCCGAGCGGGTCAGCGTCACGTCGGGGAGCTCGGCGGCCGGCACGGCGGGGCCCTCTTCGCCGAGGGCCGCCATCAGCGCGTCCGGCACGGCGCACGCGACCGCGAGGAGGAAGCGCCCGGCGGCCTTGGCGTCGCTGGTCTCGAAGATGTCCTCGATGCTCCCTTCGCTGTCCGTGCGCGTGACGCCGATGAGGAAGTCGAGCGCGTCGGTGTCGCCCGCGGCGATGGCCTCGGGGGTGCCGGTGACGCGGAGGCGGAGCGCCACACCGATGTCCCAGGTAAACATACTGACGGGCATACCCATCGCGGCCGCGATCGGGTCGAGGAGGGCCCAGCTCTCCCGCGCGGAGCCCCCGCTGGAGGAGACCTCGACGTAGGTGGCCCCCCCCTCCTGGCCCAGCGTGACGCCCGCGTCGAACGCCGCGCCCAGCTCCTCGTGCGCCATGCCGGGCACGCTCTTGGAGGTGGCGGCATCGGCGCGCGCGCGGAGGTCGACCGAGCGGGAGACCGGCTTCAGGCGCGCCGCGAGCGCCACCATGGCGGGCAGCATCCCCATCGGGGTCCCGACCCCGAGCAGCAGCGCCCCGACGGTGGCCGGCGTGAGGGTCGCGAGCTCGGCGAACACGTCCTCCAGCGGCAGGAGGAACGTCTCCTCGATCGTGCCGCCCCCGAGGAAGTTGGCGTCCATCCCACCGCCCAGCGCGGTGTCGTCGTTCGCGCCCGAGAGCTTGGCGCCCTCGCCGAACGCGAGCCCGCCCTTCGTCTCCCCTCGCCGGGTCAGCATCATCCCCTCGGCGCTCCGCGCGATCTCCGCGCCCGCCATCCCGACCCCCTTCACCACCGCCGCCGCGCTCACCGACGCGTCCACCGCCACCCCGAGCCCCACCGGCCACACCACGTCCAGGCCCGCGTGCAGCGCCTCCGCGGCGTACTTCACCAGGTCCTTCGCGGGCTGATCGGACAACCATGCCTTCGCCCACGGCGAGGGGGCGTTCCGCGCCGCGAGCCCGAAGGCCTGTGGCGACGGCATCGCGTCGAGCACCACCGACGCCATCGCGCCCATGCCCGCCAACGCCATCTCCAGCGTGTCCGCGGCGCTCGGCAGGGCGCCCGCGAGCCCGAGGCGGTCCTGCGCGGCGGCGTTGCCGGTGAGCTGCGGCGCGGCGAGGGCGGCGGAGGGGCCGCTCGTGGCGGGGGCGACGGCGGGGGTGACGGTCTGGGACGAAGCGCGCGAGAGATCGGCCACGAGGCCTCCGTGTGCGCGGAGGCCAAGCACGCGGCGTGCCACTCCCAAGGGGCTGGAATTGCTTGCGCGGGTGGCAGGGTGACGGACGTCTGACGGACGTCACTGACGGACGTCCGCCACCCCCCCATCCCCCCGCCCGGGCCCGTGATACCGAGCCGCATGGACCCTGGAACCCTCTTCGCCGGCGTGATCTTCGGCTGCATCGGCCTCGCCGCGTGGCAGATCGGGCGCAAGCAGCAGTCCGGCCGGCAGATGCTGCTCGGCTTCGCGTTGATGGGCTTCCCCTACGTGACCCCCGCGGGTTGGCCGACGTGGGCGGTCGGCGCGCTCCTGACGGTCCTGGTCTTCTGGCCGTGATGCTCGCGCTCCTCCTCGGGGCGTGCGGCGGCGCGCCCCCGGCGGTCGAGGAGCCCGGCGCCGAGTGCCCCGCCGATGCCGACGTGGTCACCGCCACCGATCCGCCCCGCACCGTGCTCTTCGTGAGCGTCGACACCGTCCACCGCGACTTCCTCGGCGTCCACCACCCGGAGTGGGACACCACCCCCACGCTCGACGCGCTCTTCGCCGAGGGCGTCCGCTTCGACAACGTGCTCGTGCCGCGCGGGCTCTCCGCCGTCTCGATGACCACGCTGATGACCGGCGCCTACCCGGTGACCCACCAGGTCCGCGCCAACGAGCCCCCCGAGGCCGGCGGCAGCGGCATCGCGGCGGAGGTCCCGACGCTCTACCAACGCTTCGGGGACGCCGGGTACACCACCTACGGCTGGCTCGCGAACATGTGCTTCGTGATGGACGGCCCGCCCGCCATCGGCCACCGGAGCTGCCAGTCGGACGACGAGAACCCCGGCACCGACCAGGCCACCGGGGACTTCCGCATCGCGACGGAGGCCGCCGAGACGATCGCCGCCCTCCCGGAGGACGAGCGCTTCTTCGGCTGGATCCACTTCATGGATCCGCACGACCCCTACGATCGCCGCGACCCCTGGTACGCCGACTTCCACCCCGACACCTACGACGGCCCCCTCCAGGACCCCACCGAGGAGGAGCTCCTCGCCGTCTCCCGCGGAGACACCCCCTTCGACGCGGAGGATCGCCGCCACGTCGACGCGCTGTACGCGAGCCAGCTCCGCCAGACGGACGAACACGTCGCCACGCTGCTCGCCGCGCTCGCGGAGTCCGGACGCCTCGACGACGCCGTGATCGTCGTCGCCTTCGACCATGGCGACGAGCTCGCGCGGCGGAACGGCTACTTCTTCCACGGCTGTTCGCCCTACAACGGCGTGATCGGCTCCACCTACGGCATCCGCGCGCCCGGCCGCCTCCCCGCGGGCGAGGTCCTCGCGAATTGGGTTCCGTCCGTCGACCTCGTCCCCACGCTCCTCGAGGTCGCGGGCCTTCCGTGGTCGGGGCCGGGCGAGGGGCGCTCGCTCGTCGACAACGCGCGCCGGTGCGTCGAGCCGCAGCACCCCGCCTTCTTCGAGCGCGGCGCCGAGACCGCGGGCGTCGTCCTCGGGAGTTGGAAGTACATCCTCGATCCGAAGGCCGGCTACTCCAAGTGCAAACACTACGACGGCGAGAACCCCTTCCCGGGCGCGGCCGCCGAGCTCTACCACCTCCCGGACGATCCGTTGGAGCTCACCAACGAGGTGGATTCGCGGCCGGAGATCGCCGGGGTGTTGCGGGGCCGCGTGTGCGAGTGGGTGCGATCGGGGCCGCTCTGGTCGGACGACCCCGCCAACGCCCTGCTCGTCGCGTGTGAGTGATCCGGGCCGTGGTCGGCGCCGCTCGGGGCGCCGGGACCCACGGCCCTAGCGCTCGAGACCCGATGTTAGGCCTCTCCGCTCAATAAACGGTGCATTCGGCCGCGCCAAGGGTGTCTTCGCCGTGAAGGACTTCGTGACGGTCACCAAGGACGAGGCCGCCGACTGGGCGAAGCGGGCGCCCGAGCGTGGAGCGGGCAGGAAGGTGAGGCGCGTGCGGGCTTGCACTGGCCTGCTCGGCGGTCTCCCATACGAGCTCGACGCGGAAACGCCGCACCCCGGCCGACGCCGGGGCGAGGGGGAAGGCGAGGACGCCCTCCCCCTCGCGCGGAGACTACATCGACGTTGCGCAGCCGACCTGGGGGTCGACGATCTCGTCGTGCATCCCGACGAGCGCGAAGAGGAGCGGGTCGATGGTGGCCGTGCCGTCGAGCGCGTAGGGCACCTCGAGGTTCTCGAGCGCGATGAGGAGGTCGCCGACGAGGGCGTCGAAGGCATCATCGGTGACGCCCATGCCCGCGTGGGTGTCGCACATCGAGCGGCCGGAGTAGGTGCAGTAGCCGCCGGTGGCTTCGCAGATCTGCTCGACGAGCAGGCCGTTGAGCGCATCGAGGTCGCTCTCGGCGAAGAAGCCGTTGATGCGGGTGTCGGCGCCCACGACGGAGATGAACTCGTTGACGACGGCTTGGACGGCGGCCTGCCCGCCGATCTGGTTGAAGAGGACGGTGTCGCCGGCGGGGTCGGTGACGATGTCGCCCTGCATGGACGCGAGCCCGTTGATGAGCTGGTCGGCCGGGAGTCCGCCGTCGAAGGTCTCCGCGGTGTAGGGCACGCCGAGGGTGTCGAGGGCGGCGAGGAGGTCCACCACGACGTACATGAACTGCGCGTCGGTGATGGCCATGTCCGCGTGGACATCGAGCATCGAGCCGCCGGTGTAGGTGCAGCCGCCGCCCGTGGCCGAGCAGATCTGGTTCTCGAGCATCATCTGGAGGTTCGCGATGTCGGTGTTGGCGAACATCCAGTTCACGTTCGGGTCGGCCGCGACGTTGGCGACGAACTGGCTCACGACCGCAGACACGCCGTCGGCCCCGCCGAGCGCGTCGTAGAGCATCTCGGTGTCGGTGTCGGTGTCGGTGTCGGTGTCGGTGTCGGTGTCGGTGTCGGTGTCGGTGTCGGTGTCGGTGTCGGCGGGCTCGCCGGTGTCATCGGCCTTGTCGCCGGTGCAGCCGCCGAGGGTGAGGGCGAGGGTGAGGAGAGTGAGGGTCTTCATTGGGGACTCCGTTGGGGGAGGGTGGGTGCGTCCGAGACGTGAGGGTTCCAGCCTGGAGGCTTTTTGCCCGGTCCCCCTGAGAGGGAACCGGTACGCGCGTGAGTTGGGATGCTCGCCTCGACGCCTGGCACCTGCCAGGACTCCTGCACCGTCCAGGTTTCGCCGCGGGCATGAAGCAGGGTGACGGTGGCGTCGAGGTCGCGGAACTGCCAGGTGCCCGCGAAGCGAACGATGCGATCGGGGGCAAGCCGCGAGGGGTCCTCCACCCGCGACGCGCGCTTCGGCGTGCCGAAGGTGGCGGCGAGGGCGTCGAGGGTGGCGTGGTAGTCGGCGATGGCCGGCTCGGGTGCGTCGTAGGTACGCGTGGCGGCAAAGAAGTGGATCACGGAATTCTCGGCGCGCACGATCAGGAGCTCGGAGAGCCCGCCGACTGTGCGGTCGTCGAGGAGGGATTCGGGGAGGTCGCCGGTGCAGCGGTACTGGAAGGTGGCGCGGGTCGGGGCCGGGTACGACACGCACGGGAGGGCGTGCTCGGCGATCCAGGCCGTGACGGCCTCGTGGGGGCTCTCCCCGACGGTGAGCCCGTAGCGCGCGCGGGTGGGGGCGGGCGGGAGCGCGGCGATCGCCGCGGCCTCGGCTTCGGCCCGTGCCTTCTGCTTCGCGGCGATCTCCGCGCGCGTGCGGAAGGCCGCCTTGTCGCCGGGATTGCGCCAGCGATGGAGGAAGAAGAGACGGGTGCCGTCGGTGTTGCAAAGCAGATGGTTGAACCAATGCACGGCGCCCGGCTTGA
>CAJBVW010000127.1 GCA_903959175.1 uncultured Pseudomonadota bacterium
CCCTGACCGTCCATCCGTTCGGCGGGGGCGACCAGTGCTTCTACAACATCATCCGTGACAGCAAGGTCCAGTCCTACCATCAGATCGGGTATGCGGGGGCGATGTATCCGTGACGGGCGGGGGAGCGAGCCGCCGCGTGGTCGGGCGGGGTTCACCTCACGCAGCGGAGCGTGAGCGAGCCACCGCAACCGAGGGCACGCGAAGCCGTCCACCCGGAACACGCGCTCCAACAGGTCG
The DNA here is from genome assembly GCA_903959175.1 of uncultured Pseudomonadota bacterium. Lineage (GTDB taxonomy): Bacteria > Myxococcota_A > UBA796 > UBA796 > SXON01 > CAJBVW01. Next base: position 238 of record CAJBVW010000127.1, read on the forward strand.
CTCCAGCTCGGCCGCTCCCCCGCGAGCCCCCCCCGATACATCACCTGGCTCGCCGGAGGCGGTCCCCCGGCGTGTCCAGGTGAAGCCATGCGCCCCGAGCCGGAGGTACGGTCACATCCCTCCGCCGCGTCAGCGCGGCGCCTCGGCCCGGCTCCGGCTCGCTCAGTCGGATAGGGGGCTGCGCCCGGAGAGGCCTCATGCGCGTCGTCGTCTCGCTGATCCCGTTTCTGCTCCTCGCCGCCTGTGCCGGCGGTACCCCTGAGGAGAAGCCCCCGGGCTCCCCCGTCGACACCGACACGGACGCCGACACGGACGCCGACACGGACGCCGACACGGACGCCGACACGGACACCGACACCGACACCGACACCCTCACCGACGAGGACATCCCGGTCTACAGCGGCACGTTCACCCTGCCCGCTCCGGCCGACCTCACGCCCCTCGCCCTGCCGCCCGGGCCGAACGGCACCGATTACTCGGTGCTCGACGCGCCCAATGTCCACCTGACGTTCGACCCCACCCGCCGTGACGCCCAGACCGCGCTCGCCGGCTGCGCCTCCCTCCTCATCGCCTGCTACTCGCCCGGGGTCCGAAACTTCCCCGGTTGCTTCGCCAACGTCCCCGCTTGCGCCACGACCTCCCCGTGGGAGGAAGCCGCCTACTGCTGCGACAGCAGCTGTGGTGCCGCCTACGCGGCCGGCCGCACCGCCGGCAAGGCCCCCGTCCAGGCCGCGATCGACGCCATGTACGGCGAGACCTCCTGCATGCCTCACGCCACCGACTGGAGGGCCGAATGATCCCCGCCCTGCTCGCTCTGCTCGGCACCGCCTCGGCCTTCGACTCGGTTTGTCACCGCCCCGACGGCACGGTGTGCGACTACGGGTACGAGCCGCCGCGGAACCGCTGGCTGAACGAAGACAGCGAACACGTCATCATCTTCGGTGACGCCTTCGCGCTGTCGGGCCTCCCCGCCGGCCTCAACGACGCCATCACCCTGCGCACGTATGCCAGCGACACAACCCTCGTCGGCGACGTCACCGGCGACAGCCATGCCAGCGTCGCGCCCGTGCGCAGCGGGGCCCAGACCGTACAGTCCCGCGCCATGACGCCCGCGGAATTCGCGGCCCTCCCCGACTTCTCCTTCTCGCTGTACGATTGGATCACGGGGAACGAGGGCTGCGATCCCTACACCGACACGGGCGACGAGCGCTGTCACCAGTTCCAGACCCACATGGGCGCGCTCAACTCCTCCCACTTCCTCCCTCAGTCGCGTCGCTTCTACGAGCACTATCACCTGCTCGCCATGAGCCGGGCCGCGGAGTGCGCCGGCATGGAGGACCTCATCGCCGCCAGCGACCCCGCCGCAACCGCCCGCTTCGAATCCGTGTTCCTCGCCTGCGAGGCTGAGGCCCTCGTCCTCGAGGCCGTCGGGCAGCACTACCTCCAGGACGCCTGGTCGTCCGGCCACATGTGGGAGCGCTGGGGCGGCCCCGAGCTGTCCGACTTCTCCGAGGGCCTCACGGCCGCCATCGTCATCGGCTCCACCTCGGGCCTCATCCACGGCGCCAAGGCCGTCGTCGAAGAGAAGCTCGGAATCCGCACCGACGACCCCCTCTGCGCCCCCGACAGCGCGGTGCGCTACCTCGACGCCGACAGCGACACCGAGCAGCGCGGCGGCGGGGACCTGTTCTGGGACAGCCACCTCTCCGACCCCGCCGACCCGGCCTTCGGCCCCCAGACCCGCGCGCTCTTCGGCTGCACCATCAACGGCATGCGCGAGGTCTACGACCAGACCAACCAGCACCACGGCCTCCTCGTCGACGCCGATGCCACCCAGGCCGACCTGTCTCGCGATCCCCTCGGCGACGCCTGTTGGGACCAGCGCGCCACCAACGAGGCGATGGCCAAGGGCTTTCAGCTCCATGTCGGCGAGCTCCCCGACACGCGACCCCTGATGAGCGCCCCCCTGTTCATCAGTGTCATCTCCGGTCTCGTGCCCTTCGCC
>CAJBVW010000128.1 GCA_903959175.1 uncultured Pseudomonadota bacterium
CCACGGATCCGGACTGGCGTGTGCAGCCCAGAAACTCTGAGTCGCCAGTAAAAACCCTCGCGCGCGCGTACGCGCCCGTAGACTCGCACGCACCTGAGATCATGGGGTTCCCCCCGCCGTGTCCGGCACGGTGGTCACCGCGCGCAGCATCACCAACCCTTGGAGCCATCCCGAGGTGGTCTTCAGCAGCCGATCCACCTCGTCGAGTCCCGCGATGGGACGTTCGGTGGCGCGTCCTTGGCGGCGCCGCGGCTGCGCATCGCGCAGTTGGCGGATTGCGGGCAGCCCCGCGCCCTGCCTCGCGGCGTTGACGGTGTGGCGCAGCTCGGTGAGGTCCGCGGAGGTGACCGCCGACGACGTGTCTGCTCTCGCCCGCCGGTAGGCGCGCACGAGCCGGTCGAGCATCCGACCGTCCACCTCGTCGAGCGGCAAGGAGGGGAGCGCGTTGCAGAGTCGGCCCAGCGCACTCCGCCGCGCCGTCACCAGCTTCACCTCGGTGGGGGTATCGGGGAGGATTCGCGGGGTGCCGCGCGCCAGGACCTCCCTCAACGGCGTGTCCCTGCTCGGGACGGGGAGCGCCCGCCAGGCGCGTCGCAGCGCATCGGTCCACGCCTCCGGCAGGGCGCGCCGGAGCGCGGCGAACCCCCGGCTCGTCGTGGCGTCCGCGATGCAGGGAAAGTTGAGGCGGAGGCGCCGAGAGGGATTGTCGAACTCGGCGAGTTGGGGCGGCGCCTCGTCCGCACGCCGCACCAGATGGCTGCCGCGGTCGGCGCCCGCCGGAGGCTGTGACTGCCCCGACGCCTCCGGTCCCGAGGGCGTTCGCGCGCTCACCGCACCCCCTTCGGGCCGCGTGCGCGGAGCTCGGCGAGGGTGAGCCCGGTCATGGGCGCGGCGGACGGCCTCGCCACGCCCCATGTCGTGCGCGGACGCACCGACGGCGCGCCGAGCACGGGGGAGGGCCCGCTCGCCGGACCGGTCGTCGCCGCGCCTCGCGCGACAGATCGGAGCGCGTGGACCATCGCCGCCGCTTCCGCCCGTCGACGTGACTCCCCGGCAGGGTCGGGGCTGGACCGCCAGAGCCGCCCCCGCGCATCCACGCGGATCGGCTCGGAGGGGGAAGGGGAGGGCGACTTCGAAGAGTGTGGCATGTACGCCCGCTATGCGCCCTATCCGTGGCGAGCAACGGACGCGCGCGTTCACGCGAATTCACATTCACGTTCACGCGTGAACATGGGGTTGCACCTGGATCGCGAGCGTGAACGTGAACAGCGCGACCGGTAGGCGGGGGTGGGGGACAGCCTCCGCGTCGACGCCCTGGGCCGCAGCGATCCGCGTGCGTGTGGGGAAGATGTGGGTGCCCGGGGGAAGGCGAGGTCGTACTGCCTCTCGGGCGACGACACCCTCTTGACCGACGCGCGCGACGGCACCTTCAAGAAGTGGCTCGAGGATCGTTACGCGGAGGATCGGGCCGAGGTGTTGGGCCACGCGCTCGTCGCCGGTGGCGGCGCTGCGCACATCCACGAGAGGACGATGGCCGCCGTCTCGCCCGACGAGGCGGACGAACTCAAGCGCACCTTCTGGTCCCAATGCCCGACCGCGGGTGAATGCCACGGAGAGTGGCGGCGACGGATCGAGCGAGGCCGCACCGCCGGAGAGGGATTCATCGTTCGCTTCGGGGGATGGACGCCCGCCCGGTGCAGCGCAAACGACCTCCGGCTGTTGCCGCACCCGACGCTCTCCTGCTGGACCTCGACCTGCGCGCCGCGGAGTCCGCCCACCTCGGCCGGATGATGCTCGTCTGTCGGGCAGCGGGGGCCCGCTGCGCGTTGCCGCTGTTCGACGGGGCGCTGCTCGCCGTGCCGGACGCGGCGAGCGCCGAGGACCTCGCGGCAGGCCGGTCGACGCGACCTTCCGCCGGCCGGCCAGGGCCAAATCCCCGCGGCGCTTCATGAGCGCCAACATGGAGCGCCATGACTGGGCGCCACGCTCGCATCGTCGCAGGGCCGCTTCAAGCGCCCCTCGACATCCCCGAGCGGAAGGTCGAAGACGCGAAACGGTGGAGCTTTGGTCGTCCAGACCGACCGGCCCTCGAGGACCGGGACGGCCAAGATCGCCGAGCGTATCGGGGCCCTGCTCCTTCGCGCGGACATCGCCGACGCCCTCGCCGACTGGGAAGCGAGGGAAGGGTCCGACTCCGCCGTGAACTACGACGAAGGAAAGTTGAACCTATGGTATCAGGAGCGTGACGAGGCGAAGCGTCGGGCCGGAGGCCGGCGAGAGCGTGGGCGGTGAGGGTGGGGACGGCGCCCGCGGGCGCGAACTCGCAGACCTACCGGCGCGACCCCGCCGCGATCCCCGCGGAGGCGCATCATGACCCGTCGTC
>CAJBVW010000129.1 GCA_903959175.1 uncultured Pseudomonadota bacterium
CGCCGATCTGCAGCTCGCCCTCCCGTTCTGATCCACCGAACTACGCCGTCGGCGGTCCAATGTGACCGTCGGCGGCGTTTCGCGTTGGGGCGTGGCGGGTCAGCGTGGGAAGGTGGGGACGGGGGAGGGTGGGAGTCAACAGTCGTCCTCACCGGCGACGCTTTGCTGGATGGCGATGTCTCCCCCGCCGTCCCCGGTCACGTCGTCACACCCGTGGAACATGCCTCCGTTGGAGAAGACGAGCCGGCGGTCGGGCGGGGTGAGGCGCGGGGGCATGGAGTCGGGCTGCGGGATCACGAAGGTGGAGAAGTCCCACGACTCCGACGAGCCCGACACGAGCGTCGGGCCTCCGAAGCCCTGCGCGCAGGCGATCATGTGGTTGCCGAGGCCGGGGGCGCCCTCGTCCTCCACCAGGCCTCCCAGCGCGTCGTCGAGCCCGAAGGTGCCGTGCGTCGAGGGATCGAAGGCGAGGATCTCCCGGTGTTGTTCGGGCGTCCCGTACTCCGTGACCGCCACGAGCAACAGCTCGCCCGCCCCGTCCCCGTCCCAGTCCTCGGCGCGCAGCCAGTGGGTGCCCCGCATCTCCTCGGGGCCTCGGAACTCCGCGATGGTGATGTCCCACTCGCTCTCCACGCCGCCGCTCGCTTCGAGCGAAGCGCCGGAGAGCCAACCGAAGTGGTTGCCGTTGGCGTCCTGGTCGTACCCCTCGACGATGACGTCCTCGATGCCGTCTCCGTCCAGGTCTCCGACGGCGTCGATCCGTCCGCCCCCCCAAGTGCGGCCGATCTGGACGTAGTCGAAGGCCTCGAACCGCCCGCCGAACATTACGTGCAGCCCGCCGCTCGTCTCTCTCGGATCCTCGACCTCCACGATCACGTCCGAGAGCCCATCTCCGTCGAAGTCCCCCGACTCCGCGAAGTTTCCCCACGCCTCCCCCGGCGCGTAGGAGAACCACCACGCGTCGGGCTCCGCCGCGTCGACGATGCGGCCCCCGGTCTCCACCGGCCCGAAGAACAGGGCGACCCCGAGGGGGGAGCCCAGGTGGGGGATGGCGACATCTCGGATGCCGTCGCCGTCGACGTCCCCGACCTCGAGGTAGGGGCCCATGAGGTTGCTCGAGGCGTACCAGGTGGCGAAGCCGGAGTCCTCGGACAGCTCGGCCGGCCTCGCGGGAAACGCCACGGGCCCTTCCCAGACCGGAAAGCCGGTCGGGTAGTAGTTCACCGCCAGCAGATCGCCGACGCCGTCCCCCGTCAGGTCGCCCGCGGTGTAGGCGGCGGCGGCCCTGCTGAGGAACACCTGCCGCGCCAGAGCGCGCACGTCCTGCACCTTCCCACACACCCCCGGCGCCAGCGGCTCACCGTCGCAGTCGTGGTCGGTCGCGTCGCACCACTCTTCGGCGCCCGGGTGGGTCGTCGGATCGGCGTCGTCGCAGTCCTCGCCGCCCTCCGCGGCCGCGGCGTGGCCGTCCGCGTCCGCGTCGTTATCGTCATCGCCCGCGCAATCGGCGTCCACCCCGTCGTACGGCGCGTCCGGGGCGCCAGGGTAGACGGTCGAGTCCGCGTCGTCGCAGTCGCTGTCGCTGAGATGGCCATCCCCGTCCGCGTCGACGGGCGGAGGTGGTCCGGTGTCGTCCGTGTCCGGCTCGCCCGTGTCGGTGTCCGGCGCCGCGGAGTCGGGCGGCACGGTGTCCGTCGGCGGGGCTCCGGTGCAGCCGAACGTCCAGGCGAGCAGGGTCACCACAGGGCGAGGTCCCAACCGCCACCGCCTGCCGTCGCTGCATAAACATGGTCGAACACGCTGGGGGGACCGACCGTGTCGAGGCCCATTCCCCATGCGAGCGCCTGGATGCGGGAGTGATCGAAGTCGTCGCCGCTCACCCGTTCAAAGCGCCACGCCGGGAGTCCGGGACCGGGCCAGGGGTCATTCGCTTGGACCATGTAGAGACCTCCGGCCGCGCAGGACGCGCAGTCCTGGTTCCGTAGCCCGCCCATGGCGTACATGTCGGCGAGCTGGGGGTGGGGCTCCAACGAGCGGATCGCCATGGGCAGCGCGCTCGTTGGCACGACCGTGCGGGCGCTCCCCGTCGCGAGGCTGACCTCACACACGCCGCCGCCCGCGCCGGTGGACCCGTCGGCAGAGCCGCCGAACACCATCATGTGCGTGCCGTCGAGCGCGGCGGTGACCCCGAGCGTGACCATGTCGGCGAGGGCAGCCCCACCCCAAGGCCACACGAAGCCGCAGCTCGACACGTCGATGTCGTTCCAGGTGACCGAGGCGTCGACCGTCTCGGTCCCGAGGATGAACGAGACCTCGCGGACACCACAGGTCCGGGAGCTGATGAAGGCGCGAACCACGCCGGTGGTCGCGTCGGTGTTGGGATGGAGCGACATCGCCGATTGGGGGCGCGTCACGCCGCTGGACACGGTCGCTCCCTCGAAGAAGTCCACCTCGGAGCAACCGCCCGGGTCGTCATAGTCGACCTTCGTGTAGGAGAGGCCGCTTGCGCCGTTGTCGCGGAGGACCCAGAGCCCCTCGCCGCTGCCGGACGGGCACACGGCCGTGTCCGACCCGCCGCAGCTTCCACTCGCCACGAGGAGGGCCACGTCCACACCGATGGCCTTGATGTCGCGGGGAACGCCGACGGGGTCCATCGCCATCTGGATCGTCGCGTCCGGAAACGCGGAGGTCTTGCAGGCGGGCCAGACCGTCGGCGAGGGCTCCACGACCCCGCCGTCCTGGCAGTTCATGCCGTCCTCGACCAGGAGGTTGGTCCCGAAGTCGATGAAGCTCGCTCGGTTTCCGACCTGCACCCCGTCGAAACACCAGCCCGCGGAATTCTTACGGATCATCAGGCGCTTGCCGTTCGGATCGTGGTTCGTCATCCCGTAAGCACGACCACGCGATCCGCATCGCAGAATAGTGCCTCTACAAGGCCAGCATATTCGCGACCTTGGCGCGCAGGGAGGGAGGGAGCCCCCGGATCCCGCCGAGCGAGAGTGAGGCTTCGCCGGAGTAGATCCATCGGTTGGTGCGCTGTGTCCAGGTGAGGCGCTGGTGTCGCCGAGCCGCTGCGGTGGCGGCCAGCAGGGGGTGCGCAGGCAGACGCCGGACCTTCGTGGGGGCAAGCACGATCTCGAC
>CAJBVW010000130.1 GCA_903959175.1 uncultured Pseudomonadota bacterium
CCGCGCGTCCGCGCGCGGGGCAATCTTGGCGCCGTCCCCCTCGGCGTCTTCGCCGAGGGGGCGCATGTCCCGGGCGCACTCGACGAGGCCGACACCCGCGAGGATGTCTCGTGCGCCCGGGCCGGGGTCGGCGTCTTCGCCGGCCCCGAGCAGCACGTCGGCCAGTTCTCGGAAGGTGCGCGTTCCCGAAGGCGGGGCTCGCGTAACGTAACGCGATAGCGACGGCTTCACCGACCGCCCCGGCCATGCGGGCGAACCTCATGGGGGCGTTGTTTGCGCCACGTTGTCCTCCCCCCAGCACATGACGTAGCCGTCCGTGTCCGCCGCACAGGTGAAGTGGCCGCCGGCCGATACTGTCGCGAAGATACCGCTACGCGCCGTAATCTGCCCGTACTGGTCGTCGCCCCAGCAGATTCGCTCCCCCGCCGTCGTGATGCCGCATGAATGAGAATCGCCAGCGGAGATGCTCACGAAGGTGCCCGATGGTGCGTCCGTCTCACCCCGGGTGTTCTGGCCCCAGCACGCGACGGTGCCGTCGTCGACAAGCGCGCACGTATGCCCGTGGCCGGCATCAATACCAATGAATCCGCCCTCGGGCGGGTCGATGCGGCCGTCCCCGTCATATCCCCAACACTCGATCGCACCGCCTTCACGCAATCCACAGGTGTGCGCTGCTCCAGCGGCGAGCTCGACGAAGATCCCTTCGGGCGTGTCCGTCTGCCCGTAGTCTACCTCGGAAGCTCCCCAGCAGTTGGCCGAGCCGTCGGCGGCAAGGCCGCATGCATGGTAGGCCCCCGCCACGATACTCGTGAGCGGAGTGGACGGGGTTTCCTGTACCCCGTAGTAGGGCGTCCCCCAACATTCAGCCTGGCCGGCAGCGTCGAGTCCGCAACTAAACCCGAATCCGCTTGCCACATCAACAAATGTTGTGGCGGGCGGGCTCGACTCCCCATCGCTGTCGTACCCCCAACATATGGTTTCCCCGACGAACGTTATGCCGCAGGTGTGGTAGTTACCCGCTGAGTACGTGCGGAATGGGACGGTCGAGACAGGTACGTCGAAGGAGTCCGGGGGCGAGGACTCGCCATCGTAATCGCTCCCGACGCAGGCGAGGGAACCGTCCAGGCCCACGTGGCAGAGATGTGTATTGCCGGCGTCGAACGAGGCGATGTCCTCCAATGTGGCGGGGGCCTGCCCATACTCATTGTTTCCCCAACAGGCGCCGTCACCTTCAGGGCCGACAGCGCATGAGAATTGATTGCCCGAAGTGAGCCTGGTGAACTCGCCGGGGACAGGATCGGCGATCTCTCGGTCGACGCCCCCCCAACACTCCACGCTACCGTCAACCCGGAGGCCGCATACGTGCCAATCCCCCGCCTCAACATCTACAAACTCGCCGCCCGGCTGTCCCCGCGGCTGGTAGCCCCAGCACTGAAGGTCGCGGTCGACGGTGATGCCACACGTAAAGCGTACTCCACTCGTTAGCTTGGTGAACGTGGCGTCTTCCGGAGGGGAGGTCTGCCCCTCGTCTCCCCAACCCCAACATGAGACTTCGCCCGAGGTAGCAAGCGCGCAAGTGTGGTAGCTACCTGCAGAAACACTCGCATACTCACCGTCCGGTTCGACCGTCTGCCCGTAGAGATTGTATCCCCAACAATCGATCGTTCCGGATTCGGTGACTCCGCACACATGACCCAGACCCGCGCTCAACTGCATAAACGTGTGCTCGGGGACGGCCGACACGGCGCCGTAATTGTTGGCGCCCCAACAACCGGCGCGGCCGTCAACGTCCATCGCGCAAGCGAAGGCGCTGCCAGCCGTCACAGCGACATAGCGCCCCCCCGGGGTGCTCCCCGTGTCGTCTCCGGTCTCCCCGTCGGTATCGGTGCCCGTGTCCGCGGTGCTGTCCGACGGGGCGGAGTCGGGCCCGGAGTCCCCGGTCTCATCCGCACTGTCATCATCAGGGACGCTCGTGTCCTTTCGAGGACCATCAGATGCGTCGGTGTCGGCCCCGGTACAGGCGAGCAGCAGGAGGGTGGTAAGGGCAGAAGAGGTCATAGTGCGCCCTGGTAATCTGCCGTAAGTGAACTGGCCGCTGACGAACCGTGACTCGCGCGCTGATTCTCTACTGGGGCCCGTGGTAGGAGGCGCGAAACACCGGTCGTGCACGCCCCGTGGCCCGGAGGAGAGGGTCGATGAGGGAATGCGCACTTTCCGAGAACGCGAAGACGACTGCTGACGTGCGAGGCGGCCTCCGCGCGTCCCCGCGCGGGCCATCTTGGCCGCCGTCCCCCC
>CAJBVW010000131.1 GCA_903959175.1 uncultured Pseudomonadota bacterium
CGCCGATCTGCAGCTCGCCCTCCCGTTCTGATCCACCGAACTACGCCGTCGGCGGTCCAATGTGACCGTCGGCGGCGTTTCGCGTTGGGGCGTGGCGGGTCAGCGTGGGAAGGTGGGGACGGGGGAGGGTGGGAGTCAACACCGGCCTCGGTGAACGTGTCGCCGAAGGCCACCCGGGTCACATCCTGCCCCTTGATGAGCATGTCGGAGTTGCACACCGCGTAGGCCTCAGGGTTCATCTCCTGCCCGAACACCAGCAGGTTGGCGTCGGGGTTCAGGTCGCGCAGGTACTCCTCCGCGACGGAGAGCATCCCGCCGGTCCCACAGGCCGGATCGTAGAGCTTGCGGACGATCCCCTTTCTGGTGAGGGCGTCCTTGTCCTCGGCGAACAGGACGCTCACCATGAGCCGGATGACCTCCCGGGGAGTGAACTGCTCTCCGGATGTCTCGTTCGCCTGCTCGGCGAAGCGCCGAATGAGCTCCTCGAACACACTCCCCATCAGGTGATTCGGAACCCGGCTGGGGTGGAGGTCGATTTCGCAGAACCGCTTCACGACCATGAAGAGCAGGTTGCTGCTGTTGAGGAACTCGATCTGCTCCTCGAACTTGAAGTGCTCCAGGATCGCCTTGGCGTTCGAGGAAAACCCCTGGATGTAGAGGACCAGGTTCTCTGCGAGCTTGTCCGGGTCCGACAGCAGCGACCCGGGGATGTCCAGCCCATCCGGGCCCTTCCGCTTGTGCGCGAAGTAGAACGGACTGGTGTTGTGGAACGCCTGCCCGGAGACCTTGTTCAGCACCCCGGCTGCGGCGTCACCCTTGATGCCCCGTGCCTTCAGGCCGGCAGCCGTGCTCGTCACGACCTCGCGCGTCGGCTCGAGCACGCATTCGAGGCGGCGGAGCACGGCGAGCGGAAGGATCACCTTCCCGTTGTCGTGTTGCTTGTACCGGCCACGGAGAAGCTCCGCAATTGACCAGATCAGGGCACCGAGTTCTTGAAAGTCGGCCATGCAGGGGCCCCTGGAGCGCGCGGAGGAAGGTGGAAGGAGATGGCGGGGATTCAGGCTAACACGACGCCTGCACGCCGATTAGACGCACCCACCGCGCGGAAGGATGCCCCAAACCGCAGGTCTCCCCGTCCCCTCCGGCCACGACCGCTCCAGCCGGTACCCGACCCCGTCAACGTCGAACCGCGCGTCGGCGTACTCGCTGAACAGCGCACCCACAATGGTCGCCCGCGCCCGCTCGGAGCGCACCTGCCCATTCCGGTCTTTAAACCTGTCCTCCAGCACGTCGCCGAGCGCGCCCGCCCACTGCCCGGCGGTCATGGGCTCGCGCTCGTGGTGCGCGCGCACGATGTCGAGCATGACCTCGTACTTCGGGTCAAAGGCGTGCTCGCTGGCCTCGAAGTTCGACAGGAAGCCCGGCATTCCGGCGTGCGCGAGGATCCCGTCGATGGTCGCGGCCCACCGGTGCCCGGTGCTGTGGCGGGCGGGGACCACGGCGAGGGGCCGCTCGGCGTCCATCCACCGGCGCACCAGGCCGAGCAGCTCGGCGAGCGCGGCCTGCCGGTGCTCCTGCACCCAGCCGAGCACGTCGTCGTGGGTGAACGCCGCATCCCGCACGTCGGCCGAGAGCTCCAGGTTGACCGGCAGCGCCCGTCGGCGGAGGTCGGCGCCGAGCTGCACGAGGTTCATGGTCAGGCAGAACAGCACGTCGTTCTGTGGGCGCCCGATGCTGGTGTTGGAGCCGAGCCGCCGGAAGTTGAGGCGCGTGTCGGTGATGCACCGTTCCAGGACGGGGCTCTCGATGGGCTTCGCGGTCTTGGCGTTGTCCACGATGATGACGCGGTCGCCGGCCTCGACGCGTGTGGCGAGCTGCTTCTCGAACTCGGCCTCGTCCGGGCACCACGACACGGTGGACGGCTCGGCGCCGCCCTCGGCGAGGACGCCGAGCACCCGCGCCAACGTGCTCTTGCCGACGCCGGGTTTGTTGCCATTGATGGCCACGAACGGGTGACCGCGCGTCCACATGGGCATCGTGACGGTCGTGAGCAGCGCGCCCAGGAAGTTGACCCGGTCGGCGTCGTCCTTCCAGCAGAAGCCGCCCAGGGCGGCGTCGAGAACCGCCGTTCCTTCGCCGGGCTCGACGGCCGGGCCGTCGTAGAAGGTGCCCGAGTCCTCGTGGAAGCCGGGTCGGGCGATGAGCCGCCCGGCGGCGTCGAACAGCGGCGTGCGGGTGTAGGCGACGAGCAGCGGCAGGCTCGTAGCGACCCGCGGGGAGTGGACGAACGCCCGGGCGAGGTCGGTCGGGAGCACGTCGTAGCGGAGCAGCTCCAGCCCGTCGTCGTGCTCGTGGCGGAACCGGATCTCGACCAACGCCGAGAGCAGCCCGGCGACGTTGCGCTCGGTGATGGGGATCGGACCGATCCCGCGGCGCACGAAGACCAGGTCCCGCTCCTGGCGGTAGAAGCGGGCCACCGGCTTCACCGCGTTGACGATCGCGTCGAACAGGGCGTCCACGGTGTCGCGGTTCTGGATGTAGTCCACGACGGGGCGGCCCCGGGGCGTCGTGGCCTGCGCTCGCGCGTGCTCGTCGGCACGTCGCCCCGCCTTTCGGACCTCGGTGAGCGTGCGATGGAGGAGGGCGGCCGACAAGTTCGTCAGGTCCCCGATGGCGTCGAGCGCCTGGCGCTGCTCGATCGCGGGCATCCGCGCCGTCGCGGCGACGGCCTCGCGGACGGCGGCATGGCGCTGGGCGTCGTCCCGCGCGGTGGCCCAACGGGCGCGAAGGCGGTCGAGGGTGCCCTCGCCGACGATGGCCGGACCCGGCAGCGGGACTCCAGACAGCTCGGCGATCCGGCGACATGCTGAATTGAAGTCCGCTGCGTTCCCGCGTGCGAGCAGGAAGTCGAACACGGACAGCGTTCGC
>CAJBVW010000132.1 GCA_903959175.1 uncultured Pseudomonadota bacterium
ACGCCCGCGGCCGTGTCCACCGCGTACACCGTCGCGCCGGCCGAAGCGTAGACCCCGCCGTTCGCGTCGAGAGCCACGGACTCGACGTACTCGGCGAACGTCGCCACGGTGCGCGCGCCGCCGCCCGTCGAGACGCAGTCGAGCGTCCCGGAGGACGCCCAGTTCGGCACCCAGATGCAGCCGTCCTCGTCCATCGCGATGGAGCTGGCGCTCTGGTTCAGGTACTCGTTGACCCAGTTCGCGCCGGTGGCGAGGCCGCCGCTGGTGAAGACCGGGATCGTGCTGCCCGACTGGTAGCCGAGGTAGCCGACGTTGGAGTACGACACGACGATGTCGCCGGTGACCGGGTCGAGCGCGAGGGAGCCAATGTTGTGGCTCCCCGTGCCCGTCAGGACCGTGGTGTCGCCGGTGCTCGCGTCGTAGCCGTAGACGTAGTCGGTGCCCGAGACGAGGGAGGACATCCACGCGACGCAGTCCGCGTCGAACACGAGATCCGAGGTGGCGGCAGGATCGTTGAGCTCTAGCGCCGCGGTCGAGGGGTGCGTGCAGGCGACGAGAGGGCGGCAATCGACGCCGCCGTAGCGGGTGGGGTCCGTGTCGTCGCAGTCGGCGCCGCCGAGGTCAAGGGGCACGTCGCCGTCGCCGTCCGCGTCGTCGTCGTTGGCGCCGTCGCAGTCGGAGTCCGTCCCGTCGTACCAGATCTCCTCGACGGAGGGGTTGATCCCGAGGTCGGCGTCGTCGCAGTCGCCCCCGTCCGAGACGCTGCCCACCGGCGCGTCGCAGCCGTAGGAGACCCGCGCGGGGTCCCCGTAGCCGTCCCCGTCGCCGTCCTCGTACCAGGCGACGCTCGCGCCGGCGCCGTCGTCCACCGCGCCGTCGCAGTCCTCGTCGACGTCGTCGCAGGTCTCCACCGCGCCCGGGTTGATCCCGGTGGCGCCGTCGTCGCAGTCGGTCCCGTCGAGCACCTCCCCGAGGGCGGGCTCGCAGGCGTAGGTAGCCGGCCCGGCGCCGAAGCCGTCCCCGTCGGCGTCCGCGTACCAGGCGTCCGCGTCGGCCGCGGCATCGTCCACCGCGCCGTCGCAATCCTCGTCCACGCCGTCGCACAGCTCGACGGCGTCGGGGTTCACGGCCGGGTCGGCGTCGTCACAGTCCTCTGCGGTGGTCACCACGCCGTCGGGCTCCTCGCAGGCGGTGACGGGCGCGTCGGGGTCGCCGTGGCCGTCCCCGTCGAGGTCGGTGTACCAGGTGGTGCTCACGCCGTCGTCGACGGTGCCGTCGCAGTCGTCGTCGACGTCGTTGCAGGCCTCGGCGGCGTCCGGGTTGACGCCAGAGACGCGGTCGTTGCAGTCGGTCGCATCGGTGACGTAGCCGTCGGGAACGGCGCACGCGTCGACCCCGCCGGCGACGTCGCCGAAGCCGTCGCGATCGGCGTCGCGGTAGTAGACGGAGCCGAGGCCCTCGTCCACGACCTCGTCGCAGTTGTTGTCGAGCCCGTCGCACACCTCGGGGGCGCCCGGGTACACCGTGGCGTCGGCGTCGTCACAGTCTCCGTCGGCGGCGAGCACGCCGTCACCGTCGGCGTCCGGGACCGGGGCGGTGTCCCCCGTCGCGGTGTCCGTGTCGACGGCGGTGTCGGGCTTCTCCTCGTCGGGAACGCGGATGCACGCGGTCAGGAGCGAGAGGAGCAGGAGGGAACGCACCACGGGAGACTCCAACGCGACGGCCCTACCCTACCGCACCGGCGCACATCGTGCGCCCGGTGCCCGTCCTTGCCCTCGACGAGCTCGATGCCCACGGCGTCGATGCCCGCGACGTCGATGCCGGCGGATGCCGACCGCACACGCCCCAGCCGCGCGCGGAGCGCCCCGCCTACCGATCGCGCAGCGCGACGACCTCGGCTTCGAGCGCGGCGGCATCGATCTCCCCGCGCCCGAAGCTGTCGTAGAGGGCATCGATCGTCGTGAGACGTGTACGCAGACGGGCGCGCTCGGCCCATGTCTCGGCAAGCAACGTGTCGAGCGCGGCGCGGGCGGAGGGGCCCGGGTCGGGCAGCGTGAGCCCGGCGATGTCTTCGACGCGGGCGCGCGGACGGGTCTGGCCGCCGGTGACGACGACCTGCTCGCGGGCGAAGCGGGAGCGGAGCGCGAGGAGCGTGAACGCAGCAAGAGCGCGCGGGCGGAGACGCACCCACTCCCCCGAGCCGGCCATGCGCGGCGGGAGGCCCGGGCGCGGGCGGCGCGCGAGCACCACGTTGTTGAGCTCGGGGCGCATGCGGCCGAAGAGGAGGTCTCCCTCCAGGAAGGTGATGCCCTCGCAGCTGGCGCCGGGCTCGACGCGCGCGTCCACCACCTCGCCGGTGCCCTTGTCCACGTCCGCGAAGTCGACGACGGTGACGTCCTCCGCGGGGTCCACCGCGCCGCCGCCGCGCACGAGCTCGGCCAGCTCGGACAGCGCGAACACGGGCACGCCGGGCGCGATGCCGCTGCCGCGGAGCGTCTCCTCGGGGATCCAGCCCGCGCCGGACACGCGGGCGGCCTTGGCGTACGGGGCGCCCCGCAGGTGCATGCGGAGGCCCACGAGCTCGTCGGGCTCGGTGCGGCGGAAGGCCTGTCGGCGCGGATCGTAGCCGGGGCGCTCCACGATCGCGGCGAGCATCGGCTTCACCTCCGCCGGACGCTTCCGCAAAGCGACCACGCACGCGCGCGTCGGCGTGCCGCCAAAGGGCCGGAACATGCCCTCGGGCAACGACACCACCGCCTCGCGCACCGCGACGTCGTCCACCCACGCCCGCACGGCCGCGAACGGCGCCCCCGAGAGCACGGTGTACGGGAGCACGGTGACGAGCCGCCCGCCGGGGCGGAGGCGGGCGAGCGCGGCCTCGACGAACAGGATGTCGCTCCCGACGCGCTGACGGCCGGCGGCGAGGGCGTAGCGGGCGAGGACGGCGGGGTCCGACACCTCGACCGAGAAGGGCGGGTTGGCGAGGATGGCGTCCCAGCGCTCGCCGTCGTCGGTCGCGGCGAAGAAGTCGGCGGCGACGACCGCGCGCGGATCTCCGCCGTGAAGGGCGACGTTCAGCCGGGCGAGGGCGGCGAGGTCGGGGTCCACCTCGACGCCGTCCACCTGGGCGCCGCGCGCGAGGGCCGCGACGAGGAAGCCGCCGCTCCCGCACGTCGGGTCGAGCACGCGGTCTCCCGGACGGAGCGCGGCGAGGTCCGCCACGAGCTCCACCAGCGGCCGGGGCGTGAAGTACTGGCCGCGCTCCCCCTTCCAGAGGTCGGAGAAGAAGCGCTCGTAGGCGAGCCCGAACAGGTCGAGCTCGGGGGAGAGCGGGAGACGGTCGAGCCGCGCGCTCTCGGGGGCGTCGGGGCCCTCCGGCCAGAGGTCCGGGGCGATGCCGAGGCGCCGCGCGAGGTGCCGGGCGAGGGCGACGAACGCGCGCCGCCCACCGAGGCCCGCCGCGCGGAGGCGCTCCTCGGCGCCGCGGAGCTCGCCGGCGAAGCGCTCGGAGGGATCGGGGCTCACGACGGGAAGGGGAGGTCTGACACGGTGGCCGGAACGACGCGATCGCCAGCGTGCACGCTCACCTGCTTGCCCTGCTCCCACGCCGCCTTTCGGAGGAGCACGAGCACGCGCACCCGACCGTCCTCACGCGCGCCGGAGAGCGTGAGGCCCACCACGTCGTCCCCGACGCGGACCTCCGCGCCGGCGGGCGGAATGGCGTCCTCTCCCATGTCGAGGCCCCAGATCTTCTTCGTCACCTGCCCCATCACGTCGATGCGGTTGATGACCTCCTGCCCGATGTAGCAGCCCTTCTCGAAGCTCGCGTGCGTCGGCACGAGGCGGAGCTCGTGGACGAGAGACTTCTCGGACATGTCGACCGGCCAGCGGGGGATGCCGGCCTCGATCCGGAGCACCTCGCGCGCGTCGAGCCCGACCGGCTTCGCGCCCGCGCCGAGCAGGCCCGCCCAGAGCGCCGGGAGGGCGTCCCGCGGGGCCACGATGTCATAGCCGCCGACCACCGAGCGCGCGTTGGTCGCGACGATAAGCGCCTCGACGGACGTGATGGCGCCCGGGCCCTCGGGCACGGGGAGCCCGGCGCGGCCGAGCACGGCGGCGGCCTCGGGGCCCTGTACGGACAGCACGCCGAGCTCCGCGGAGCGGTCGGTCAGCTCCACGTCGTCGAAGATGATGTACTTGGCGTAGCGAGCCTCGAAGGCCTCGGGCGTGACGCCCTCCAGCACCGCGAGGAAGGCCTCGGGCTCGGTGTGGTAGAGGCGGAGGAGCCCCTGGACGCGGGCCTTCTCGTCCACCATGGCGCTGGCGTTGCCGCGACCGACCGGCAGGTCGCGGACGTTGTTGGTGAACATGCCGTTGGAGAAGCGGCGGGCGTCGGGGCCGACGAGCGACATGACGCCGTGGTCGGCGAGGTCGTAGAGCCCGGCGCCGGCGCGCACCGCGGCGCATTCGGCTGGCACGGAGCCGAACATGGCGGGCACGAGCCAACCGGCGGACTCGACGAACGTGGCGCCGGCGAGGCCGTGGGCGGCGAAGAGGGGGGACTTGTTCAGACCCATGATTCAGACCTTCCGGGGGGGGTACGGCGGAATGTCGTCACCGCTGCCCGGAGCGATCGTAGGCGAGGGCACGAGGTAGCGGGTTCCGGACGGGAGCGGCGGGGGCGCGGGCGGGGCGCCGGCAACGGGCGGGGGCGTGCCGGGAAGGGGCGGGGGCGCGCACGGTCAGCGACGCGTCCTCGGCGTCCGACAGGCGCGTCAAGCTCGCCTGCGTCGCGACGCCGCGCGTGGGCGCCGGCGCCATGCCCGACACGGCGGCGCCGCGCGGCCGCTTGGGGCGGAACGCCAGACTGAAGCCGACGAGCGCGACGATGAACACGGAGGTGCAACAGCACCCGAGCCCCACGAGGGATAGCAGCCCACTGAATTCCATCGCGTGCTCCAGCGGCACGCCCTATCCGACCGCTCCCCCGGAGTCGCGCGCCATGCCGGACCTCGCCGATCTCCCCTCGCTCACCGGGGGCAGCCCCGTCGTCTTGCGCTTCCTCACCGGCGCCGCGGGCGCCGTGCTCCTCCTCGCCGGCGCCCGCCTCTACCGCGTGGCCGTCGTGCTCCCCGGGCTCCTCCTCGGCCTGGGTGCCGGCATCGCCATCGCCAACGTGCTCGCCCTGGCCCCGATGGTCGCGGCGGGCGTCGCCGTCGTGGCCGGCCTCGCCGGGGCCGTCGCGGCGCACCTCGTCGAGCGCTTCGCCGTCGTCGTGGCCGGCGTCATCGGCGGGCTCGGCGCGGCACAGGTCGCCTGGCCCCTCGTCGCGAGCGCGCCGCCCTGGTGGATGTGGCCGCTGGCGGCCGCCGCGGGCGGGCTCGTCTTCCCGCTCATCTGGAAGGTCGCGCTCGTGCCGCTCACCGCCTGGATCGGCGCCGTCGTGCTCGTCGACGCCGCGGGCCTGCCGCCGTCGCCGCTCTACGTCGGCGGCCTCGCGGTCGTCGGCGCGATCGTCCAGGCGAGCCTCGGCCGCGGCAAAAAGCGCGAGTAGGTCCCCTACCCCGCCGGGACCGCGCCGGGCGCCCGCGGCAGCCGCACGCCCACGCCGCGCGCCGCCCCGCTGTCCTTCATCGGGAGCGATGTACGCGCCTCCCCCTCGGCCGCGGCCACCGCGTTCGCGATCGCCGCCGGCACCGCCATCATCACCACCTCCGCGACCTCGCGGTGCCCGCCGCCCACCGCCACGGCCCGCGCGTGCAACGCCGGGCTCCCCTTCGGCTTGAGCAGCCCGAGCATGCGGAAGCGCCCCTCCGGCATGCCGTCCACCTCGGGCACGCTCTCGGAGAGCGCGAGACCCACGCCCATGTGCGCGGCGCCCTCCGCCAGCCGCGCGACCAGGTGCGCGTCCTGGCCATCCCCCGCCGTCGCGGCGATCCACACGCCCGCGAGCGCGCCCTCGCCGTCGAGCTTCACGAGGCTCGCCGCCCAGCCGGCCGCGCCGCGATCGGGGTCTTCCCCGACGAAGCGCGCGCCGACGTGGCTCGCGAGGGCGCCACCTGCCGCCGCGAGCGTCTCTCCTGCACGCCGCGCCGCCACGTCCACCGGGGCCGACGCGAGCGCGCCCGGGCCCACCTCCTCCGAGGCGCCCCACACGATCTCGAACACGTCCGCCGTGAGGCCGGTCGCCCGCACGAGCGCGCCGAGGAGCGTCTCGTCGCGCCCCTGCCCGAGCTCCGGCACGTTGCACGCCACCTCCACCGCGTCCGGCCCCGTCACGGTGAGCACCACCCGCGCCCCGCCGCTCCCGTCCACCCGCGCGACCGCGAGCCCGCCCGGGCCCTCCGCCGCCAACGCGGCCAGGACCGTGGCGCCCTCCCCGTCGAGGTTCCGCGCGCGCAGTAAGTACGGTGCGATCCCCGCCTCCGCCGCGAGCGCGTCCAGCGCCCGCTCCACCGCGAAGGTCACCGCCACGCCGCCTGCCCCGCGGATGGGCCCCGTGGGGCTCGACCCGCTCCCGACCACGCGCGCGTCGATCGCGAGCGCCGCCGTGCGGTACGGCACCGCGCCGAGCGCCTGCCCGACGATGCGATCCGCCGCGAACGCGTCAGCGCCGCCGTCGAAGGCCACCTCCACCTCCAGGATCAGCCCGCCGCCGTCCGCGTCGCAGCCCGCGCGCACGAACGCCTCGGCCCCCGGGCGACGCCGGTGCAGGCGCATCCCCTGCTCCAGCCCCACGGCGACGCGCACGGGCCGCCCCGTCGCCGCCGCGAGCCGCGCGGCCGCGGGCGCGACCGTCATGACCTCCTTGCCGCCGTAGGAGCCGCCTGAGGGCACGAGCCGCACGCGCACGTCCATCCCGATCGCCTCGGTCAGCGCCTTCGCCTCCGCCCGCGCGTCGTGCCCCTGGCTGTAGACGATCAGCGCAGGGGCGCCGTCGTCCGCCCGCACCGGCACCGCGAGCGCGGCCTCCGGCTCGAGGTAGATCGGGTCCGTGGCGGCGAGGGTGTAGCGCCCCTCCACGGTGAAGGCGGCGGTCCCGAGGGCGTCCGCGGCGTCGCCGTCCAGGCGCCGCCCCCGCGCCAGGATCTCGACCGGACGGCCCTCGTCGGGCTCCACGGTCACGATCACGGCGGCGGCGGCGGCGCGCGCGGCCACCTGGGTCTCCGCTGCCACGGCGGCCACGATGTCCCCGGCGTGCACGAGCACGTCCCCGACCGAGCGGAGCAGCTCGACCGTCGCCCCGAGCGCGCGCGCCGCCTCCACGTCGATGCCCGTGATGCGCCCGCGGGCCACCGGGGCCAGCACGACGGCGCCGTGCAGCATGCCGGGGCGCTGGAGGTCGTCGACGTAGGGACGATCCCCGAGGACGATCGCCGCGCCTTCCGGCCGCACCACCGCTGGCAGCCCCGACTCCTCGCCGCGCCGCGCCGCCGCCGCCGCCTCGATCGCCGCGTGGATCGACGTGTACCCGGTGCACCGGCACGCGTGCTGGTTGAGCGCGCGCGTGATCTGCTCCGGGGACGGCGCGGCCTCCGCCTCGAGGAGCGCCCACGCCGAGAGCACGATGCCGGGCGTGCAGTAGCCGCACTGGGTCGCCCCCGCGCAGACGAAGGCGTCGGCGAGCACGGCCCGGTCGGCCTCGGGCACCCCGTCGAGGGTCGTGATGGACTTGCCGGCGAGGCTCTTGGTGGGCAGCGTGCAGGTCAGCCGGGGCTTGCCGTCGACGAGCACCGTGCACGCGCCGCACAGGCCCTGAGGCGAGCAGCCGGCCTTGCAGCCGCGCACGCCAAGCTGGTCGCGCAGCACGCCGAGGGCGGGGGCCTTGGGGTCGGCGTCCACGGAGACGGACGCGCCGTCGAGCAGGAAGGTGAAGCGTTCGGACATCCCGCTCGCCTAACCCGAGGCGGCCGAAGGACCGCGCGCGGGCAGCCCCTCCAGAGCGCTACGGCTCGAAGCGGTAGACGACGCTGCCGGGGGGCACGAGCAACAGCTCCTCCGCGGCGGCGCGACGCACCGTGGTCTCGTCCGTGCGGAGCTGCCGGACCTCCCGCTCGATCCGCGCATTCTCAGCCTCCATCGAAGCGAGCTTGCGGTGTGCACGATCGAGGTCGGACTCCATGCGGTGCCGGCGCAGGAGCCCGTTGTCGCCCATGATGGTCGAGTGGATCAGCCCCACCACCACGAGGGCGGGTAGGAGCGTGAACAGCAGCCGTCTGGCGAGGAGGTCCATGCGGGGAGGACAACGGGGAGGGAGGTGCGACGGAGGCCAATGCCGGAAGGGAAGCCTCTCGCCACCCGCCGGGTTGAGCCGACCCACACCCGGGGCTACAGGTGCGATCTGCCCGGGCGATTTCTATCGTGCGCGGGCCCATGCGCCAGGGCTTCCGCAGGGTATCGACGCACTTTTTCAGAGGAGTTCCTCTTGACGTGGCAACACCGATCCTTCGCGTCCGCATGCACTGTTTCTCGGCGAAGCTGGCGGCGCGGCTGGAAGGCAGGAATCATCGCGATCGCGGCCGCTCTTTCGGCGAGCGCGTTCCTGCCGGGCTGTACGCTCGGCTACGTGCTCTCCTCCGGCTACCACCAGGCCGAGCTCCTCGCGAGTCGCCGTCCGATCGACGCCGTCCTCGCCGAGGGCGGGCTCGGCGCCGGCGAGGAGCAGCGCCTGCGCATGATCCCCGAGATCAAGGCGTACGGAAAGACGCTCGGCCTCTCCGCGACCCAGAACTACGACACCCTCGCGCAGGGCTGGGACCGCACGATCTGGAACGTGTCCGGCTGTGCCCCCCTCTCCTTCACCCCGGTCACCTGGTGGTTCCCCGTAGTCGGCCGCGTGCCCTACCTCGGCTACTTCGACGAGGCCGACGCCCGCGCCGGCGAGGCCACCCTCCTCGCCGACGGCAACGACGCCTACGTCCGCACCGCCGGCGCCTACTCGACGCTCGGCTGGTTCCGGGACCCCGTCCTCCCCGGGATGTTGCGGTGGAGCGAGCCCGAGCTCGCCGAGACCGTCTTCCACGAGCTGGCCCACGCCACCCTCTGGGTCCCCGGAAGCGTCACGTTCAACGAGTCCTTCGCCAACTACGTGGGCGAGGCCGCCGTCGAGCGCTACCTCGTCGACCGCTACGGCCCCGACAACGAGGCCCTGAGTGGCCTCCAGCGGAGCAACCGCGACTGGGCCAGGTTCGAGGCCATCCTTCACGGGCTGTACGAAGATTTGGACACGGTCTACCGCGACACCACGATCACGGACGCGGAGAAGCTCGCCCGGAAGACCGCGCTCTACGCCTCGCTCGAGTCCCGCGTCCTGACCGCCGGGCTGGAAGACGCCGTCCCGTACATCAATTCGATCCGACGGTCGGGTTGGAACAACGCCCGTATCATGCAGTTCCAAGTCTACAATTCGAAGGAGGAGTCCTTTCGGACCCTCCTCGACCGCAACGGCGGCGACATCAAGAAGTTCATCGACAACGTGGGCGCCATCACGCGCGGCAAGGACGATCCGTTCGCGGCGTTGGAGGCAGCGGCGGCGCAGGCGGCGGCGGGCGACGTACAAATTCCTTGACACCGTTCGGTTCCTGGGCGTCCGGTGCGGCGGCGGGGCGCCTCCCCTCCCCCGATCCGTCCGCTCCGCCATTGTCTCGAAACATCACGACAACCGCCCGGCCTGGGGCTCGCAGACCGATCGAGACGGCGGCTGACGGGAAGTGACGGTGGGCCTTGGGGGTCTGGCACAGCGATTGCTTCAGAAGTCGAGCACGCGTGCCGAACCCCTCGGCTCCCCCTCCAGGAGGAACCCCATGTCGTTCGCCTCTCCCTCCCGCCGCTCCGCCGCTCCGATCGGCAACGGGAACATCCTCCTCAACAAGTACCTGAAGATGATGGGCGAGATCCCGCTGCTCACGCGTGACGACGAGGTCGAGGTCGCGCGGCGCATCGACGCGGGCGGGCCCGACTCCGAGATCGCGAAGGCGACCCTCGTGAACTCGAACCTCCGGCTCGTGGTCAGCATCGCCAAGCAGTACACCTACCGGGGCATCCCCCTCTCGGACCTCATCCAGGAGGGCAACATCGGCCTGATGAAGGCCACCGAGAAGTTCGACCACACCCGCGGCTTCAAGTTCTCGACCTACGCGTCCTGGTGGATCCGCCAGAGCATCATCCGCGCCGTCGAGAGCCAGTGCCGGACCATCCGCATCCCCATCTACAAGCTCGAGGTGGTCAACAAGGTCCACCAGACGCAGAAGCAGCTCTTCCAGGAGTTCGGCCGCGAGCCGACGCTGGAAGAAGTGGCCGTGCGCCTCGAGATGGACATCGACAAGCTCGAAGGCCTCATGCGGCTCACCCGCGAGCCCATCTCCCTCGACGCCCCGGTCAGCGAAGACTCCGAGTCCACCGTCGGCGAGTTCGTCGAGAACCCGAACGCCGTGAAGCCGAGCGACGCCCTCGAAGAGGCCGCCCTGCGCGAGGAGATC
>CAJBVW010000133.1 GCA_903959175.1 uncultured Pseudomonadota bacterium
ATCCAGCGGAGGTCCACCACGCGGCAGCGGATGCCGTGCTCGCGCTCGAGCGTGCGGGCGGCGCGGAGGCTCATCCAGAGGCCGTTCGCCCAGCTCACGATGGTGAGATCCGCGCCGTCCCCGTAGGTGCGCGCGACGCCGAGCGGGACGTGGTGATCGGCGGCGGGGTAGGCGGCGGCCCAGGCGCCGTCGCCGTCCTCGTAGAGGTCCCGCGTCATGTAGAGCGCGATGGGCTCGAGGTAGAGGCACACGGCGCCGTCGACCTTCGCGGCGGCGGCGCAGGTGCGGAGCATCGCGGCGGCGTCGTCCCCGCGCGCGGGCGAGGCGATCACGAGCCCGGGGATGTCCCGCAGCGAGGCAATGGAGTTGTCGTTGTGGAAGTGCCCGCCGAAGCCCTTCTGGTAGGCGTAGCCGGCGATGCGGCACACCATCGGGTTCTTGAACTGGCCGTTCGAGAAGTACTGGAGCGAGCCGGCCTCTCCGCGGATCTGGTCACACGCGTTGTGGAAGTACGCGAGGTACTGGATCTCGGGGAAGGGGAGCTGCCCCGCCTGGCCGGCGCCGAGGGCCATGCCGAGGATGGTCTGCTCGTCGAGGAGCGTGTCGATCACGCGGTCTGCGCCGAAGCGCTTCTGCAGGTCGGAGGTGACGTTGTAGACGCCGCCCTTCTTGCCGACGTCCTCGCCGAAGAGGAGGGACTCCGGGTACTTCGCGAACAGATCCGCGAGGGCGCGGTTGATCTGGACGGCGAGGTGGCGGGGCTTGTCGTCCTCCGGGAGGGTGGCGCCGAAGACGCGGGCGCGCTCGGCGGCGGGGGCGAGGCGGGCGGCCTCCTCCGCGATGCGCGCGGGGTGGCGCGGCGCGAGGGGCGCGACGATCTCGGCGCGGGTCGTGAGCTTGGGGCGGCGGATCGCCTCCTCGCCGAGGGCCGCGATGCGCGCGCGGGACTCTTCGTAGAGGGCGACGACCTGGGCGGAGGTGAGCCAGCCCTCCGCCACGAGGAGCGCGGCCGTGCGGAGGATGGGATCCTGGGCCTCGGTCGCGGTGATCTCGTCGAGGCTGCGGTAGGTGGTCTCGACGTCCGAGCCGGCGTGCCCGAGCAAGCGCACGGTGCGGACGTGGAGGAAGCACGGGCGGCGGTGGGCGCGCACCCAGCGCACGGCGGCCTCGGCGGCGTCGGCCACGTCGGGGAGGTCGAGGCCGTTTCCGGCGACGTACCCGAGGTTCGGCCGGCCCGCGTACTGGGTCGCGATCCAGCCCTCGGGCGTCGGCGTGGAGATGCCGATGCCGTTGTCCTCGCACACGAAGAGGACCGGGCAGTCCCGGCCGGCGTGCGCGTGCCACTCCGCGGCGTTGATCGCGCCGGTGGCGGTGGAGTGGTTGGCGGAGGCGTCACCAAACGTCGCGACGGAGATACGTTCGTCCGAGGCGGGGAGCAGGCCCAGTCGCTTGCCACGCTCGATCGCCAGCGCTATGCCGAGGGCCTTGGGGAGGTGCGAGGCGATGGTCGAGGTCTGCGGGGGGATGGCGAGGGGGAAGCTCCCGAAGACCTTGTGGCGGCCGCCGGCGATGGGCTCGTCCTTGCTGGCGGTGAGGCCGAGGAGCATGTCCATCAGCGGGGTCATGCCGGCGACCTGCCGCGCGCGCTCGATGAAGAATGCGCCGGAGCGGTAGTGGAGGAAGGCGGGGTCGTCCGGGCGGAGCGCGGCGGCGACGGCGGCGTTGCCCTCGTGCCCGCTCGACCCGATCGTGTAGAAGCACTCGTTCCGCGCCTTGAGCGCGCGCGCCGCGAGGTCGAGGTGGCGGCTCTCGACCTGGGTCTCGAAGAGCGCGATGGCGCGGCGCGCGGAGAGCGCGGTGCCCTCGCGCACGGGCGCGTCGCGGTCGGCGCGGAGGCCGCCCGGCGCGGGCGGGAGCGCGCGGAGCTGGGCGGCGAAGTAGGTGTCGACGATCCCTGCGCGGTTGACGGCCATGCTCGGTCCTGCGGCGCGCGCTCCTAACCCGGCAGCCGCCGCCCGGGATCGCCGCGGCCTCGGTTCGGCCTCAGCCGACCCACATGGGCGAGAGGAAGCTCAAGAGCCGCGCGGGGCGGGTGGCGGGGAGGCGATCGACCTCAAGGAGCGCGAAGCCGGCGCGCTCGAAGCGGATGGCGCCGGTGGGCGCGCCGAGCAGGCGGCCGCAGAGGTTGCCCATGGTGGGCTCGTGCCCGACGAGGAGCGGGTCTACGTGGCGGGAGGCGGCCATCATGATGGGGTCGAGGAGGCCGATTGCCAGGGCGTCCGTCGCGATGCAGGGGACGTGGGGGAAGCGCGCGTGGACGGAGGCGGCCGTCTGCGTGGTGCGCACGTAGGGGCTGTGGAGGATGGTGCCGGGCGCCCAGCCGGCGTGGGTCAGCGCGTCGAGCACGCGCTCGAGCTCAAGCCAGCCGGCCTCGGTGAGGGCGCGGTCGAAGTCGGTCGTGGACTCGTCCTCGGCGATGCCGTGGCGGAGGAGCGCGATGCGCATCGGCTACCCGAAGCCGGGCGCGGGGAGGACGACCCCGGCGGCGCGCGCGGCGCGGGCCACGGCGGTCACGAGGTTCATGTCCCCCGTCGCGTCGGCCACGCGGTGGGCGGCCATGATCGAGGCCGCGGGCTCGGGCGACACGCGCGCGGCGCAGAGGAGCGCGAGCACATGTTCGCGCGGGGCGCCGGCGGCGCGGGCCTCGGTGACGGCGCGCTCGGTGACGGCGAGGCAGGCCTCGACCTGCCCGGCGTCCGCGAGGGCGCCGGCCTTGCGCACGAGCACGGCGGCGCGCTCCCCCCCGAGCAGATCGCCGAGCAGCACGTCATCCGCGAGCTCGGCCAGCATGGCGTCCCCGGTGCGCTCCTTCGCGGCGGCGCGCGTGGCGGCGAGGCCGGCGAGGATCGAGGCGTGGAGCCCGCGGAGCTGGGTGACGCCGTCGGTGTCCCCCGCGCGCTTGGCGAGCTGGACGGCGGCGGCGGCGGATCGCTCGGCCTCGTCGAGGCGGCCGAGCTCGCGGAGGGCCTGGGCGCGGTAGGCGGCGGCGCGGGCCTCGAGCGCGGGGCGATCCGGCGCGCGCAGGGCGTCCGCGGCCTCGATCGCGCCGGCCCAGTCGCGGCGGCGGAGCGCTGCGAAGGCGGCGAGGGCGGCTTCGTCGGGAGTCATCCTCGCGGGCTTATCCCGTGCGGCGGGGCCTTGGCGCCCGTAGCGCATAGCTCCCGTCGCCCACTGGCCCCCGCTGGGCGCGGCAGGCGACCGGAAGGCGGCCGGCGTCCGCGCCGGACGGTCCGCCCGTGTCCGCACGGGCGACCAAGGCGCCCCGCGCCGCGCCTGCAGGGTGCCGACGGCGGCGTCCGCGCCGCCGGGCCGCCCGGAGGACCTACCCGAGGACGCTCAGCGCGACCTCGGCGGCGGTCGCCTCGAGCGCGGGGGGCAGCGCGACCTCACCGGGGGGCGGCGCGTTGCGGGTGAGCCATTCGAGGCCGAGCCCGAGCACCGCGAAGTGGAGGAGCACGGGCTCCTGCGACCCGCTGTTCATCACGATGTTCAGGGGGTTGCCGCCCGCGAGCACCATGAGCTTCGGGCCGCCGGGGAGCTGGTAGCCGACGACGCGCGGCCCGACCTGGTCGATGGCCTCCGCGGTGCGCGCGAGCCCGTCGACGTCGATCTCGTCGGCCCCGTGGCCCGCGTTGATGAGGACGGCGCCGGTACGGGCCTCGCGCAGCAGCTCCATCGGGAGGCTGTGGCGCGCGCCGCCCGCGGTCACGAGGACCTGGGCGCGGCGGACGGCGTCCCGGGCCGGCGGGGTAGGGAAGCCGTCGTAATGCGCGATCAGGCGGCGGACGGGGTCGACGTCGACGACCTCGACGCTTGCGCCCCCGGAGCGCGCGTAGGCCGCGACGCCCGCGCCGACCGCGCCGTAGCCGATGACGAGGACGCGACGGCCCGCGAGGTGGCAGCCGGTGAGGGCGGTGAAGGACTGCCAGAGCCCCTCGCCGACGCCGTGGCGGTTCTCGATCGCGGGCTTCAACCTGCCGTCGTTGATATTGAGCACTGGGAAGGGGAGGGGGCCGGCCGCGCGGAGGCGGGTGACGCCCGAGCGCGTGATCTCGACGCCGGCGCGGGGGCGGCGGCCCGCGGCGAGCAGGCGGGTGCCGAGGGCGAAGCCCACGTCCGCGAAGAGGGTGGGATCGGCCTCGACCGTGGCGTCCAGGCCGTCCTCGATGCCGCTGCCCGAGTAGACCTCGACGCCGAGGTCGCGCAGGAAGGCGACCACGCCGGGGTCGGTCGTGGCGGGGTTGGCGGCGGAGCAGATCCAGCGCCCGCCGCCGAGGGAGAGCTCGCGCACGACGGTCGCGGTGAGCGTCGTGAGGTGGAGGTGTAGTCCGACGGTGTGGCCCTCGAAGGGGCGCGTCGCTGCCCAGCGGTTCCCCAGCACGGACAGCAGGGGGAAGAAGGCGTCGATACGGCCGAGCTCTGCGAGGACGGCCTGCTGGCGGAGGCGGAGGGTGTCGGGCATGATCCGCTTCTAACGCGCGCCGCTTGGGCCTCACCCCCTACGCTTGCGTGCCCGCGCCTTCCCGCGGGTTAGGCCACGCCCGTTCGGGATGGACTCATGCGCAGCCTCACTGTCGTCACGCTCGCCTTCGGCCTCCTCTCCGCGCTGGCGTGTTCGCTCGGCACCAAGTGTGGCGAGGGCACCACGCTGGTGGACGGCGCGTGCGTGGCCGTCGAGGAGACGGCGCCCGTCGACACCGACACCGACACCGACGTCCCGGTGGACGACACGAGCTCGGTAGAGCTGACGCTCCCGACGATCACGTCCTTCACGGCGGATGTGACGCAGCTGACCCAGCGCGAGTTAGTGACGTTCACCGTCGCGATAACAGACCCGCAGGGCGCGGACGACATCGCGTTGGGCGTGCTACTGGCGCCGGGCGGGACGGAGTACGGGAGCTTCGCGAACGCGGGCGGCGGGAACTGGACGATCGCCGTGACGTGGGCGGACTTCCAGGCGATGAACTCCATCGACTTCGACACGGAGGAGCAGCGGTACGTCGTCGCGCACTTCCTCGACCGCTCGGCGAACACGGTCGACGCCGAGACCACCCTGCGCCTGCACTGCAACGGCCAGGGGGCGTGCGCCGGCGTGTGCACCGACCTCCTCAACGACGCCGAGAACTGCGGCACCTGCGGCAACACCTGCGACCAGTGTTCGGACGGCACCTGCTACGGCTACGAGTGCGTCACGCTGGCCCCGGACCTCACGACGTGCGACGAGGCGTGCGCGTCCATCGGCCAGACCTGCGGCGGCGACGTGTGCAGCGGCGGCACGACCAGCGGCTACATGATCGGTGACGGGACGTGCGACAGCTTCACCGTCTACCGCGTCGTGGACGACTGCAGCACGACGTTCCTCGACGGGTACCAGCTCTACGGGAAGTGCTGCTGCGCCGGATAGCCGCGGGGCGCCTACCTTCGTAGCGGGGGTGGGCGATGTGGACGTGGTGGATCCTCGGTTGTGCGCTGCGCGGCGGCGTGCCGCACACGGTCGATCTCGCGGATCTCGCGCCGCTGGGCGTCGAGGGGCTCGCGGGGCTGCGGGACGAGGAGCACGCGCTGGCCGTCGCGCGGACGCAGCTCGCGGGCGCGGAGGGGGAGGAGACGCGGGTGAAGACCCGCATCGAGGCGGCGCGGGCGCGACGGAAGCAGGCGAGCCTCGAGTACGACGTGGCGTCGGCCAACCTCGACGCGGCGGAGGCGAGCCGGGACGTGTGGCGCATCGGGACGGCGCGTGGGGCGCTCCAGGACGCGCGGCTGCGGCGGGAGCGGGCGGAGGCAGCGGAGCGCTGGCAGGAGGCCTCGGCGGACGCGGCGCGGGCCCAGACGAAGCTCGCCGAGGCGACGGTGGGCCTCCGGGCGGCGGAGCTGGAGATGGCGCGGCTGGACCTGCTGGAGAGCGCCGACCGCGGCCGGGCGTACGCGCGCAGCGAATTCACGGAGCAGCTTCGCGACGCCCAGGCGCGCCAGGACGCCGCGCAGCAGGACTACGATCGGGCTTCGGAGGACGCAATCCGGGCCTACGACCGATGGAAGCGGCTCGACGAGGGGCCTCGGGGACGGGCGCCCGCCGGTTAGCTTGGGGGCCTTCTCCAGGACGCCGATGCACTACCGTCAGATGGGCCGCACCGGCCTGCGTGTCTCCCCGATCTGCCTCGGGGCGATGACCTTCGGGGACGCGCCCACCGGCTTCATGGCCGGCGTGAGCTGCGACGAGGACACGTCCCGCGCGATCATGGACCGCGCCTTCGAGGCCGGCGTCAACTTCATCGACACCGCCGACGTGTACGGGAACGGCCTCTCCGAAGAGGTCGTCGGGCGGTGGATGAAGCCGCGTCGTGACCGTGTCGTGCTCGCGACGAAGGGCCGCTTCACGATGGGCACCGGTCCCAACGACATGGGGCTCTCGCGCCTGCACATCAAGCAGGCGGTGGAGGGCAGCCTGCGCCGCCTGAACACCGACTATATCGACCTGTACCAGGTCCACATGCAGGACGCGCGGACCCCGATCGAGGAGACGCTCGAGGCCCTCGATCGGCTCGTGGACGAGGGGAAGATCCTCTACGCCGGCTGCTCGAACTACACGGGTTACCGCCTCGTGGAGAGCCTCTGGGCGGCGGAGCGCAAGAACACCACCCGCTACGACTGCCTCCAGGCGCTGTACAACCTGACCGCACGCGAGGTCGAGCGCGAGCTGCTCCCGGCCTGCAACGCCTTCGGCGTTGGCTTCATCGCGTGGAGCCCGCTGGCGTCCGGCCTGCTCTCCGGGAAGTACCGGCAGAACATGCCCGCGCCCGACGGGAGCCGCCTCGCCGCGTGGAAGGACACGATGGCGCGCCTGGACCGCGAGAACCAGTGGAAGATCGTGGAGGAGCTCGCGGCGTGCGCGGCCGAGCTCGGCACCTCCTCGGCGACGTTGGCCCTGGCGTGGGTCCTGGCGAAGCCGGGCGTCACGTCGGTCATCATCGGCGCCCGCAACGTCGAACAGTTGGATGCCAACCTCGCGGCGGACGCGTTGACCGTGCCCGCCGAGATCCTGGCCCGCCTGGACGCGGCGTCGAAGGTGGAGCCCGGCTACCCCTACGACTTCATCCACCGCGTGGACGGGCGTTGGTAGGGTAGGTCAGAGGCGGACCTTCCCGTCCCACACCTCGGGGCCGAGGTAGGTGACGATGAGGTCCGCCCCGGCGCGCTTGATGGACACGAGGGTCTCGCGTGCGGCGCGCGGGAAGTCGATGCGGCCGGACTTGCCGGCCTCCTTGAGCATCGCGTACTCCCCGCTCACCTGGTAGGCGACGATGGGGAGGTCGTAGCGGCGGCGGGTCTCGGCGATGAGGTCGAGGTTGGTGAGCGCCGGCTTGATCATGAGCAGGTCGGCGCCCTCGTGCACGTCCGCGTCGATCTCGCGCATGGCCTCGCGGCGGTTGGCCGGGTTCATCTGGTAGCCGCGGCGGTCCCCGTGCTGGGGCGCGCTCTCGGCGGCGACGCGGAAGGGGCCGTAGAACGCCGAGGCCATCTTGGCGGCGTAGGACATGAGCAGGGTGTAGGGGTGCCCGGCGTCGTCCAGGGCCTTGCGGATGGTCGCGACGCGGCCGTCCATCATGTCGGAGGGAGAGACGACGTCGACGCCGGCGTCCGCCAGCATGACCGCCATCTTCGCGAGGTGGGCCACCGACTCGTCGTTCTGGACCATGCCGTCCCGCCAGATGCCGCAGTGGCCGTCGGGCGTGTAGGAGCAGAGGCACACGTCCGCCATGACGGTGATGCCGGAGCCCTTGAGCGAGGCGGCGGCGCGGGCGACGAGCCCGTTGGGATCGGCCGCGTGGTGGAGGCCCTTCTCCGGGGGGACGCCGAAGAGCATGAGGGCCTCGGCGCCGCCTTCGCGGGCACGGGCGGCCTCGATGGCGACCTGGTCGACGGAGAGCTGCCACATGCCGCCGTCCTCCGGGACCTCGCGGCGGATGCCGGCGCCGTCGACGACGAAGTAGGCCGGCACGAGCGCGCGGGCGGGGACGTCGGTCTCGGTGAAGAGGCGGAGGAGGGACTCGGTGCGGCGGAGGCGGCGGAGGCGTTGCATCCCGCCAAGCTATCCGGCCGGTGAGGTGGGGGGGCGAACGCCGAGGGACGGCGCGGGCCTCGCGACCGGCGGGCTACCCTCCCGGGGCCGTGAGCCCGCGTGGACTACGTCGCCCTGTTTCTCACGCTCTTCGGTGTGCCGGTCGTGCTCTCGATGCCGACCGGGGACATCGCGGCCGTGGGCCTCGTGGCGGTGCCGAGCCTCGTGTTGAGCGCGGTCCATGCGCAGGCGACGTGGATGTTCCGCGCCCTCGGCCCCGTCGAGGCGTTCGCGGCGCGGCTGTTCGTGTAGGGGCGGTTCGAACGGCGCGCTGCCCCGTTTTCGCGGAGGGCGGGTACACTGGCGGCAAGACCGGAGCCCCCTTGCGCCTCTCTGCGACACGCCTCCTCCTGACCGCCGCCCTCTTGCCGGGCTGTATCGACGTTGGCCTCGTGAGCAACAACAAGGAGGAGGAAGCCGAGGACACCGCCGTCATCGACGACTGCGGCGACGCGGAGGTCCCGTACGACGGCGTCGACAACGACTGCGATCCGGCCACCCCGGACGACGACCTCGACGGGGACGGCCTCGCCCAGGCGAGCGACTGCGACGACGCGGACGCCGCGCTCGGTGGGGCGGAGGTGGCGTACGACCGCCTGGACAACGACTGCGACCCCGCCACCCCCGACGACGACCTCGACGCCGACGGCCACGAGCGGGCCGACGACTGCGACGACGCCGACCCGGCGCGCGCCCCCTCCCTGCCCGAGCTGTGTGACGGCATCGACAACGACTGCGACGGCGTGGTGGACGGCGAGGGCGCGACCGGCGCGGCCGCCTGGTACGTCGACGCGGACGCTGACGGCTTCGGAGACCCCTCCGCCAGCGTGGACGCGTGCGATGCGCCGGAGGGCTACATCGCGGAGGCCGGGGACTGTGACGACACGCTCGACAGCGTGAACCCGCTCGCCACCGAGGCGTGCAACGGCGTGGACGACGATTGCGACGGCACCCTCGACGCTGACACCTGTCCGTCCGGCGGCTTCGGCGGGCACCGCGTCGACAAGGACGGCGAGTACTACTACGCCCTCTACAACGACGCCGGCTTCGGCATCCTCGGCAGCGGCGACTGGTACGGATCCAACGATGCCGCCAGCGGTCCGGAGGGTGTCACCTGGAACGAGGATCTGACCCTCTTCTACTACAACGACCTCGCCGGGCGCGTGTACGTGCAGGCCGAGCCCTTCGACGACACCTCCACCCTCGTCGGGACCTTCACCCTCGGCCAGATCGGCGGCGGCGTCGTGATGGGGGACGTGTACTACGTGGGTGACTACGCCAACGGAAACATCTACGCGATGGACGTGGCCACCGGCGGGACCTCCCTCTACGCCTCGCTCGGCGCGTCGGCCTGCAAGCCGTACTTCGGCAACAGCGCGATGGCGATCGACACGGACGGGCGGCTCTACGCCGCGTCCAGCTGCGGCGTGGTCGTGTACAGCCCGGGTAGCGACGCCACGATGCTGAACAGCTACTCCGGCCTCATCTCCGCGGTCGCGATGGACGCCTCCCAGGAGCTGTTTGGCATCGACTACAGCGGGAACATCGTCCACTTCGACAAGTCCACCGGCGACGAGCTCTCGTTCATCACCATCGACGTGGCGCCCTCGGTCACCTGGACCCTCGCGGTCGACGAGAACGGCGACTTCCTCGTGAACTACTGGGGCGAGCAGCGGCTGTTCTCCCAATTGGATGGCAGCGTCCTGACGACGTGGAGCGCCTCGACCTACTACCCGGGGCGCTCCGGGTACTATTGGTACGTCACGTTCTGATGCTCGACGTCTACTTCGGTGACAACCTGGACGTGCTGGCGGGCTTCCCGTCCGGCACGTTCGACCTCATCTACATCGACCCGCCCTTCAACACGGGCCGCACCCAGGCGCGTGACACGATCCGGGTCGAGCGGGACGCAGAGGGAGACCGCTCGGGGTACAAGGGGCAGCGGTACCGGACGATCAAGGTCGGGACCCGCAGCTTCGAGGACAAGTTTCCGGAGTTCTACGACTTCATCGAGCCGCGGCTGCTCGAGGCGCGGCGGCTGCTGACGCCGACCGGGAGCCTGTTCTTCCACATCGACTACCGCGAGGTCCACTACTGCAAGGTCCTGCTCGACCAGATCTTCGGGCGGGACAACTTCATGAACGAGATCATCTGGTCCTACGACTACGGGGGGCGGTCGCGGTCGCGGTGGTCGCCCAAACATGACACGATCCTGTGGTACGCGATGGACGCTCACGCGTACACCTTCGACTACGACGCGATCGACCGCATCCCCTACATGGCGCCGACGTTGGTGGGGCCGGAGAAGGCGGAGCGTGGCAAGACGCCCACCGACGTGTGGTGGAACACGATCGTGAGCCCCAGCGGCAAGGAGAAGACCGGGTACCCGACCCAGAAGCCGCGGAGCGTCATCGACCGCATCGTGCGCGTGCACTCGCGCCCGGGGGACAAGCTGCTCGACTTCTTCGCGGGGAGCGGCACCTTCGGTGAGTCGGCGGTGGCCCACGGGCGCGACGCCGTGCTGGTGGACGCCAACCCCGAGGCGATCCGGGTGATGGCCCAGCGCTTCCGCGAGGTGCCGGAGCTCCGGCTCATCGGGTGTGACGGGGTGCTCGAGGAGCCCGAGGCGTAGGCGGCCCGGAACCTGTCAAGGCGGATGAGACAACGAGACGAGAAGTTCTATGATTCAAACGATTCTGTGATGCCGACGGACGGCGTGCGCTCGCCCCGGCGCCGGTGTCATCGCTGGTCGCGGCACGCGCCCGGCGGGAAGGAGGAGCGCGTGGTCGGGCGCGGAGCGGGTGGGAGCGGCGCGAGGAGAGGGGGCTCCTTGCCGTGATGCCGCCGCGCCGGTTCTACCCCGGAGCGTCCGACGGCACGCACCGTTCGCCGTCGGTGCGCGGGGGAGGGCCAAGGGTACGCGCCCATGCGGCCGCCGCACGACCCAACTCAAAACCGTAAAGCCAAGTGAGCGAGCACCGCGGCATCTCGACGCGTCGGCCCGGCCTCGAGTCGAGGACCGCGACGTCATCGACGTTTCAGAGCCCGTCGACGACGGCACGACCAAGAGCTCGTGGCTCCCGAAGCCCCCGACGAAGGGGGGGGCCCACCGCCCGCCGCTGTCCGCGCGCGGGGGGGAGCGGAGGAGGGAGCACCGCAACGCGCGCGGATGGCGGCGAGGCGCACGCGTTCTACGCCGGTACGCTTGCTCGGGGACGCAGGAGGTGGGCGCACCCGGGATGGCCCGCACTCTTCTGTGCTCGCTCCTCGAAAACTGGCGAACGAGGTGGCGTACTGGCGGAGAACGCGATGACGACTGCTGACGTGGGCAGGGGGCCTCCGCGCGTCCCCGCGCGGGCATCTTGGCCGCCGTCCCCCTCGGCGTCTTCGCCGAGGGGGCGCATGTTCCGGGCGCACGCGACGAGGCCGATAGCGGCGAAGGTGTACGTGCGCCCGGGCCAGTTCCGGCGTCTTCGCCCGAACTGAGCAGCACGTCGGCCAGTTCTGGGACGGGGCGACGTTCGCTTGGCTGGAATGTTAGCACTGCGACTTCCCACGGTCGCGACGGTGTCGAGGCGGCGCGCGCGGGTGCGCACAGCCCGAATCGAATACGTCGGGGGTGGAGCGAACGGTCCCTGCGCTCCGCGGGGACGGGCCCACCGCGGCGGCGTGGGCCAGCGTCGGCACCATCGATGGCGCTGGCCCTTGAGAGTGCCACGGAGGCGGGCGCCGCCAGGGGCTTGAGGCGGTAGAGCGACGACCGCGGAGGTGCGGCTACGGCTGCACGGCCCTTGCTCATATAGGTCGTAATGACTATACTGGATCGTGCGAGGTGCGGATGGCGCGGTCCATGTCGGTTGCAGACGCGAAGGCGCACTTCTCGGAGTGCGTGCGCGAGGCAGAGGATGGCGCGCCGGTCTTGGTGACGCGCCACGGTCGGGCGGTCGTGGCGATCGTGCCGGTGGAGGACTTGGAGACGCTCGAACGCCTTCGGGCTTCTGGGCCGGACGGGGGCCTGGCCTCAATCGCGGGCCGGTTCGACGACGCGCAGGACTTCGTCGACGAACTTGATGCGATTGCGCATCGCCGGAACCGAAAGGCGCGGCTCGCGTTGAAGGAATAGGCGATGGCCTACCTGTTCGATACGGACGCGCTCTCGGAGGTGATGCGGCGGCAGCCGAACGCGGTCTACCTTGCGTGGCTGCGAGGCATTCCGCGGGAGGAGCAGTTCGCAAGCGCGGTGAGCATCGGCGAGATGTTTCAGGGGGCGTACCGGTCGGAGAGGCGGGAGGCGCTTCTTGAGCGGATCGAGACGTGGGTGCTTCCCGCGTTGACGGTGCTTCCGTTTGACGTCGGCACCGCCCGCGTCTTCGGGAAGCTTCAGGCGGACCTCGAGTCCCGGGGCGTTTCACCGGGAGACGCCGACGTGCAGATCGCTGCGACGGCCGTACGGCACGGTCTGGCCTTGGTGACGGGCAATGTGCGCCATCATCAACGCGTGCCAGGACTTCGCCTGGAGACCGTTCTTGCGGACGCCCGCCGGACGAGCACCGGCACGACCTGACCAGGGCACATTGTTGGTTTCGGCTGGGGGTGTCCTGGTTCATGGAGAGTCTGCACGCCGCCCAAGTCGCACCGGACCTCGACACCGTTCCGCGGACCCCGCGTTGTCGGGATGCGCGGACGTCGCGAGCGTTGACATGTGCGAGCTCCCAGATCGAAAGGACGATAAGCCCATAAAGCGAATGTTGCCCTGTCCCAGAACGCGAAGACGACTGCTGACGTGCGAGGCGCCTCCCGCGCGTCCGCGCGCGGGGCAATCTTGGCGCCGTCCCCCTCGGCGTCTTCGCCGAGGGGGCGCATGTCCCGGGCGCACGCGACG
>CAJBVW010000134.1 GCA_903959175.1 uncultured Pseudomonadota bacterium
CGATGCTGCTCCTCCTCGCCCTCGCCTGCTCCGGCCCCTCCGAGACGCCCGCCGCCACCGGCGCCGCCGCCGGGGCCGCGCCCGCCACCAAGGCCCTCACCGTCGCGTTGAACTGGTACCCGGAGCCCGAGTTCGGCGGCTTCTACGAGGCCGCGCTCTCCGGCGCGTACACCGCCGCGGGCCTGGACGTGACGATCCTCCCCGGCGGCCCTGGCGCCCCCGTGCTCGAGCTGCTCGCCTCCGGGAAGGCCGACGTCGCCATCTCCGGTGGGGACGACCTCCTCATCCGACGCGCGCGCGGGCTCGACGCCGTCGCGGTGTTCCCCGGCTTCCAGGACACACCGGTCGGGCTCATGGTCCACGCCGGGTCTGGCATCACGAAGTTCGAGGACGTGAAGGGCGCCGGCCCCGAGGCGCGGCGGGTCGCCATCGAGGCGGGATCGCCGTTCCAGCAGTTCCTCTGGGGCACGTTCGGTTGGGAGGGCAAGGTCGAGCCCGTGCCGACCACCGGCTCGATCGGCCCCTTCGCGGCAGACCCAACGCTCGTGCAACAGGCGTTCATCACCAGCGAGCCGTGTGTGGCAGAGGGGCAGGGCCTCACGATCACGTTCCTGCCGGGCCGGGACGCGGGCTGGAACCCCTACGCGTCCCTCGCCGTCGTGCGCGGCGCCGACAAGGACGAGGCGTGGGTCAAGGCCTTCCGGGACGCGAGCCTCGCCGGCTGGAACGCCTACCTGGCCGATCCCACGCGGGCCAACGCCGAGATCACGAAGCTGAACCCCAACCTCCCGGCGGACCGCATGGGGTGCATCGTGGAGCGGCAGAAGCCCTTCGTCGGCGGAACGGACGGAGTCGGCGCGATGACCGCCGCGCGCTGGGAGGAGACCGCCGCGGCGCTCCGCTCGGTCGGTCAGACGGTGGACGCGACGGGCGCCTGGGTCACGATCCCGCAGTAGCTGGGCAGCAGTCGGTGGAGGAAACCGCCAAACTACCCGCCTACTCCCCCGCCTTCTCCGCGTACCCGCGCCTGAGCGTGAGCCACCCCGCTGTCCACAGCCCCAGGACCCCCACGAGGTACACGCCGAGGCCGAACGGGCCGCCGATGAACAGCGCGACCGTGCCGTGGATGGCGATGTTCAGGAGCATCAGCGTGAGGCCGATGCACTTGACCGCGGTCATCAGCCAGGGCGAGTCCATGCCGCCGGACTAATCCGCGCGGCGGGCGGGCGCCGCCGCAGCCGCGACGGGCCCCTGGGTCACGATCCCGCCGCAGCCGCCACCAACCGATGCACCACGATCTCCCCCGCGATCCCCATCCGCGGCGGGAGCCCCGTGTGCCAGTTGCCGCGGTGGACCCACAGGCGCGTGCCGCCGCGGTCCCACCGGCCCTGGTCGTAGACGCCGAAGGGCCGCAGGATCGACCAGGGAACGCCGAACATGTCGGTGCCGACCTGCCCGCCGTGCGTGTGCCCGGAGAGGACGAGGTGGAAGCGGCCGTCGGGCACCCACGCGAACAGGCGCGGGTCGTGGGCGAGGAGCACGCGGGCGTGGGCGTCGGGCACGGGGAGGGCGGCGACGGCGGCGAGGAGGTGGGCGCGGGCGTCGCGCCAGTGGAACTCGACCCCGGCGAGCTCGACGGTGACGGGGGTTTCGGGGGGGCCGAGGGTGACGGTGCGGGCCTCGTCGATGAGGACGGGCACGCCGACCGCGGCGAGCTCGTCGCGGAGGCGGGCGGCGACGGGGAGGTCGTGGTTGCCGTTGCATGCGAAGGTGGGCGCGCGGAGGCGGGCGAGGCCGTCGATGAGGAAGGCGTGCTCGTCCTCGGAGAAGGGCATCACGTGGTCGCCGGTGACGACGACGAGGTCAGGCGCCAGCGCGTTGACACGGTCGACGAGGGCGTAGAGGTCCGACGCGCGCATGATCGGGCTGACGTGCAGGTCGGAGAGCTGCACGATCCGCACCGGGCGCGGCAGGCCGGCGACCGGCACGACGTGCTCGCGGACACGGTGGCCGAGCCAAGTCCACGCCCAGCCCCAGAGGGACAAGCCGAGGGGCAGGAGGAGCAGCGGGCCGGGCCAGAGGAGCGGCGCGCCGGTGAAAACGGCGACGGGGCCGCGCAGGATCAGCAGGAGGCCGCACCAGAGCGAGAAGGCGAGCGCCGGTTGGGAGAGCCGCGCGAGGAACATGAGGCGGCCGGCGTCGCGGCGGCGGTCGAGGACGTGGAAGAGGCCGTAGATGCTCACGGCGCCCACGGAGAGGGCGACGCCGAGGGCCACGGCGGCGGGCCCGCTGACGCCGACGCCCATCGCGCCCCACCAGAGCAGCGGGTAGATCGCGATACACCCGGCGACGAGCAGCGCGACGGCATGATCGTTTGCGGCCGTGCCGCCGCGGTAGACCCGCGCCATCGTCGCCGCGGTGATGACCCCTCCGCCGATCAGCGCGAACATCCGCCCTCCGACCGAGGACCTAATACGCGCGCAGGCGACGCTCGACGTCCATCGCCACGACGCCCTCGCCGAGGCCGACCCAGGCGGGGTCCGACGCGCCTGAGATGCGCTGCCGCGCGAAGGTGCGCCCGCCGTCCCGGCTCTCGAACACGGCGAGCTGGCTGGTGCCCACCTTGTTGGCGCGCACCCGCACGACGCCCTCCGCGCCGCCGCCGGCGCACACACGATCGGCGAGCCAGCCCGCGGGGAGCTCCCCTGTCCAGCGCACGGCGCCGTCGACGAGCTCGCCCACGCGCGGGCGATCGGAGGTGCCGGAGACGATCCAACGCCCGTCCGTCGCGACGACCGGCGCGGGGAGCGGCGTGGCCCAGGTGGCGCCGCCGTCGGTCGTGGCGCGGAGGGCGGACCCGCCGACGAGGAGCCCGCCGGGGCCGGAGACGCCGATGGTCTCGGGCACGTCTCCGGGGGCGAGGGCGTCGGGCACGGCCTGCCAGGACGCGCCGCCGTCCACCGTGTGGAAGAGCTGGCGCACCCCGACGACCCAACCGACGCCGCCGCCCTCCACCGCGAGGCCGGTGAGGCTGGTGGCGGGGATGGGGCCGCGGTCCTCCCAGGCACCCGCGCGCTCGACGTGGAGCCGGTAGAGGCTCCCCTGCCCTTCCGGCGCGAGCGTGGCGGTGACGGCCCAGAGCTCGTCCGGGCCCTGCGCGGCCGCTCGGTACCAGCCGGCGCCGCTCGGGCCGACCGCGCGGGCCTCGGCCCCCTCGACGCGCCACGCCGCGAGCCTGCGCTCGGGGAGCAGCACGAACGGGCCACCGTCGAAGCCGAAGACGGTGACGACGGACTCCGCTACGACCTCGGTGGCGGTGAAGGACGGCGGCAGCGAGGGGAGGCGCGGGCGGGGCGTGGCGGGCGCACAGCCGAGGAGCGCGAGGAGGCTCATCACGTCGGCCCCGACTGCAGGAGGCGGCGATCCGCGGCGAGGGCGAGCGCGCCCCCCGCGCCGGCGAGGCCGATCCACCCCTCGGTGGGCGGCACGCGGAGGAGGCTCGTGGTGAAGCCACCGCCCGGCGCGGAGGCGACGAGGAGGAGGCCGGGGTGGCGGGCCGGATCGCGCGGGGCGAGGGCGAGCTGCATCGCGCCGCCGGCCCAGGAGAAGGCGACCGGATCGCCCTCACCCTCCACGGTGCCGACCCAGTCGACGAAGGCCGCGTCGAGCTTGCCGAAGCAGAGGCGCCCCCCGCGATCGGCCACGCAGTAGGGGAAGGCGAGGGCGCGCACGTGCCCGTCCACCGCGCGGTGGCCCCAGCGACGCCCGCCGTCCCGCGCGAGGTGCAGGCCCGTAGGCGTCGCGAGCGTCAGCGTGTTTGCAACGGTGAACACGCGATCGCGCGTCACGTCGATCGGCGCGGGCGGCTCGACCGAACGGAACGCGCCGCCGGCCCAGACCACGAGGCCCTTCGCGCCGAGCATCCACGCCTCGTCCGGGCCCACGGCGCGCACCTGCGTCACGCTCGCCGCGGGGAT
Organism: uncultured Pseudomonadota bacterium; assembly: GCA_903959175.1. Classification (GTDB taxonomy): domain Bacteria; phylum Myxococcota_A; class UBA796; order UBA796; family SXON01; genus CAJBVW01. The sequence goes on from CAJBVW010000134.1 coordinate 3,978, forward strand.
GGGCCCGATCTCGGACCAGGCGCCGTCGCTCGCCGCCCGCAGCAGCGTGAACACCGGGCCGGGCCGCGCCCACACGGCGAAGCCGACGTGCCCCCGCCGATCGCCGGCGCGGATCCACCCGGGGCTCGACCATTCCTCGGTGACGACGCCGGCCGCGGTGACCCGGAGGATCACCCCCGTGCGAAGCTCGACCGCCGGGCCGCCGCGCCACCCGTGGAGCCACCCGGCGCCGTCCGGCTCGGCGACGACGGCCTCGGGCACGAAGTCGGCCGGCACGTACGATCCGCCGCGCCACGCGCGGCCGGGCTCAGAAGAGGTCATCCCAGGTTTCCTGTGCCCACGCCTTGCCGGACTCGTACTGCCCCTCCGCCCAGTCGACGCCCTCGCCCGCGGCCTCCCGCGCGCCGTCGGCCGTCTGCTCTGTCCACCCCTCGCCCATCACCCCGTCGACCCGGGCGACGCCCTCGCCGACGGCCTCGGACGCGACGTCGTAGGCGCCGTGGGCGAGCTCTCCGGCCTCGGCGCCGAGGTCCCGCGCGGAGGCCTCGAGCGAGGCGGCGGTGCCCTCGCCGAAGGCCTCGTCGATCCCTGCGCCGACCACGGCGTAGCCCTCGTAGGCGGCGCTCACGAGGTCCTCCGTGGTGCCCTCTCCCGCGACGTAGTCGAGCCCGGCCTCTCCCCAGGTGCCGAGCAGGCGCGAGCCGATGTCGGCCACCTGGACGAGGCCGTCGTAGGCGAGCAGGTCGCGCATGTCGGGGGTCAGGCCGATGCGCGCGAGGTCGAAGAGGCCGAGATCGCCGAGGCCGGCGTTCCAGTAGGCGTCCGCGTGGGTGCCGTAGCAGAAGGAGGTGAACGCGGCGTCGTTCTTCTCGAGCTGGTCGAACGCGGCGGGGTCGGCGTAGTAGGTGAGCGCGCCGAGGGCGGGCACCGGCGTGGGGGGGTGCGCCTCCTCGGGCGTGCAGGAGCCGGTCACGACGGCGGACAGCTGTGCCTGCACCCCGGCGTTGCCGACGCGATCCTGCCGACGGTCACGACCGCCGGTCGCCACCGCGGGGGGCGCAACGGCGGGGCCGGTAGTCGGCGTCGACTGGCTGTGCCCCTGAGCGCCCACGCAGCCTCCCCCGCCGCGGCTTACCGGATTCGACGCGACGCCGCAAGCAAGGCCACCTCGAAAGGACCGTTTACAGGCGAGTGTACCCGCGGACCCGGCCGCGGTACGCGCAGCGTGGACGAGATGATGTCGTTCGCCGGGCGGGATCCCGCGCCGACGGACGGCCGGCGCCGCGTCGAACAGGTCGTACTCCGCGGCGAGGCCTGGCCGGACCTCCCCGCCCCCCATTCGGAGGGATCCATTCGGCGGGGTGTCGGCATGGTGGGTGTGGGAGTCCAATGCACCTCGCGCAGCGAACCCGCATCCCCTGCCCCGTCGCCTCGGCGTTCGTGACCACCTGGGAGTCGCACCTCGCCGACGGCGAGCGCCGCCGCATCGTGGCCCCGCTGCGCGCGCGCCTCGTCGGCACGCATCCGAACGCGGGCACCGGCGCCCACAAGGCGTCGGCCGCCGCGGACTGGCTCGTCCGCACCTGCGCCCCCGCGTGGCTCGAGCTCGCGGACGCCGATCCCACCGCGCTCGCCGGCCTCCGCGCCGTCCCGGCGCTCCTCGTCGAGTCCGACTCCCGCAAGGGCCGCTTCGCCGTCGACCGTGCGGTCCACGCCGTGCTCGCCGCGCGCATGATCGCGTGCAACGCCGCGTGGCAGCGCAGCCGCCCACCGCGCGAGGACATCGGCGAGGAGGGCGTCACCCTCTCCGAGCGCCTGCTGCCGGGCGCCCTCGAGGTCGCGCTCGGGCGCTCCGGCTTCCACGCGGCCGTCGCCGCCGCGGATCGCGCCCCCACCACCACGCGCTGGCCCGTCCTGCGCGACCACCTCACGGGCCTCGCGCACGCCGCCGTCTCCGCGCTCACCTGGCAGGCTATCTGGGCCTCCGCGAGCGTGCGCGACAACGGGCCCGGCGCGTGGGCGAGCGGGGCCGAGCGCCGCCTCGATCGCGAGCTCACCGTGCTCACCGCGCAGCTCCAGCCGCACGCGCTGCACCTCGCGCGGCAGATCCTGGCTCCCTGACACCGGGTGGGCGCGTCCCCGGGCGCGGACGCCCGGGGTCGGCCCCTTGCAGGCTCGGCGCGCGCGCCTCGGTCCGCCGGCGCGGACGCCGTCGGGACCGCCGGCGAAGCGCCGTCGCCTTCCAGCGGCCTCGCGCGGCGCGGGCCAGCCGAGCTACCGGCAGGCCTCGACGGCGATGGCGCCGGCCTCGAGCAGCCACGGGGCGGCGGTGCCGCAGCCCCCGAGCGCCTGCGCGGAGGCCGCGGCGATCTGCACCATCTCGGCCTGGCGGGTGCCGCCGCCGGCGGAGACGTAGGCGCGCGCGGCGTCGATCGCGTCGCCGTGGCGGGCGAGGGCGTAGAGCGCGCTGACGCGGCGGGCGTTGAGCTCGTCGCGCACGGCGGGCTGCGGGCCGACGACGGCGAGGCCGCGGTCGAGGGCCTCCAGCGCGTCGGCCGCGGGGGCGTTGGCGGCCTGGAGGGCCCGCGCGCGGCCGAGGAGCCCGGCGGCGGAGCGGGGCAGGCAGGTCACGCCGGCGCCGGCGGTGAGGGCGCGGGTGGCCTCGTCGCCGCAGTCGACCTCGACGTGGCCGTGGCGCACGTCCACGCGGGTGCCGAGGGCGTCGCGCGTGACGCTGAAGCCGGTGCCGATGACGCGCACCTCGGCCTCCTTGGTGGTCACCGCGAGGCGGACGCCCTTGTCCGAGGTGACCTCGACGTTGAGCAGGCCGCTGTCCCAGGTGATGCGCGGGGCGTCGGACGTGCCGCCGACGGTGCCGCTGCCGGTGTAGCTGAGCGCGACGTTGGGGATGGAGCCGTCGATCGCCCAGCCCTGGGTGGCGTCGAGCGTGAAGGCGACGGGCACGGGCACGACGATCTGGGACCGCTCGATGTCGGTGCGCACGGCGAACAGGGCCGCGGCGGCGAGCGCGCCGGCGAACGCGCCCACGCCGACGAGGCGCAGGCCCCGCACGACCGGGAGGTGCGCGGTCACGGGCCCCTTCAGGACGCGGGTCCGAACGCGGTGCACGGCCGCCGGCGTGGCGTCCGGCAGGCTCGCCAGGAGGCGCGCAGCGCGCATGTCGTCCTGGTGCTCACGATCCTCGATCATGCGTCCTCCCCGTCCAGCCCAGAGCGGGCCGCGATCTCCAGGAAGCGCGCGCGAGCGCGACGCATCCGGCTCTTCACCGTGCCATGCGGGATCTCGAGCATCTCGGCGACCTCGCGATCCGAACGTTCTTCCACCAGGCACAACAGCAGCACCTGCCGCTCCGCCACCGGGAGCTGCGCGAGCACGGCCCGCACGCGCTCGGAGGTCTCGCTGCCCACCATCTGGGCAGCGGGGCCGCGCGCGGGGTCCGGGCTGTCGATGGTGAGCCCCGGCACCCAGCGCCGCACCCACGCGCGCCGCCGGTGCTGCGCGAGCACGCGGCGCGTGATCCCGAAGAGCCACGCGGCGGTCTGGGAGGGGTCGTAGAGGCGGTCCAACCGGCGCAAGGCGACGATGAACACGTCGTGCGCGGCGTCCTCCGCGTCGACCCCGGGGCCGCCGAGGTGCGCGCACCAGCGGACCACCGCCGGCAGCCACGCGTCCAACAGCCGATCGCGCTCGTCGGAGCCGCCGCGGATCGCGGTCAGGGTCGGGGTGCGGGGGCGGGCGTCCATCGTTCCTCTCATGCCGTCACGCGCGCGAATGGATCAGGGTTTCGTGGACTTTCTGGAGGACGCCCGGAACGCGACCGACACGCGCCCGCTCCAGTCGCCGAAGCGGAACGTGCCGTCCTCGTCGGATCGTAGATCGACCTCGCGGGTGTCGACGAGGAGGTGCACGCCGGGCTCGACGACGAGCCACGGCGCCACGCGCAGCGGCGCCTCGACCCGGGTCGAGAAGACGGGGATCCAGGCCACGCCCATCGCGAGGTCGTCCTTGAGGAACGTGCGCGCCGCCGCGCCGAGCGTGACGCCCAGGTCGAACCGGACGGGGGCGTCCGCGGCGTACCACGCGCCGACCCAGACCTCGCCGGACCAGTAGTGCACGTCGTCCGTGATGAGGGGGATGCCCGCCGGGGCGGTGAGCGAGCCGCCGATGGCCGGGCGGATCGGGCTCGATCCGACGAGCTGGACCTCGCCCCAGACGAGCGCCGTCGGCACCGACCACGGCCGGACCTCCCCCGCGAGGCCCACGCGGCCCTCGAAGGCGGGCGGCGCGGCGGCCTCGGGGGCGGGCGGGGCCGGCGGCGGCGCGA
>CAJBVW010000135.1 GCA_903959175.1 uncultured Pseudomonadota bacterium
AGCCTCGCCGCCGACACCGACGGCGACCTCGCGTGGATCGGCGACACGACGCTCCCCTCCTTCCGGGACGAGGGCGCCGCGGCGGACACCACCCGCACCCCGCTCCCCGAGGGCGCGCTGGGCGAGTGGGCCTCCCTCCCCGTGCTCCTCGACGCGCGCGAGTCGCCGTGCGTCGCCGTCGCGCCGGACCCCATCCCGGACCCCGAGATCGTCTACCTCTACGCGGCGGGCGGCCGCGCGCCGGACGGCTCCGCGCTCGACACCGTGGAGGTCCTCGACGTGACCGTCGTGCGCGACGGCGAGCACCGCGCGGGTGCCTGGCGCGACGCCGGCGTGACCCTCTCCGACCCGCGGTGGGCGTGCGGCGCCTGGACGGTGGACGCGAGCCGGCACTCGGTCGTGGAGGCCGACGAGACCTGGCTCTACTTCGGCGGCGGCGAGACGGGCTCCCGCACCGTGGGCACGGTCGACGCCGGGCAAGTCGGCGCGGGCGGGGCCCTCGTCGGATGGGGCGAGATCGACTCGATGAGCCCGGCGCGGTCGGGCTTCGCGGTGGCCTCGGCGAGCGACTTCCTCTATGGCTTCGGCGGGAGCAACGGCGACCCCAGCCAATCCGGCGTGTCGGCCGAGCTCGGCATCGAGCCGCTGCCGGAGGTGCGCAACTGGAACAGCCTCGGGACGTCGCTCGCGGTGGCCCGCCGACTGGCCGGCTCCGCCCAGGAATCCGCGGTCATCTTCGTGATCGGCGGCGAGACGGACACCGAAGGCGCGTCGCGGAGCACCGATGTCACGAACTGGTAGCGCCCTGCTCCTGCTCCTCCTGACGGGCGCGCCGGCGCTCGCGCAGGAGCCCGGCCCGGCCCCCGCCGAGCCCGACGAGCCCGACGAGCCCGACGAGGACGAGCTCCCCCTCCCCGCCGTACCGCTCCCGGTCGCCAACATCGCGACCGCTCCGGTGCCCGTGCCGCGTCTCTACGTGGGCGCCCACGTGGGCGCGAGCTTCGCCCTCGCCGCGCTCGGCCCCGGCGTGACCCCCTCCATCGAGGCCGGCGGGCTGATCGGGCCCGACGGGCGCTTCCAGCCCTTCCTCTCCGTCTCCTACACCGAGGCCCACGCCACCGGCACCGCGGAGGATCCCGCCTTCCCCGACGGCTACACCTGGACCCTCGCCCGTCGCTCCACCACCGTCGCCCCCGGGCTCCGCGTGCGCCTCCTCCCCTGGCGCGAGCGCCTCTCCCCCGAATTCGCGGCGGGGCCCCTCCTCGACATCGCGTCGATCACCGTCGGGGGCGCGTCGGGCGACGCCGCCTTCCCCGAGACCACTGAGGCGCGCGTGGCGGGCGGCGGGTTCGTGTCGGCGGGCCTCGCGGGGCGGCTCGGCCCCGGTCAGCTCGAGGGGCACGTCACCCTCTGCGTGGTCCCGGAGACCGGCGATCTCACCGGATCCCTGCTCCTCCCCACCCTCGCCCCGTCCATCGGGTACCGTGTGACCCGATGATGACGCTCCTCCTCCTCGGCTGCTCCGACACCGGCCTCAGCGCCCTGACGAAGGCCCCCGTCGACGCGTTGCCGGGCATCTCCGTCTCGCCCACCCGCCTCGACTTCTGGGGCGTCACGAGCGGCGATGCCACGTCCCTCCCCTTCACCGTCACGAGCGTCGGTGAGGCCTCGCTCCGCGTGGAGGGCGTGACGCTCTCCGGTGACGGCTCGTTCACCCTGCCGGACGGCGGCGCCAGCTTCGATCTGCTCCCCGGCGAGTCGCGCGAGATCAGCGTCGTCTTCGCGCCGCTCACCCCCGGCGAACTTACCGCACAGGCGACGGTCACCTCCGACGACCCCGACGCGCCCGAGGTCCTCGTCGACCTCCTCGGCGACGGCCGCGTCCCCAGCCTCGCCATCTCGCCCGAGTCGTGGGACTTCGGCGTGTTGCCCCTCGGCTGCACCGACGATGTAGCCCTCACCTTCCAGAACGTCGGCAACGTGGACCTCGTGGTGGACGCCCTCGACTTCGACGCCGAGGGCCTCACGCTCGCCTACGGCACGCCCCTCCCGTGGACGCTCGCGCCCTACGCCTACGAGACCGCCAGCGTCACCTTCGCCCCCGCCGCGCCAGGCACCGTGTCCAGCCTCCTCTCCGTCACGTCGAACGACCCTCGGGGCGTCGTCACGGCCAGCCAGTCGGGCGAGGGCCTCGACGCCGATCGCGGCACCGACGTGTTCGTCACCCCCACCGACCCCCCGGTGGACGTGCTCTTCGCGATCGACCGCTCCGCGTCCATGGACGATGACGCCGCCGGGCTCGGCGGCGCGTTCTCCAGCTTCATCGATACGATCGACGTGGCCACCTCGGGGTGGCGCATCGCCGTAGTCACGACGGACGAGGGCTGCGCGAACGGCGGGATCCTCACCGAGGACACCCCGGACCTCGCCGAGACTTTCAGCGCCGCCGTCCGCTACGGAGACGAGCGCGACATCGTCTACGACGAGGCGCTCTTCCAGATCGTGGACACCGCGCTGCGCGAGACCGCTGCCGGTGGCTGCAACGAGGGCTTCCTCCGCGACGGGGCCCTGCTCCACGTCATCGTCGTGTCGGACGAGCCCGAGCGCTCCTCCGAGCTGGCGAGCGCATGGACCTGGGACTTCTTCCTGCCGCGCTACGAGGCCTACGTCGCGAGCCCCTCCCTGCTCGAGATCTCCGGCATCGTCGACACAGACGGGTGCAACGAGGGGGACGACGGCTACGCGCAGGCCATCGCCGCCACCGGCGGAGAGCGCCTCTCGATCTGCTCCGGCGACTGGGCGAGCCGCCTCGCGACGCTCGCCTCCGCCTCCCTCGGCTACACGTTCACGTTCCCGCTCGACGCCACGCCGGTCGAGGCCAGCCTCGCCGTGACGCTCGACGGCGCGCCGCTGACCGGCGGGTGGCGCTACAACGCGACCCTGAACGCCGTGGTGCTCGACGCCGCGGCGCCCGGCTCCACCGTCGAGGTCACCTACGCGATCGCGACGAGCTGCCCCTCGTAGAGGCGATCCGCGGCGAGGCGGATCGCCCCGCGGAGGGCTGGACTACGCCGGCTCGGGCTGGCGGTGGTAGTCCCGCACGTCCGACGGGTTGGTCCGGCGGAGGAGGTCCCGGGCGCGGTTCACGTCCTCGGTGGCGCCGCTCGCCACTACGAGGAACTTGCCTGCTTTGAGCTGGCTCTCGTACTGGACGATGGAGTTTCGCGGGATGCCGAGGCTGACGAGGCCCGCGCCGAGGGCGCTGACGCCGCCGACCACCGCGGCGCCCTCGAGGCCCGCCATGATCCAGTGCGCGAGGGGCCCGAGCACGAAGAGGTGCCCGATGCCGGGGACGAGGAGGAAGGCGGAGCCGAAGAGGAGGCCGGCCAGCCCGCCCCACCAGGCGCCCAGCTTGCCCCAGAACTTCATGCGGTCGCCGGCGTTGTAGTAGCCGATGACGTGCTCCTCGGTGTGGAAGTCCTTCCCGACCAGCGAGAGCTGGTTCATCGGGAAGCCCTCCCGCTGGAGCTGTTTGACGGCGCTCTCGGCCGCGAGGTGCGTGTCGAAGACGGCGACGGCAGCGGCGTCGCGCGGAAGGGTCTCGGGTTCGTTTGCCACGGGTGCCCCCAGGGTTGGCTACCCGAAGGTAGGCACATCCCTCCACGCGAGCAGGCCGGCGGTGTCCGCCCCGGCCAGCACCAGGGAGACCTGGGCCCAGAGGTGCGGCGGGAGCAACGTGGAGGCGACACGCGCGGCGCCCCAGGCGGTGTCGGCGTGGACGATCATCGGCGCGGCCTCTCCGGGGATGAGGACGTGCCAGCGCTGGGGCGGGGCCGCGGGGGCGACGGGTTGGGCGCGGGCGGGGATCGGCGCGGGCCGGGCCGGAGGCCGCGCGGGCGGGGGGGTCACGAAGGCGCGCGGCGCGGACACCGCAGGCGGCGGGGCCTGGAGGGGGCGACGGGCCTCGGGGTGCACCTGGGCGGTCGGCGGCGGCTCGGGCGCCGAACGCGCGGGCTCGATGCGGACGATTCGCTTGTTGGCGCCGTCCCGCGGGGCGCCGTGGGGCTGGAGGAGCCGGTCGAGGTCGGCGGGCTCGTGGGTGCGGAAGAACGCCGGGCTCACGCGACGCGGGGGCGGCGACGACGCGCCGACCGGGGAAGGCAAGGGCCACGCTGCGACGGGCGGGGGCGCCTCCTCCGAGCGGAGCCGCGCGCGCGCGGAGTCGGTGCCGGAGCGGGGGCGGCGCACGACCTCGAGCGAGGCGGACGTGTCCGCCGGGCGCTGCCGGACGCGGCGGAAGGGCTCCGGGCCACGGATCCAGGCCTCTTCGTCCGCGGTGAGGCGCACGGGCCCGCCGACGGAGAACGGGGGCACGCCGAGGCGCCGACGCTCTCCCTGCACGGCCTCGATCGCGACGTGGGCCTCGCGGGCGATCTCGGCGTCCGGCACGGTGCCGAGGCGCGCGCGCCACGGCGCGAGCGCGGGATCGCCGCGGCCGCGGAGCTCACGCCGCCGAGGCCGGGGAGGCCGGTGAGGCCGGTGAGGCCGGTGAGTCCGGTGAGGCCGCCGAGGCCGCTGCTTCGGTGGCCGCGTGCGTCGCCGTGGACGAGAGCGTGGCGCACGAGCCGCGCGCGACGCGCGGCGACGTGGTGGTCGACGCGGACGACCTGGACGCCGTGTGGGCGAGGGCGATCCGCGCGCACGGCGTGGCGCTCAACGGCGGCGCGAGGGTGCACGGGAGCCGGCTGGTCCGGTTCCGGACGCCGAGCGGCGTGGTCGCGTGCAACCGCGCGTGGGGCGAGGTGCAGCGCGTCGGCCTTGCGCTCGGCGTTCCCGCGCGTCCGATGGACGGGATCGGCTCGGTCTCGCGCCGGTTCTTCCACGAGCAACTCCCGACGCTCGCGCACCTGTGCGTCGTCGCGCAGCCCACGGCGCTGCAGCACGGCGGGCCGCGGACGGCGTTCGTCGGGACGATGCCGGGCGCTGAGGCCGGTGAGGCCGTTGAGGCCGGTGAGGCCGGGGCGGTGCGGTGCTTCGACATCCGGCGGTGCTACGCGACGGAGCTGGAGGGCAACGGCGGGTTCCGGTGGGCCGTGGCGGGGAGCTTCGACGAGGTCGGCGCGTACGACGGCGCGCCGCTAGGGCCGGGGCGGTACTACCTCGCTTCGGGGACGGGGCGCGTGCTCCCGCGCGGCGCGGGGTGGTACTACGAGCGGTGGGCGCGTCGCGCCGTCGAGGGAGGGGCGGATGTGCTAAT
>CAJBVW010000136.1 GCA_903959175.1 uncultured Pseudomonadota bacterium
GGGCAGGCGGGCGGCGGGGGCGCGGGGGGGGCGGGGGGGCCGACCCGTCACAACTCCCCCGATGACGCGCCACCCCGCCCGGGGTGACGGGTCCGCGCGCGTCGCGCTCGCGAATTCGGAGCTTTCGTCCATCAGCGCGCCCCCGAAGCCACCCCCGACCTGCGAACGGCGCCCCGAAAACCCGTCACAACTCCCCCGATGACGCGCCACCCCGCCCGTTGTGACGGGTCGGCACTCCCCCCGCCCAGGGCGCCACCGCCCCCGACGCCGCCGAGGGCGCCCCCGCCCGTTGTGACGGGTCGGCACTCCCCCCTCCGAGGGCGCCACCGCCCGACGCCGCCCTCGCCCTCGCCGCCGCGCCGCGCCCCCCACCTCCCCCCCCCGGGTTAGAGGGCGCCTGCGCTACGGGTGGCCCCCTCCACGGTGGAGGCCGGCCTGAGATCACACCGTAGAACCTGATCCGGTTCACACCGGCGGAGGAAAGCGACCATGTCCACGACTCCCACGATTCCCGGCAGCCGCCGCGTCACGACCGGCGAGCTCGGCGTCCCGTTCCGTGAGGTGACCCTCACGAACGGCGAACAGCTCCACCTCTACGACACGAACGGGCCCCAGGGCCACGACGTGACGAAGGGCCTCCCGCCGCTGCGCAAGGCGTGGATCGCGCGCCGAGGCCCCGGCGAGAACCTCACGCAGATGCACTACGCGCGCCGCGGGATCATCACCGAGGAGATGCGCTTCGTCGCGATCCGCGAGGGCTGCGCCCCCGAGTTCGTGCGCGACGAGATCGCGGTCGGCCGCGCCATCCTGCCCGCCAACATCAACCACCCCGAGAGCGAGCCGATGATCATCGGCCGCAACTTCCTCGTGAAGGTCAACTCCAACATCGGCAACAGCGCCATCGGCTCGTCCATCCCCGAGGAGGTCGAGAAGCTGACGTGGTCGGTCAAGTGGGGCGCCGACACGGTGATGGACCTCTCCACCGGGAAGCAGATCCACGAGACGCGCGAGGCGATCATCCGCAACTCGCCCGTCCCGATCGGCACCGTGCCCATCTACCAGGCGCTCGAGAAGGTGAAGGGCCGCCCCGAGAAGCTCGACATCGAGGTCTTCCTCGAGACGCTCCACGAGCAGGCCGAGCAGGGCGTCGACTACTTCACCATCCACGCCGGCGTGCTCCTCCGCTACATCCCGCTCACCGCCAAGCGCGTGACGGGCATCGTGTCGCGTGGGGGCTCGATCATGGCGAAGTGGTGCCTCTCGCACCACAAGGAGAACTTCCTCTACACGCACTTCGACCGCATCTGCGCGCTGATGAAGCGGTACGACGTGAGCTTCTCGCTCGGCGACGGCCTGCGCCCCGGCTGCATCGCGGACGCGAACGACGCCGCCCAGTTCGGCGAGCTCATCACGCTCGGCGAGCTCACGAAGCTCGCGTGGGAGCAGGACGTGCAGGTCATGATCGAGGGGCCGGGCCACGTGCCCATCCACAAGATCAAGGAGAACATGGATCTCCAGCTCAAGCACTGCCACGAGGCCCCGTTCTACACGCTCGGGCCGCTCACGACGGACATCGCCCCCGGCTACGACCACATCACCAGCGCCATCGGCGCCGCCATCATCGGCAGCCACGGCACGGCGATGCTCTGCTACGTCACCCCCAAGGAGCACCTCGGGCTCCCGGACAAGGAGGACGTGAAGCAGGGGATGATCGCCTACAAGATCGCGGCGCACGCGGCGGACCTCGCCAAGGGCCACCCCGGCGCCCAGGACCGCGACGACGCGCTCTCCAAGGCCCGCTTCGAGTTCCGCTGGGAAGACCAGTTCAACCTCGCGATGGACCCCGAGATCGCCCGCCAGTACCACGACGCCACGCTCCCCGCGGACGCCGCGAAGACCGCCCACTTCTGCTCGATGTGCGGGCCGAAGTTCTGCTCCATGGAGATCACGCAGCAGGTGCGCGACATGGCAGCGTCCGAAGCGGCCGCCGCCGCGAAGACCGGCATGGACGAGAAGTCCAAGGAATTCGTGGAGAAGGGCGCGGAGATCTACTCGGCGCCGGCCAAGTAGCCCGCCGGCTGCAGCGAGCCCGGTCGGCACGAGCACCGCGCCGCCTGGGTTAGACCGGGCCGGATGCCCACCCTCTCGCTCGTCCGCGGCCGCCTCCTCGCCCCGCACCCCACCGAGGCCCGCCTCACGCTCCACCCCGACGCCCTCGTCCACATCGACGCGGGCGGCCGGATCACCGCGGTGGAGGCGGCGCCGCCGGGCTGCACCGTGCCGGAGACGTGGCCCGGCACCGTGCTCGTGCCCGGGTTCGTGGACGCGCACCTCCACTTCCCGCAGACGCGCGTGCTCGGCAGCGCGAGCGGCCCGCTGTTGCCGTGGCTGCAGACCAGCGTGTTCCCCGAGGAGAGCCGCTTCGGCGACCGGAGCTACGCCGAGGCCGTCGCCGCCGAGTTCTGCGCGGCGATGGTGCGCCAGGGCACGACCCTCGCGGGCATCTACAGCTCGAGCCACCCCGACGCGACCGACGCGCTGTTCGCTGAGCTCGATCGCACCGGCCTGCGCGGGCTCACCGGCCTCACCTGGATGAACCGGAACGCGCCCGACGCGCTCCTCCGCGGCACCGCGGAGACCGTCGCGGCCACCGAGGCGCTCGTGGAGAAGTGGCACGGCCGCGACGACCGCCTGCGCGTGTGCGTCACGCCGCGCTTCGCCATCAGCTGCGACGCCGAGATGATGCGCGCGGCCGCCGACATCGCCGAGCGCCACGGGTTGTGGGTGCAGACGCACCTCTCCGAGAACCACGACGAGCTCGCGTTCACCGCGTCCTTGTTCCCCGAGGCGCGCGACTACCTGGGCGTCTACGAGGCGCTCGGCCTGGTCCACGAGCGCACGATCCTCGCGCACTGCATCCACCTCTCGGACGACGAGTGGGCGCGCCTCGCGTCGCGACGCGCGGTGGTGGCGCACTGCCCGGACAGCAACTTCTTCCTCGGGAGCGGGTGCATGCCGCTCGCGCGCGCGCTCGCCGCGGGCGTGCCCGTGGCGCTCGGTACGGACGTGGGCGCGGGCCGCACGTTCTCGCTCCGGCGCGTGTCCGCGAGCGCGTACGACGCCTCGCTGGTGGTCGGCGCGCCGGTGCCCCCGGAGGTGCTGCTGTGGCAGGCCACGCGCGGCGGCGCCCTCGCCCTCGGCGCTGGGGACCGCATGGGCTGCTTCGCGCCCGGCTATGACGCCGACGTCGTCGCGATCGACGCGCCCGCCGACGCCGACGCGGGCCGCCTCGTCGACGCGCTCTTGTTCAACCACGACGCCGGCCCGGCGCGCGCCACGGTCATCCGGGGGCAGGTGCGTTGGGGCGCGGCTCCCCCGCCCCTCCCGCGCTGATCCCGCGGCGGCCGCGCGCCCTGGCGCGGTCCGTCCGCCCCCTGCCTCCTCGGATCTACCGGAAGGCGAACAGCGCGTCGCCGCCCTCGAGCACGCCCGTGTGCGCGCACGCGAGCGCCTTGACCGTGGCGCGGCGCGGGGCGAGGCGCTCCGAGAGGGCCAGGAGCGAGGCGTGGTTCTGGGCGGCGTCGTCCGTGAAGATGTACTTGGCGCCGAGGAGGGTGCCCTCCTTGGTGGCATCGGCGCTGTCGCCGAGGAACAACACGCCGTCAACCAGCCATCCCGCGCTGCCGGCGGTGTGGCCGGGGACCGCGAAGACCTCCGCCGTGCGCGTCCCGATGGTCACCCGGGCGCCGTCCTGGAGGGGGTCGGTCACGCGGATGCCCTGGTCCTTCGCGGGGATCCAGCGGGTGAGCGGGCCGTGGCCGGACGCGCGCCCCTCCACGAGGGGGACCTCCGTCCCGAGGGCGTGCACGATCGCCGCGGGGAACTGCTTGATCCCGGCGGTGTGATCGGCGTGGCCGTGGGTGAGGAGGATGTCGGTCACCGCGTCGGGGCCGAGGCCGCGGCGCGTGAGCTCGGCGAGGAGGGCACCGGCGGCGGGGTCGCTGCCGGCGTCCACCAGGGCGACCTTGCCGTCGCCGATGTCGAGCACGAAGGCGGCGACGTAGCCGTCCTTCACCACGCGGGCGACGCCGGCGACGTCCTGGCCGTCCGGGATGGGGGGCAGCCCGCCGAACGTGGCGACGCCGGCCCCCACGACGACGAGGACGAGCGCGAGCAGGAGCCCGCCGACGATCTGGAGGAAGCGCCGCATCCGTGACCTCTCGAGCGCGCTCCCGTACCCCGTCCGGGGCTCCCCCGCGCACCGTCGCGCCGCGCGCTCGGCCGCCGCGCGCTCGCTCCGGTTAGGGGGCCGCCAACCGGAGCACCGCATCTCCTCACCCCGCCCCATCCTGCTCTCCGCCGGCCTCCCCGGCACGGTGCGGGGCGCCCCCTCGTTCGACGAGGAGCTCGACCTCCAGGCCGCGCGCGTGCTCGTCCCCAGCGCGCTGATGTCGCTGTGGATCTGGCTGCCCTACATCGCGTCGGACCGGTCGCTCCACGCCGAGGTGCCCGCGCTCCCCTGGCTGCGCGTCGGCCTCTCCGTCGTGAGCGTGATCGTCCTCCTCCTGCATTTCTTCGGGCGGAACCTGGTGCGGCCGCAGCTCCGGCTGCTCGGCCTCATCGGGTACATGCAGCTCGCCGGCGCCTTCTCGGCGGGGCTCGTCCCGGGAGACGCCGCCTACATCGGCGGTTTCTTCATCGTGCTGATGATCGCCCCGGCGCTGCCGCTCGCGCGCCGCTTCGCCCTCGGCGTCCACGGCGTGGCGCTGGCGCTCTTCCTCGTGACGAGCGCCTTCACCGGCGCGGACCTGCTGCGCCCCGCCCTGCGCTACACCCTCACCGACCTCGCCGCCGTCGGCATCGGCGTGCCCTTCCTCGTCCTCGCGCTCGACCGGGCGCGGCGCCGGGGCTGGGAGAAGTCGGTCGAGATCGAGCGGCAACGCGGCGAGCTCGCGGCGGACAAGCTTAGGATCGACGCCCTCCTCCACAACGTGCTGCCCGCGCCGATCGTGACGGAGCTCAAGGCCACGGATCGCGTGGAGCCGCGCCACCACGGCGAGGTGACCGTGCTCTTCACGGACTTCGTCGGGTTCACGACCATCGCCGAGCAGGTGACGGCGGAGAAGCTCGTCGCCGACCTCGACGCGTGCTTCTCCTCCTTCGACGCGATCGTGGCGCGCCGCGGGCTCGAGCGCCTCAAGACCATCGGCGACTCGTACATGGCCGCCGCGGGCGTGCCCGTCGCGCGCCGCACCCACGCCGCGGACGCCGTCCTCGCCGCCCTCGACATCGTGCGCGCCATCTCCGCCCACGGGGCCGCGCGGGCCGCCGCCGGGCACCCCCGCTGGGACGTGCGCGTGGGCCTGCACACCGGGCCCCTCGTCGCCGGCATCGTCGGGCAGACGCGCTTCGCCTACGACGTGTGGGGCGACACCGTGAACATCGCGAGCCGCATGGAGTCCTCCGGCGCGCCCGGGTGCGTGAACATCTCCGCAGCCACCGCCGCGCGCGTGGCGGACCTCTTCGTGCTCCAGCCCCGCGGACAGGTGCCGGCGAAGAACAAGGGCCTCGTCGAGATGTTCTACGTGGTCGGCGTGCGCCCCGAGTACTCGGTGGACGGCGCGGGCATCGAGCCCAACGCGGCGTTCTGGGAGAAGGCCCGCGGATAGGCCGCCTAGAACGAGCCGACGTGCGTACCGAGCCACGCCGTCCGCTCCGGGAACCAGGCGAGCACGCGGCTGTGCTCCTCCTCCCAGCTGGAGGCGGGGCAGAGCCAGTTCGCCACGAGGCGCTGGCGGAAGGTGGGGGAGGCGGCGAGGGCGTCCACGAAGGCGGCGCGGCCCACGAAGCCCGTCGCGCCGCAGTCGTAGTAGGGGTAGCCGAGGGTGAGGTCGAAGTCCCACGGGGCGAAGCGGAGCTTCCCGCCGGCGTCGCTCCAGAGGTGGACGGAGAGGTAGTAGGCGTCGTTGTTCTTGAACAGCTCCTCGAGGATCACCCAGTCGACGGCGGTGTCGTCCAGCTTGACGACGAAGCTGGCGCCGCGTCGTGGCCGGACGGGACGGCGTCAATCGGGTCGGGGCCCGAGCAGGCGAGGAGCAAGGCGGAGAGGACGGTGGTGCGCATCGGCACGCCAGTGTAGCGGGTTCCGGGACGGATCCCGCGCGTCAAAAACGAACCGGCAGAGAGAGCGCGAGGCTCCCCCGGGCCGCAGGGCGATGCTTAGTAGATCGCGAGCGTGTAGTCGCCGGTGTAGCTGCTGTACCCGTCGATGTTGACGATGACGAGCTGGCCGGCCGTCACGGTGATGGACTTCAGCGACGTGGTGCCCGTGCCCGAGTCGTCGTCGCAGCCGAGGGACGTGCCGTCCGCCGCGTAGAGGCCGATCACGGTGTCGTAGCTCGTCCCGGAGAGGTCGAACGTGAACGAGCCGGCGTAGGGGGCGATCCAGGCGTAGGTCACATCTTCGGCCGTGCTGGACGTGCAGGTCGGGTCCCAGTTGTCGCCCATGCCCAGCGTCGAGCCGGTGGCGAGGGCGGTGCCGGTGATCGAGCCGAGCTCGTAGTCGGCCACCGACACGTCGCAGACGGCGTCGGGGTCGCAATCGGCGTCGAGGCAGTCGGTGCCGCTGTAGCCGTCGGCGGCAGTGTCGCCCGTGTCGACCTTGTCGGTGTCGTCGCCCCCGGGGCAACCGGCGAGGAGGGCGAGCGAGCACAGCAGGGGCAGGGTGCGCAAAAGCACGTCAAGTCTACGTAAACGTCTCGCACGGTAAACGTGACGGTCCCGCTACGTCAAACAAAACACGAACCCGGGCGACGCCGGCAGGCAGCCTTCACCCGGCTGAGCGTCGGCGCTACGCCGCGCCGCCGTCCGCCGCGCGCTCCGCGGCCTCCCGCTTGTTGTGCCGGAGCGAGCTCCACAACGACACGACGATGAACGCCGCGCCGAGCAGGCCGGTGACGGCCTCGGGCACGTGCACGAAGGTCTTGAGGAACATGATGACCGCGAGCACGATGATGGCGTAGAAGGCGCCGTGCTCGAGGTAGCGGTACTCGGCGAGGGTGCCCTTCTCCACCAGCATGATGGTCAGGCTGCGGACGAACATCGCGCCGGTGCCCAGGCCGATCGCGATGACGAAGAGGTTGTTCGACAGGGCGAAGGCGCCGATCACACCGTCGAAGCTGAAGCTGGCGTCCAGCACCTCGAGGTAGAGGAACGAGGCGAGGCCCGAGCGCACGACCGCGCCGGCGAGGTCGTGCGCGGCGTCGTTCGAGGCGTCGAGGAAGGCGCTCACGCCGTCCACCGCGATGTAGGTCACGAGCCCGCCGATGCCGGCGACGAGGAACGTGAGCTGCTCGTGCTCCTCGAGCTGGGTGGACACGCCCCAGAGCAGGAGGAGCGAGATGCCGATCTGCACGGCGTCCACCCGGCCGAGCTTGGCGAGCGGGCGCTCGAACCAGGAGATCCAGAAGACGTCCTTCTCGGCGTCGATGAAGTGCTTGAGGCCGACCATGGCGAGGAAGGCCCCGCCGAACGCCGACACCGAGATGTGCGCGCTGGTGATGATGGCGGAGTACTCGTCGGGGCGGGTGGCGGCGAGCACGACCGCGTCGATCGGGCCGACCCTGGCGATGATCGACACGATCGCGACGGGGAACACGATGCGCATGCCGAACACGGCGATGGCGATGCCCCACGTCATGAAGCGGTGGCGCCAGACGGCGTCCATGTCCTTCAGGACGGTCGCGTTGACCACGGCGTTGTCGAAGGAGAGCGAGATCTCCAGGATCGACAATACGAAGACGATGAAGGCGTACTGGAGCGCGCCGGCCGTGGTGCCCGTGTAGTAGTGCCCGATGTAGGCGCCGAACACGATCCCGAGCACCGCGGTCGCGATCGACCCGGTGAAGTACTTCAAATTGCCGGCCATGCCCGATGCCCCCGTACGCAGCGACGTCTAACGCCCCCATCGGCGGGGGCGCCCCTCGGCTCGCCCGGAGGCAAGTGCGGTCGGTGGGGGCGTGACGCCGGCTACTCCGCGGCGAGCAGGGCCCGGAGCCGCTCCATCTCGGCGGTCTCCTCGTCGTCGGGGTCGTCGATGCGGCCGCGCTCCGGCAGCGCGCGCATCACGCGCCAGCGGGCGTCGGGTCCGGGGTGGGGCAACGGGCCTCCGGGGCACGCGCAGGACGAAACGTCGGGAGCCCGTATCTGCGTGGGCGCCGCGGCGGTCGATCCATCCGACGCGCGCGGGGCATACTGCGGGCAGAGGTGTCGCATGCGCGCGCTCCCGCTGCTCGGCCTGCTCGCGCTGGGCGGCTGCTCCCAGACCATCGACCTCGACCCCGCCACCGACGACGCGCCCAGGGCCCCCATCGAGGACGCCTGCGCGGGCGGGACGACCCAGTTCGCCTCGATGGAGGTGCGCTTCCCCGAGCGCGAGCCCGGCTGCAACTGGGGCGAGGGCGGCAACCTGGACCCGGCGCAGTCCGTGATCACCGCGCGCACCGAGGACGTCGTCGCGCTCGCGATGCCCGAGGGCGCGGCCATCTGCGACGTCGACTTCGACTTCCGCGGGGCCGAAAGCGACGAGGACGACGAGGACGAGCAGACCATCCGCTACGACGACTTCTTCCTGCTCACCCTCGACGACGTCGTGCTCACCGCGAGCTACGCGCCGCTGGTGGACGCGCTCGACGCGCAGGGGCACCTGCGCCTCTACGACTGGGACAACATCGCCGGCACGCCCATCGGCTTCGACGACGCCGAGTCGTACTGCCTCGGCGAGGCCGAGGGCCTCTCCACCTGCGAGATCCCCCCCGCCGAGACCTCCGGCGCCATCTCGCTCGACTTCGGGGAGCAGATCGTGTCCGAGCTGTCCGCCTACGCCTACGACGCCGGTCGCTACGAGTTCTCCTTCGTCACCCTCGGCGACAACGACGAGGCGGTCGACTGCTCGCACGCGGCGTTCCGCTTCACGGTGCACGTGGAGTACGTCGCGTTCTGACGCCGGCGCGCGCCCCGGCCGTGCGAAGATGCGGCGATGACGGCAGAACTCAAGCGCACGATGGGCCTCGGCGCCCTGGTGATCTACGGCGTCGGCGACATGCTCGGCGCCGGCATCTACGGCCTCATCGGCAAGGCCGCCGGCCTCATGGGCCACCTGATGTGGGCGGGCTTCTGCGGCGCGATGCTGGCGGCGCTCTTCACCGGCCTCTCCTACGCCACCATCGGCTCGCGCTACCCCCGCGCCGCCGGCGCCGCCTACGTGACCGCGCGCGCCTACGGCAAGCCCTGGCTCACCTGGCTGGTCGGGCTCGGCGTGGCCGCGTCCGGCCTCACCTCGATGGCGACGGGCTCCCGCGTCATCGCGGGGTACCTCCAGAAGCTCGGGATCGACCTGCCGACCCCGGTGCTCGCGATCACGGCGCTGGTCCTCATCGCGTCGATCGTGTGGCGCGGGATGCGCGAGAGCACCTGGTTCAACGTGGTGTGCACCGGGGTCGAGGTGAGCGGGCTCCTGCTCGTCATCGCCGTGGGCATCCCCTACTGGGGCAACGTGGACCTCACGACGCCGCCCCTCGGCGCGGAGGACGGCGGCACCATTGCGCGCATCCTCATCCAGGGCGCGGTGCTCACGTTCTTCTCGTTCATCGGCTTCGAGGACATGCTGAACGTGTCGGAGGAGGCCAAGGATCCCGAGCGCAACGTGCCGCTCGCGCTCTGCCTCGCGCTCGTCATCGCGACGGTCATCTACCTGGCGGTGTGCGTGACCGCGCTCTCGGTCCTGACCCCGGCAGAGCTCGGCGCGTCGAAGGCGGCGCTGGTGGACGTGGTGGGCCGCGCGGCGCCGTGGTTCCCGCCGAGCGCCTTCACCGCGATCGGCATCTTCGCCGTGGCGAACACCGCCCTCCTCAACTTCGTGATGGGCTCGCGCCTGCTCTACGGCATGAGCCGACAGGGCCTGCTCCCCCTCGCGCTCGGGCGCATCCACCCCACGCGCCACACGCCGCACGTCGCGATCCTGACGCTGCTCGGCATCGTGTGCGTGCTGATGCTCACCGCCGACATCGACGCGCTGGCGTCGGCAACGTCGCTGCTGCTGCTGACCGCGTTCGTGGTGGTCAACATGGCGCTGGTCGTGCTCAAGCTACGCCCGCAGGAGCCCCGCGGGCGCTTCGAGGTGCCGCTCGTGGTGCCGATCCTCGGCGCCGTCATCTGCGCCGCCCTCATCGCGGCGCGCGTGCTCGACCCTGCCGCCGACCGCCGCGCCCCGCTCATCACCGCCGGCATCCTCGCGGTGCTGGCCGTGCTCTACGCGATCGTGCGGCCCAAGGGCGAGGCGGTGGAAGAAGCCGTGGGCTGACGCCGGCTACTTCGCGGGCCCGCGGCTGCCCCAGAACGGGAGGACGGCGGAGCACACCACGAGGATGCCCATGCCGACGCGCGCGCGGGCGTCGGGCACCTGGTCGAGGAGGCCCCAGCCGAGGAGCGTGGTGAGGAGCGGGCTGGCGGCCCCGGCGGCGGCGACGGAGGCGACGTGGCCGTCCCGGTAGGCGGCGGTCATCAGGAGCTGGGCGGCGGCGGCGGAGAGCCCCGCGCCGACGAGGTAGCCGGCGGTCACGACGTCGTGCGGGAGGCGGGCGCCCGTCGCGAAGAACAGCGCGACCGAGGCGGTCGACGAGACGAGCGTGAACCAGAAGACGATGGTGGTGGGCGGGTTGGTGGCCGCTGCCTTGCTGACGGAGACGTAGGCGCCGGCCGCCGCGACGCCGCTCACGAGGCCGAGCGCGCGGCCCAGGGTGTCGTCCACGCCGGGGCGCGGGTGGGCGAGGAGCGCGACGCCGCCGAGCGATCCGAGGATGGCGACCCACGCCGCCGCGCTCGTGCGCTGCCCGAGGAGCCACGGCGCGAGCAGGGCGACCCACACCGCGCTGGTCTGGTTGAGGAACGCGGCCTCGCCGACGGAGAGGTAGCGGAGGGCCGCGAAGTACGACAGGAGCGCGACGCCGCCGAACAGGCCGCGGGCCCAGAGGGCGGGGCGGGCGTCGCCGAAGAGGCGCAGGGGCGCGCGCCACGCGAGGGCGACGAGCACGAGGAGGTTCACGACGGAGCGGAAGGCGCTGCTCGTGAAGGTGGAGAGGTCGGGCTCGCGGTGATGGGCGAAGGCGACGAAGGTGGCCATCGCCGAGAAGAGCGCGGAGCCCCCGAGCATCCACACGATCGCCCGGGCCGCGCGCGCCGGGGTGGGCACCGCGGGCGCGAAGGGGACGACGGCGGGCTCGGGGAGCGTCATCGGCGCCGCGCGGCCCCGCGGCGGGGACGGAGCGCCGCCGCGACGTTCACGAGAAGTCGGAGCGGAAGGCCTTGACCACGAGCGTCTTCTTCGGCGGGTCTGCCGGCTTGTTCCCGCCCTTGTCCTCGGGACGCCCCTGGGGGCCGGGGCCCGCCTTGATCGTGAGCATGGTCGGCGGGGGCATCGGCTTGACGGCCTTGGCGCCGGGCTTCGCGGCCTTCGCGGCCTTCGCCGGGGCCTTTCCGCCGGCCTTCGGGGCGGCCTTCGCCTTCGGGGCGGCCTTCTCCTTCGCCTCCTTGGCGGGCTTGACGGCCTTGGGCGCGGCCTCGGCCTTGGGGGCCTTGGGCGCGCGGGGCGTGGCGCTCGCGGGGGCGCTCGAGCCGGCGTCCTCGTCGAACTCCGCCGCCGCCGCACGCGCGGTCGCGGCCGCGGCCTTGCCGACGGGGCGCTTGGCGCCGGGCTTGCCCTTCGGGGGGCCCATCTCGCGGCGCTTCACGAGGAGCTCGGCGGCCTCTCCGGGGGTGAGGCTCTCGGGGTCGACGCCGCGGGGGAGCGACGCGTTGGTCGTGCCGTCGGAGACGTAGGGGCCGAAGCGGCCCTTCATCATCTTGATCGTGCCGCCGGAGACGGGGTCCGCCCCGAGCTCCCGCATCGGTTCGATGGCGGCGCGGGCGCCGGCGCGGCGCGCGGGCTGCTCGAAGAGCTTGGAGGCCTCGGCGAGCCCGATGGCGAGGACCGACGTGCCGGGGGGCACGGAGCGGCTCTCCTTGCCGCGGCGAACGTAGGGGCCGTAGCGGCCGTTCGCCGCGACGATCTCCTCGTTGGTGCCGGGGTCGGTGCCGACGACGCGCGGGAGCGAGAGGAGCTGGAGCGCTACCTCGAGCGTGAGCGTGGAGGCCTCCATGCCGGGGAGGAGCGAGGCGCGCTCGGGCTTCTCCTCGACCGGGGCCTTCTTGCCCTTCTTCGGGGGGGCGGCGGGCTTCACCATCTCGCCGCGCTGGACGAAGGGGCCGAAGCGACCGTTCATCAGGAGGATGGGCAGGCCGGCGGCGTCCTTGCCGAGCACGGTCGGACCCGCGGCCTTGCGCTGGAGGCGCTCGAGGGCGTAGGCGAGGGTGACCTCGTCCGGGGCGACGTCCTCGGGGAGGTCGGCCGTCGCGTCCCCCGCGGCGAGGAAGGGGCCGAACTTGCCGACGCGCACGGCGACGTCGACGCCAGCGTCGTTCTTGCCGATGGGGATGGTGCAGATGGAGCGGGCGTCCGCGGCCTGCTCGGCCTGACCGAGGCGGGTCTGGAGGCCGAGGTCTCCGAGGTAGAACTCGCGGAGGGTCTCCACCCAGTTCTTGTTGCCGAGGGCGACGCGGTCGAGGTCGTCCTCGATGCGGGCGGTGAACGCGTAGTCGACCAGCTCGGCGAGGTGCCGCTCCATCAGCTCGGTCACGGCGAAGGCGACGAAGGTGGGGACGAGCGCGCTGCCGCGCTTGAACGCGTACTTCTCGAGGATCTTGTCGATGATGGAGGCGTACGTGGAGGGGCGGCCGATGCCGCGGGCCTCGAGCTCCTTCACGAGCGTCGCTTCCGTGAGGCGCGCGGGGGGCTGGGTGGTGTGGCCCTTCGCGTCGAGCGCCTTGGCGTCGATGCGTTCGCCCTCGGCGAGGGCGGGGAGGGCGCGGTCCTGGTCGGCGAGCTCGGCCTCGGGGTCGTCGCTGCCCTCGACGTAGGCGCGGCGGAAGCCCGGGAACTTAATGACGCGGCCGCTGGTGGTGAAGCGGGCGTCCTCCACGGCGAGGGTGACGGTGGTGAGGCTGCCGTGGGCGTCCGCCATCTGGCAGGCGACGGTGCGCTTCCAGATGAGCTCGTACAGCCGCGACTCGCGCTCGCCGAGCTCCTTCTGCGCGTCCTCGACGTCGCGGAAGGTCTCGCCGGCGGGGCGGATGGCCTCGTGGGCCTCCTGCGCGTTCTTCACCTTGGTCTTGTAGATGCGCTTCTCGTCCGGCAGGTAGTCCTTGCCGTATCGATTCAGGATGAGGCCGCGCGCGGCGTTCACGGCCTGGTCGGAGAGCGTGAACGAGTCCGTACGCATGTAGGTGATCCAGCCGCTCTCGTAGAGGCGCTGGGCGACGTCCATCACCTGCTTGGCGCTCCACCGGAACTTGCGGATCGCCTCCTGCTGGAGCGTGCTCGTCGTGAAGGGCGGGTACGGCTTCGCGTTCCAGGGCTTCGCGTCGACCTTGGCGACCGTGCCGGGCTTGCCGGCGAGGCGGGCCACGAGGGCCCCGGCGGAGGTCTCGTCGAGGAGGAGAACATCCGCCTTGGCGAGCTTGCCGGTGGTCTCGTCGAAGTCGCGGCCGGTGGCGAGGCGCTTGCCGGCGACCTCCACGAGGCGGGCGCCGAGCGTGGCGGCGTCGGGCGCGCCGGTGCGGGCGGCGAAGGTGCCCTCGACGTCCCACCAGGTGGAGGCGTGGAAGGCGCGGCGGGCGCGCTCGCGGTCGACGAGGAGGCGCACGGCGACGGACTGCACGCGGCCGGCGGAGAGGCCGCCGCGGACCTTGTGCCAGAGGAGCGGGCTGACCTCGTAGCCGTAGAGGCGGTCGACGATGCGGCGGGCCTCCTGGGCGTGCACGAGGTCGAGGTCGATGTCGCGCGGGGAGGCGATGGCCTTCTGGATGGCCTCGAGCGTGATCTCGTGGAAGACGAGGCGCTTGACGGGCACCTTCGGCTTGAGGACCTCGAGGAGGTGCCAGGAGATGGACTCGCCCTCGCGATCCTCGTCTGTCGCGAGGTAGACGATGGAGGCGTCCCGCGTGAGGGCCTTGAGGTTGGAGACCTGCTCCTTGCGATCCGCGGAGACGACGTAGAGGGGCTTGAAGTCGTCGTCGACCTTGACGCCCAGCTTGGTCCACCCTTCCTTCTTGAGCTCGGGCGACACGTCGGTCGCGCGCTCGGGGAGGTCACGGACGTGGCCCTTGCTGGCCTCGACCGTGTAGCCGGCGCCGAGGAACTTGGAGATGGTCCGCGCCTTGGCGGGGGACTCGACGATGACGAGCGGCTTCGGCATGGACCTTCCCGGGGCGACCTGACTACACCGGCGGGGCGGGACCTCGCAAGCGGGGCGGCGCGGGATCCTCGCCTCGGCTACAAGATCGTGCGATGGACCGCATTCCGCTTTTTCTCGCCTTTCTCCGTGCCGAACGCGCGGCGTCCCCGCACACCTTGCGCGCGTACGGGCGCGAGGTCACGACCCTCGCCGAGCGGCTCGCCCCGCGCCCCGTAGAGTCCGCTTCCCTCCTCGATCTTCGCGGCCACCTCGCAGAGGGCGCGTCGGCCCCCGCCAGCCTCCAACAACGGATCGGTGCAATCCGCACCTTCTTCCGCTGGCTCGTGCGAGAAGACGTGATCGCGGCGAGCCCCGCCGACCGACTCTCCTCCCCCCGGGTGAAGCGTCCCCTGCCGCGGGTGCTCGAAGTGGACGAGGCGTCGGGGGTCGTGGCCGAGCCCGCGGGGGAGGGCTGGCGGCGCGCGCGGAACGTGGCGCTGCTCGAGGTGGCCTACGGCGCGGGGCTGCGCGTGTCGGAGGTCGCGGCGCTGGACGTGGCCGACGTGCGGACGGACGCCGGCACCGTGACCGTGCGCTCCGGCAAGGGGCGCAAGGCGCGCATCGTCCCGCTCGGGCCCCCGGCGCTCGCGGCGGTGGCGGCGTGGTGCGCGGAGGCCGCGCTCGTGGAGGGGCCGCTCTTCCGCAACGTCCAGGGCCGGCGGCTCACGTCGCGCGGCATCTACGACGTCGTGCGGGCGTCCGGCGTCGCCAACGGCCTCTCCGACGTGCACCCCCACGCGCTGCGCCACTCCTTCGCCACGCACCTCCTCGGGAACGGGGCGGACATCCGGTCGATCCAGGAGATGCTGGGGCACGCCTCGCTCTCGACGACGCAACGCTACACGCAGGTAGAGCTGGATCAGCTCCGGCAGGCGCATCGGAAGGCACATCCCCGCGCCCGCGCGGCGCGCGAGGAGTGAGCTTCGTCCCGACGGAGCCGCCGGCGCCCGCCCCCAGATCGCGGGCCTCGCGGAACGGGCGCGGATGCGGTACCTTCGCGGCGAGAGGTGCGAACCGTGAGCGCTCCGCGGCGACCGTTGACGGACGAGGAGGCAGCGCGCATCGACGCGATGGCGCGCGCCCGCGAGACCGGCAGCTTCTACACCATCCTCGGCGTCCTGCCCGCCGCGCCCGCCGCCGACGTGGACGCCGCCTACCACGATCTCGCCCGGCAGTGGCACCCCGACCGCTTCTACAGCCGTGACACCGGCGAGCGCGGCGCGGAGATCGAGGAGAACTTCGTCGCGGCGACCCGCGCCTACCGCACCCTCCGTGACCCCCTCAAGCGGCAGGCCTACCACCGCGAGGCCGGCATCGACGTGAAGGTGGCGATCCCGCCGCCGCCCTCCCGCGAGCGCCTCGCCCCCCTGGGCGGGACCGGCGTCCGCGCCGGCGACACCTCGCCCGGCGGCACCCGCGTGTACGAGGCCTCGCGCCGGCCCGCCGCGCCCCCGGTCGCGGCGGCGCCCCCGGTCGCTGCGGCGCCCCCTCCCCCGCGGCCGAAGGTCGTCACCGCGGTCGACAAGATGCGCGCGCACATCGCGGAGCAGCTCGGCCGCGCCCGCACCTACTTCGACGCGGGCAAGGTCGACTTCGACGCGGGGCGCTACGCGAAGGCCGAGAGCGCGCTCTACCTCGCGATGAAGTTCGACGACAAGAACCCGACCTACATCGCCCTCCACCAGCAGGCCGCCGCCCGCGCCCGCGAGGGCCGCGCCAAGGGGTTCCTCGCGCTGGCCGAGCAGGAGGAGTCCTACCAGCGGATCAAGGAGGCCATCGGCTGGTACCAGAAGGCCGTCGACTGCGACCCGCCCGGGGGGCAGGCCTACTTCCGCCTCGCCAACCTGCTGCGCGTCCACGAGCAGGACGCGCGCGGCGCCATGGCGAACCTGCGCAAGGCAGTGGCGAAGGAGCCGGAAAACGTCGCGTTCCACCTCGCGCTGGCCGAGCTGTACGAGAGCGTGTCGCTCCAGGCGAACGCGCTCCGCGAAGTCCAGGCCGCCATCGCCGTCGATCCGAAGAACGACGCCGCGAAGGCCATGTTGAGGCGCCTGAAGCGCTAGGGTTCGCCGCGCCAGCCATGCGGAGGGCGCGCGGCGTCCGCGCCGCGCGGTCCCGGCGGGCGGCCCGGCGCCCGACGGACCAAGGCCGAAGGCCGCGCCCGCAGCACGGCGACGGCGCCGCCCGGGGCGCCGGGGCGCCCGACCGTGCACGGGGATCCACGCTTTCCAAGCGGTGGGGCCGGTGCGGGTTACGGGGGGCCGCTTCGGAGAGCGTGTGGCCAACATCGTCGTCGTCGGCGCGCAGTGGGGGGATGAGGGCAAGGGGAAGATCGTCGACAAGCTGGCTGCGCGCAGCCGGTGGGTCGTGCGCTTCCAAGGCGGAAACAACGCCGGCCACACCCTCGTGGTCAACGGCGAGAAGGTGGTCCTGCACCTCATCCCGAGCGGCATCCTCCAGCCCGCCTGCACCTGCGTGATCGGCAACGGCGTCGTGCTCGACCCGGTGGTCCTCTTCCGCGAGATCGACGCCTTGATCGCCCGCGGTCGCGCGGTAGGTCCCGACCGCCTCGTCGTGAGCACCGAGGCGCATGTCATCCTGCCGTGGCACCGCGCGCTCGACCAGGCGCGCGAGAAGGCCCTCGGCGACAACCGCATCGGCACCACCGGCAAGGGCATCGGCCCCGCGTACGAGGACAAGGTCGGGCGGCGCGGCGTGCGCGTGGCGGACCTCTTCGACCGCGAGGCGCTCCGCGCGCGGATCGGCGGGTTGCTGGCGGACAACAACCGCCGCCTCGTCGAGTGGTACGGCGAGCCCCCCCTCACCGTGGACGGCATCCTCGCCGAGCTCGACCCCCTCGCCGAGCGCCTCCGCGCCTACGCCCGGCCCGTCGTGCGCCTGCTCTCCGACGCCGTGAAGCGCGGCGAGCCCATCCTCTTCGAGGGCGCCCAGGGCACCTTCCTCGACGTGGACCACGGCACCTACCCCTTCGTCACCTCCTCGAGCACCGTCGCGGGCGGGGCGGCGGCGGGCTCGGGCGTCGGCCCGACCGCCATCCAGGAGGTCCTCGGCATCGCCAAGGCCTACGCCACCCGCGTCGGCAGCGGCCCCTTCCCCACCGAGCTCGACAACGCCCTGGGCGAACGCCTGCGCGCCGTGGGCCACGAGTTCGGCGCCACCACCGGCCGCGCCCGCCGCTGCGGTTGGTTCGACGCCGCCATGGTGCGCCACGCCGCCATGGTCAACGGCCTGACCGCCATCGCCCTCACCAAGCTCGACGTGCTCTCGGGCATGGGCCCCCTGCGGATCGCCGTCGGCTACGCCGGCATGGACGACGTGCCCGCGGGCGCCGCCGAGCTCGCGCGCGCCGAGCCCCTCTACGAGGAGATCGCCGGCTGGGACGAGGATCTCTCCGCATGCCGCACCTGGGACTCGCTCCCCGCCGCCTGCCGTGCGTACGTGCAGCGCGTCGAAGAACTGACGGGTGTTCCTGTCGTCCTGCTCGGCGTCGGCCCCGGCCGCGACGCCTTGATCGAACGCGGCTCGTGGAATGTTTGACAGCCGCCGGGCCCTGCGATAATCGTGACGGGCCGGGCCGCTAGCTCAGTCGGTAGAGCACCGGACTTTTAATCCGTGGGTCGCGGGTTCAAGTCCCGCGCGGCCCACCATTTGCCAGATCCCATCGTCTAGTCTGGCCCAGGACACCGGGTTTTCATCTCGGCGACACGGGTTCAAATCCCGTTGGGATCACCAAACAGGAAGGGGTCGCTTCGGCGCCCCCCTCCACCCCCGAATTGCGATTCTCAGGATTCGCGGATTCGGCAATAATATCGAAGGGTTGCCGCCACGTCACGCTGAGCTTTCCGGCCGCCCATGTCGAGTTAAGA
>CAJBVW010000137.1 GCA_903959175.1 uncultured Pseudomonadota bacterium
GCCTCGATCGCGGCGTCGATCGCGCGCCACGCCTCGGGATCCCCGAAGCGCTCGGTGTGGAAGGCGAGGGTGTGGGCGCGGCCGTCCACCGTCTCGCGGCCGAACACGCGCTCGGCGAGGATCTGCGCCTTCGCCCTCTCGACCGCCGCGGGATCGAGGCCTTCGGCGCGGGCGCGGTCGATCTCCTCGCGGGCGCCGGCGACCGCTCGGGAGGCCTGCCCCTCGCGGGCGTGCAGCGAGATGACGACCATGCCGGCGTCACGCTCGACGTGCAGGCCGGCCTCGGCGGAGAGGCACACGCCCTCCTTCAACCGGAGCCGGGCCTCGAGCGGAGAGGACGCGCCGCCGCCCAGCGCGAGCGTCAAGACGTCCAGCGCGGCCACGGCGGGGTCGCCGTCGCCGGGGCCCGGGAAGGCGAGCTCGACGAGGCAGGCCTCGAAGCCCTTGCGCAGCGCGCGGGGGCGGCGCGGCGCGAAGCTCGGGGCGCGCAGCGGACGGGAGACGCTCGGGCCCCCGCCGGCGAACACCTCGGCGGCGGCGGCCCGCACGGCGGCGGCGTCCACCGGGCCGGCGACGGCCAGACACGCGTTCGAGGGCTGATAATGCCGCTGGTAGAAGGCGTAGAGGGCGTCGCGCGACATGTTCTTCACGGAGCGCGTGGTGCCGATGACCGGCCGTCCGTACGGGTGATCGGGCCACGCGGACGCGTAGGTCGCCTCGGCGAGGACGCTGTCGGGGTCGTCCTCGGCGCCGCGGATCTCCTCGAGGATGACGGTGCGCTCGCTCGCGAGCTCCTTCGCGTCGAAACGTGCGTCCCGGAGCATCTCCCCGAGCACGCGCATGGCCGGCACCGCGGCGATCGCCGGGACGGTGGCGTGGAACACCGTCTCGTCGAAGGAGGTCCACGCGTTCAGATCGCCCCCGAGCGACTCGATCGCGGCGGCGACCTCCCCGACCCCGTACGAGCGCGTCCCCTTGAACACCATGTGCTCGACGAAGTGGGCCGCCCCCTCCAGACCGGGCGCCTCATCGGCGCTCCCCACGTTGATCCAGACATACACGGCGGCGGCGTCGGAGCGCCCGGAGGCGTCGACGACGCCCCGCATCCCGTTCTCGAGGGTGAAACGAAGCATCGGCGTCCCCTATCACCACACCGCTTTCTCCACACCCGCCGCCCCGGATGCGATTAGCCACGCCGACATGTACGGCGTGTACGTCCACATCCCCTGGTGCCGGCTGCGCTGCCCCTACTGCGCCTTCGCCATCTCCACGCGCGCGGATCCGCCGCACCGCGCCTACACCGACGCGCTCCTCCGCGAGTGGGACCTCCGACGCCCCCTCTTCGCGGGCCGTCCCTCCAGCGTGTTCTTCGGCGGCGGGACCCCCTCGTTGTGCCCACCCGACGAGCTCGCGCGCATCCTCGCCTACCTCGATCCCCTCCCCGGCGCCGAGGTCTCCATGGAGGCCAATCCGGGTGATCTCCCCGTGCCGCTCTCCGCGTTCCGGGACGCCGGGATCACCCGCCTCTCCCTCGGCGTACAGAGCTTCGACCCGAAGACCGCGCGCAGCCTGGGCCGCGGCCACACCTCGGACGACGCGCGCGCCCTCGTCGCCGAGGCGCAGCGCACCGGGTTCGGCTCGGTGAGCTTCGACCTCATCTTCGCCGTCCCCGGGCAGACGCTCGCCGCCTTCGAGGCCGACCTCGCCGCGGTCGTCGCGCTGGCGCCGGACCACGTCGCTCTCTATGGCCTCACGATCGAGCCCGACACGGCCTTCGCGCGCTCCCGCCGCCCGCCCGTCGACGAGGACCTCTGGCGCGCGATGTACGACGCCGCCGCGGCGGGCCTCGCGGCCGCTGGCCTTCCCCGGTACGAGGTATCGAACTTCGCGCGGCCCGGGCACCGCTCGCGCCACAACGAACATTACTGGCGCGCGCGTCCCTGGGCAGGCCTCGGCGCCTCCGCGCACGCGTGGTGGCCGGACGGAACGCGCGCCACCAACGCCGCAGACGTCGACGCGTATCTCGCAGCGGCGGATCCTCTCCTCGGCACCGAGCGCCCGGCCCCCGGCGCCCTCGCCTACGAGCTGATCTGGTCCACCTTGCGCCACGTCGATGGCGTCGACCGCGCCGCACTGCGCGCGCGCACCGGCCTTGATCTCCACGTCGATCCTGGCTTGATTCGCGCCGGCCTCCTCACCGAGGACGAGGCGTTCGTGCGCCTCACCGACGCGGGATTTCCGTTGGCGGACGGGCTAAGCGCACGCCTCGCCGATGCGCTCCGGGTCGCCGATCCACGCGGTGCTCTTCCCGACACGGCGAGAGTATCGGATACTCGCCATCCCGCCTGACCGGAAGGAAATGACGAAGTCGACGCCCCCCGAAGCACCTTTGGGTCCCGAAGTTCTCCTTATCGAGATCGACCCGAGCTTGATCGAGGAGGCCCTTGCATCCGTGGACCGCGCCATGCGCCACGCGCACCCCGCGGCGGCGGTAGCGGTCGACGACGGGGCCGACGGCGAGGACATCGACATCGCGTTCGACCCTCCCGCGACCAGCGGCGAGAACGACGAGCGCCGTCGCCTCCAGTTCCGCGTGAGCGAGCAGCAGGAGGCCGTCCGCCGCCTCGAACGCGAGCTCGCAAAGGCCGCGGAGGCGCGCGATCACCTCGACAAGCAGGGACGGGACCTCCGCAAGGCCCACAGCGATCTCTCGGTCGACTTCGAGCGCTACCGCGTCCGGACGCGGAAGGACCTGGAAGAGGCCGAGAGGCGCGGAGAAGATCGCGCGCTCCGGCCGATGATCGAGGTGTTCGACAACGTCGAGCGCGCCTGGATGCACGCCGTCAGCGATCCCGCCCAGATCCTGGGCGGTCTCCAGATGATCGTGGAGCAGTTCAAACGCCTCCTCAAGAACCTCGGCTTCGAGCGAGTGGACGCCGATCGTGGCGCCGCCTTCGACCCCGCGGTGCACGAGGCCGTCCTCCACGTCCGCGAGGACACCCTCCCGCCCGATTCGGTCGTGGATGAGGTACAAGCGGGTTTCCGCCTTCGGGGCCGCCTCTTTCGCCCGGCCCGCGTCACCGTGTCCGCACCGCCGCCGGATCCCACGCCCGGCTGATCGCGTCGTCCCCCGTCCTGCCCCGTCTCCCGGAGAGTTTAGCTCGATGTCAAAGGTGATCGGTATCGACCTCGGAACCACGAATTCGTGCGTGGCCGTGATGGAGCATGGGGATCCCCTGGTCATCCCCAACGACGAAGGGAGCCGCACCACGGCGTCCGTCGTGGCCTTCACCCGCGACGGGGACCGCCTCGTGGGCCAGATCGCCCGTCGGCAGGCGGTCACCAACGCCGCCCGCACCGTGTCCGTGGCCAAGCGGCTCATCGGGCGCCGCTTCGACGACGCCGAGGTCCAGAAGAGCCTCGACACCGTGAGCTACACCATCGAGCGCGCGGACAACGGAGACGCCTGGGTCAAGGTGGACGGCAAGAGCTGGTCGCCCCAGCAGGTCTCCGCCATCGTCCTCGAGAAGATGAAGACCATCGCCGAGGCCTACCTCAGCGAGAAGGTCACGCAGGCCGTCGTCACCGTCCCCGCCTACTTCAACGACGCCCAGCGGCAGGCCACGAAGGACGCCGGGCGGATCGCGGGCCTTGAGATCCTGCGCATCATCAACGAGCCGACGGCCGCCGCGCTCGCTTACGGCCTCGGCCGGCGCGGGCACGAGCGCGTGGCGGTGTTCGACCTCGGCGGAGGCACCTTCGACATCTCCATCCTCGAGATCGACAACGGCGTCTTCGAGGTCCGCTCGACCAACGGCGACACCTTCCTCGGCGGCGAGGACTTCGACAACCGCATCACCGCCTGGCTCGTCGAGCAGTTCGTCAACGAGACCGGCGTGTCGCTCGCGAACGATCCCGTCGCATTGCAGCGCATCAAGGAAGCCGCCGAGAAGGCCAAACACGAGCTGTCCAACACGACGGAGACGGAGGTTCACCTCCCCTTCATCACCGCGACCTCCTCGGGCCCCCTCCACCTCATGGCGGAGCTGTCGCGCGCGCGCCTCGAGTCCCTCTGCGCCGACCTCATCGACCGCCTCGAGGGCCCCTGCCGCCAGGCGCTCACGGACGCGCGCCTCAAGGCGACCAGCCTCGACGCCGTGCTGCTCGTCGGCGGCATGTCGCGCATGCCCCGCGTCCAGGAGAAGGTCGTCGAGATCTTCGGCCGCCAACCCGAGCGCGGCATCAACCCGGACGAGGTCGTGGCCGTCGGCGCCGCGATCCAGGGCTCGGTGCTCACGGGTGACGTGAAGGACATCCTCCTCCTCGACGTGACGCCACTCTCCCTCGGCATCGAGACCGCCGGCAACCTCTTCGAGCCGATCATCGGGCGCAACACGACGATCCCCTGCCGGAAGAGCAAGGTGTTCACGACCGCCCAGGACAACCAGGACATGGTCCGGGTCCACATCCTCCAGGGCGAGCGAGAGTTCGCGGACGACAACAAGCCCCTCGGCCACCTCGAGATGCACGGCCTCCCCCCGGCGCCGCGCGGCCTCCCGGAGATCGAGGTCACGTTCGAGCTCGACAGCAACGGCATCCTCAACGTGCACGCCCGTGACCGCGGCACCGGCAAGGCCACGTCCCTGCGGATCGTCTCCAACTCCGGCCTCCGCGAGGGCGACATCGAGCAGATGATCGGGGACGCCGAGCAGTTCCGCGATGAGGACCAGGAGCGTCGCACCATCGCCGAGGCGCGCAACCGCCTGGACGGGCTCATCTACACCACCCGCCGCAGCCTCGAAGAATACGCCGAGCTCCTCACCGTAGCGGACGCCCGCGGCATCCGGGACGCCCTCTCCCACGCGGAGCGCTCGTTGGACGCCCGTGATCGGGCCACCGTCACCCAGGCGCACGAGGACCTCTCCGTCGCCGCGCAACGTATCGCCGAGTCCATCTACGCCTCCGCCCGCAGCGCGCCGGCGGTGGGCGACGAGGGGGGGGCCGGGCCTTCGCTGGCGATCGGCGGGGACCTCGTCGACGATGAGTAGCGCGGACGGTCCTCCGAGAAGCTCCGATGCGTTGCGCCCCGGACCCGCGCCGCGCGTTAGTTGACGGGCGGAGGAACCGGGCTTGGCGCGCCGCGACTACTACGCAGTACTGGGGATCTCCCGTAGCGCCAGCTCCGAGGACATCAAAAGGGCCTTCCGCGGCCTCGCGTTGAAGCATCATCCGGATCGCAATCCGGGGGACGCCGAAAGCGAGCGCCGGTTCCGGGAGTGTGCGGAGGCGTGGGAGTGCCTGGGGGATCCCGAGCAGCGCGCCCGCTACGACCGTCTGGGGCCCCTCTACACGCCGACCGGCCGCCCCCCGAGCCCGGACGAGCTGAACGACATCTTCCGCGACGCGCTCAACGGCCTGTTCCGGCGGCGGCGCCCCGGTGGCGCCGGCGAGGACCTCCGCTACACGCTCACCATCTCGCTGGAAGAGGCCTCCACGGGCGTGGAGCGCACGCTGGACGTGCCCCGCACCGTGCGTTGCAAGAAGTGCGACGGCACGGGCGATCACGCCGAGGGCCGCACCCCGTGCGCCCCGTGCGCCGGCACCGGCCGCTCGCCCACCCGCCGCCTCCTCCGCACGGACTGCGCGACCTGCGACGGCCGCGGCTACGTCCCCGCCCGCAAGTGTGACCGCTGCGGCGGCGAGGGCCGCCACCCCCTCGAGGACAAGCTCAAGGTGAAGGTGCCCGCGGGCGTCGCCACCGGGCAGAAGCTGAAGTTGAAGCTGAAGGGCCATGAGCCCGCGGCGTTCGCAGGGACTACTCCGGGCCCCGCGGGGGATCTGTACGTCGTGGTGCAGGTCGACGATCACCCCCTCTTCCGCCGTCGCGGCGCCGACCTCCTCTGCGAGGTCCCCGTGACCTTCCCCGAGGTCGCCCTCGGCGCGGACATCGCCGTGCCCACGCTCGCGGGGAACACCACGATCCGAATCCCGTCGGGCACCCCGAGCGGCAAGACCTTCCGCCTCCCCGGCCGTGGTCTCCCCACGGTGGAGGGCGGCGGCAAGGGTGACCTCCACGTCCGCGTGGTGGTCGAGGTCCCGACCGCGCTGAACGCGGATCAACGCGCCGCGGTCTCCGCGCTCGGAGAGCGGCTCGGGCAGGACGCCCACCCGGCCCGCCGCGCGTGGGAACAGACGTTGAGGAGCCGACGATGAAGGGTCTGCTGCGCGGCCTCGCCGCGCTGCCGGTGCTGCTGCTGATGGCGGCGGCGCCCCAGCTTCCGGCTCCGGTGGAGAAGGCGCTGGAGATGAAGAACCGCGGTGCGGGGGCCGAGCTGCTCGAGGCCGCCCGCGACGGCGCCCCGGAGTCCGAGCGCCCCTGGCTGCTCCTCTACGCCGGCGAGCTCCGTCGCCTCGCGGGGGACCCCGCGGCCGCGCGCGCGCACTTCGAGGCCGTCGCCGGAGATTATCCAGCCTCGCCCGCCAAGGATGCCGCGGTGCTCGGCATGGCCGTGGTCGACGCGAACGGGAGTGCCGGCGGGAACACCCTCGCCACCCTCCAGCTTGTGGGCGACACGTCCGTGCCCGCCACGCTCAACGCCGACCGCTACCTGCTCCTTGCCCGCGCCAAGGCCGCGGAGGGCGGCTCCGCCAGCGATGTGCGCGCCTTGAGCGACAAGGCCGTGCGCTTCTCGGCGGACGACAAGGAGTGCGCCAAGCGCGTCCTCAAGGCGGTGGACACCCTCGCGGACGTAACCCCCGCCGCCCCCGAGTCGAAGGACCCCGCCGATCTCCAGGCGGTTCGGGCGATCCGCGCCGCGGTCGACGCCGGGGACCTCCCCCAGGCGGGCGAGCTCGCGGCCGCCTTCCCCGGGCGCTTCGCCGACTCTCCCTTCGTCCGCGAGGCCGCATACGCCGCCCGTCGCGCCGCTTCGGGCACGAAGGTCGACCCCGACCTCGTTGCCGTCCTCCTCCCGATGACGGGCAGCTACGCCCTCCCCGCCGAGAGCCTTCGCGCCGCGATCGAGCTCGGCAACCAGCACGCCGGCGGGCGGCTCCGCCTGGCCTTCTTCGACACCGGCGGCACCGGCGAGGCCTGCATCAAGGCGCTCGAGACGGCCACGATCGACCAGGGCGCCAGCCTCGTCATCGGCCCCCTCCTCAAGGAGGAGGCCCTCCAGTGCGCCCCCGTCGCGCAGGCCATCCACGTCCCGATGCTGACGCTGACCTCCTCCGAGGAGGTGCTCGCCGCGGGAGATCAGGTGTACCGCGCGTTCCCGAGCACCGAGCAACTGGTCGAGGCCCTCCTCAGCGAGACCTTCGACGTGCGCGGCATGCAGCGGTACGCCATCGTGAGCCCGACGACGCCCTTCGGCGAGAACGCCGCGCGCATCTTCGCGGACGCCGTGGTCGCGCGCGGCGGCTCCGTCCCCGCCCGCACCGCCTACGACCCCGCCCAGAAGGACTTCCGCTCGACCGCCAAGGCGCTCGGCAAGAAGGACTACAAGGAGCGCGGCGGAGAGTTCGCGCGTCTTCGACGCGAGGCCGAGGCCAAGCGCCAGGACCCCGGCAAGGTCGTCCTCCCGCCCCTCATCGACTACGACGCCATCTTCATCCCCGACTCCTACCAGCGCGTCGCGCTCCTCGCGTCGGCCCTCGCCTTCGAGGAGTTCCCCGTCGGCCGCTTCAAGGCCCACCGGGAGGACCACTCGCTGATCCTCCTCGGCCTAAATGCCTGGAACAACGACGAGCTCGCGCGCCGCGGCGGCACTTACGTGCTCGACTCCATCTTCGTGGACGCCTTCGACGCCCGCGCCGACGACGCGCCCACCGCCGCCTTCCTGGTCGCTTGGCGCGCCACGGGCAAGGGCGACCCCACCGTGGTCGAGGCCGCCGCCTACGACACCGCGCGGCTCGTCGCCGCGGCCGTCGCCGCCGGTGGCGACCGGGAGAAGGCCCTCGCCGCCGTCCGACTGAGCGACCCCGTCGCCGGCACCCTCGGCTTCGACGACAAGCGGCAGCTCTCGCGCCAGTGGCGCCTCCTCACGGTCACCAAGGCGGGCGTGCAGCCTCTCGGTCCTCCGGAGCCCATCGAACCCGCCGAGCCGGACAATGCCGGCAACTGACGGCCCCACAGCTCCCGACGCGGACGAAGAGGACTGGGTGATCGCGCGGCTCTCCGCAGATCGCACGGCTCCCCCCACGGTAGCCGTTGGCATCGGCGACGACGCCGCGCTCTTCGCGGACGGGCGCGTCGTCACCGTCGACACCATGGTCGAGGGCGTGCACTGGGACGACAAGCTCTCCCCCGGCGACGTCGGCTGGAAGCTCGTCGCCGTCAACGTCTCCGACGTGGGCGCCATGGGCGGCCGCCCCGAGTGGGCCCTGCTCGCGATGAGCCTCCCGAGCCCGCTCGACCGCCTCTGGGTGAACGCCTTTGCGGAGGGGCTCCACGCCGCGTGCGCCCACTGGGGCGTCGCGCTGATCGGCGGCGACACCAGCCGCGGCCCCGCGCGCTCGTTGTCGCTCACCGTCGGCGGGCACGCCGCCCGCCCCGTGCTCCGCAGCACCGGCCGCCCCGACGACGACATCTGGGTCACCGGGAAGCTCGGCCGCTCGGCCGAAGCCTTCCTCGCGAACGCCCCCCGCCCCGAAGCCCTCGCCCACTTCCGTCGCCCCGTCCCGCCGGTGGCCTTCGGCGCCGCCCTCGCGGAGGCGGGCCTCGCCACCGCGATGATGGACCTCTCCGACGGTCTCTCCCGCGACCTCGACCGCCTCTGCCTCGCGTCGGGATGCGGCGCCGTCGTCTACGGCGAGGTCCTCCCCGGAGACGCGCCCCTCGACTGGCGCGTCGCCTTCGGGGAGGACTACGAGTTGCTGTTCTGCGCCGCCCAAGAGGACCGAGATGCGGTACGATCCGTCGCCAGAATGCAGGACGTCGCGATAAGCCGCATCGGAAGGCTCGAAGCGCGCCCCGGGCTTCGCCTCGCGAGCGGGGGGGAGTGGCCGCGCGCCCTCTTCTCCCACTTCGCGCGGCCGCCGCGTGCCGCGGCGCGGAGCCGGCGCTCGCCGACCGAGGGGGCCCCCTGAGTCCCCTGCTCGCCGTGTCCGCCGCCTTCGCCGACGAAGGCGCCTCCCCGTCCATCGCCGCCGCCGGCGTGCCCGTGACCGTCGTCATCCTGCTGACGCTCCTCGGCCTCTGCATGTTCTTCTCCATCAGCGAGACCGCGCTGTTCTCGCTTCAGAAGGTCGACCGGGAGGCCCTCAAGGAGGACCCCTCCATCGGCGAGCTGATCCGCCACCTCCTCCACCGCCCGCGCCGGCTCCTCGCCGCGCTCCTCATCGGCAACGAGTTCGCGAACATCGGCCTCTCCGCCGTGTCCGCCGCCCTCGTCCTCGCGTGGTTCCCGCGGTGGCCGTGGGTCAACGTCCTCCTCGTCGCGCCCGTGCTGATCCTCTTCGGCGACGTCCTCCCGAAGACCATCGGGCTCCGCTTCGCGCGCCCCGTCGCGATGCGCGTCGCGCGCCCCCTCGCCTTCTGGAACGAGCTCGTCAGCCCCGTCCGCTTCGTGCTCTCCGGCATCGGGGACATGATCCTGCGCGGGCTCGGCGTCTCCCCCGCGCCGCTCCACGACACGCTCCAGGAGGACCAGCTCCGCACCCTCATCGACCAGGGCCGCGAGACCGGCATCATCCAGCCGATGGAGCAGGAGATCATCCACCGCGTCTTCGAGTTCGGGGACCTCCCCGTCTCCCGCCTGATGACGCCGCGCCCGGACATCTTCTCGCTCAGCCTCACCACCCCGTGGGACGAGCTCCTGCAGGAGCTCCGCCAGGCCCGCTACAGCCGCGTCCCCATCTGGCAGACCAACCCCGACAACATCGTCGGCGTCCTGCTCGTGAAGGACCTCCTCCGCCTCCGCGACACGCCGCCGCCCCACGCGCGCCAGCTCCAGAAGATGCTCCACCCCGCCATGTTCGTGCCGCCCTCCAAGCGCGCGCAGGACCTCCTTCGCGAGTTCCGCGTCAAGAACAACCACATGGCCGTCGTGGTGGACGAGCACGGCTCCATCTGCGGCCTCGCCACCCTCGACGACCTCCTCACCGAGCTCGTCGGCGAGGTCCTCGACGAGAGCGATGTCGACGAGAAGGAGGCCACGCAGCTCCAGGAGAACGTCTGGACGGTGCGCGCCGGCATCGACATCGAGGACTTCGACGCCCGCTTCAACGTCGAGCTCCCCGAGGGCGACTACACGACCCTCGGCGGCTTCGTCTTCCACCAGCTCGGCGCCGCCCCCAAGAAGGGCGACGAGGTCGACTGGAACGGGCTGAACTTCCTCGTCTCGGGCGTAGATGGCCGTCGCATCACCGAGGTGACCGTCACCCTCCGCGCGAACGAGCGCGTGCCCTCGGAAGAGCACTCGTGAGCCCCTCCACCGAGCTCATCCTCGTGGCGGTCTGCATCGTGCTCCAGGGCCTCTTCTCGGGCTCGGAGATCGCGATCGTCGGCTCTGATCGCCTCGTGTTGCGGTCCCGCTCCGACAACGGGGACGCCGCCGCGAAGCGCGTGCTCAAGCTGCTCGAGCGCCCGACCCAGCTCGTCGGCACCTGCCTCATCGGCACCAACACCGCGACCATCGCCGGGGCGACCATGATGGCGCACCTCCTCGGCCAGCTCGGCGACGTGCCGGAGCTGCTCGTGGTGGCCGTCTACACGCCGATCACGATCATCTTCTCGGAGATGGTGCCGAAGAGCATCTTCCAGCAGTACGCGAACACGCTTGCGCCCATCGTGTCGCGACCCATCTCCGCGCTCTCCGTCGCGCTGAGCCCGGCGCTGTGGGCCCTCGAGCACGCCACCCGCATCATCATGACCCTGCTCGGCGCGAAGGGCGCCCAGGTGCACGCGGTGCGCCGCGAGGACATCCAGCTCCTCCTCGACAGCGCGACCACCACGGACATCCACGAAGAAGAGAAGGAGATGATCCTCCGGGTCTTCAACTTCTCGGAGACCCAGGTGGCGGACGCGATGGTGCCGCTCATCGAGGTCGTGGGCGTCCCCGAGACGGCCACCTGCGGCGAGGCCCGCTCGGTGATGATCGAGCACGGCTTCTCGCGCCTCGTCGTCTACCGCAAGCGCATCGACCGCCTCGTCGGCATGGTCATGCACAGCGATCTGCTGTTCGCACCGGACGACGCCCGCCCCGTCGGCAGCGTGATGCACGAGATCATGTACGTCCCCGAGACCAAGCGCGTGGACGAGCTGTTCGTCGACCTCCGTCGTAAGCGCCAGCGCCTCGCCGTCGCGGTGGACGAGTACGGCGGCGCCGTCGGCCTCATCTCGATCGAGGACATCCTCGAGGAGATCGTCGGCGAAATCGAGGACGAGTACGACCGCCGGCGGCCCCTCGTGCGCAAGATGGGCGAGCGGCAATGGGTCGCCTCCGGCCGGGTGGAGGCCGAGGATCTGCTCGAGACGACCGGCTTCGAGATGCCGGAGGGCGACTACGAGACGCTCGCGGGCTTCCTCCTCACGCAGCTCGGCCACGTGCCGGCGGCGGGGGAGCGCCTCGTGTGGGGCAGGTTCGTGCTCACGGTGGCGCTCGCGAACGAGCGCGCGATCCTCGAGGTCGACATCCAGAACACGGTGCCGCGCACCGCCCGCGAGAGCTGATGCGCACGGCCCCCTGGCGCGGGGCCAGCCTCGGCTTCCCCCAGCGCGCGATCCGCGGCGTCCGCGCCGGCGCCGGGGACCCCGCCTCCCCTCTCCTCGCGCTGCCCGTGGAGGGTGCCGCCACCGTGACCCTCGCGGGTGGGGGGCGCGTCCGCGTGGACCAGGTCCTGGGCGCGTTCGAGGCGCCCGTGGCGCGCCCGCCGTGGCCCCTCGACGCGGTGCCGCACGTGGTCGGCACGACAGTCGCGCCCGAGGGGCATATCCTCCTCGTGCTGGACCCCACCTCCGCCCAGCGCCCCCGAGGATCGTCGTGAAGGCAATCGTGCTCCAGGCCGACTGGGACCCCCGCCCCGGCTACTCCGTCACGCCCCGCGAGGAGGCCACCCGCAAGGCCACGATGGCCTCCCAGGTGTGGCGAAACCCGCGCTTCGTAGCCGCCGAGGTCCCCGACCCCACCCCGGGCCACGGCGAGGTCCTCCTCAAGGTGCGCGCATGCGGCGTCTGCGGCAGCGACACGCACTGCTACGAGCACGACCCCGACGGCTACGTGCTCTTCTCCGGCCCCGTGCGCGTCCCCGTGACCGTCGGCCACGAGTACACGGCCGAGGTCGTGGAGGTCGGCCCCGGCGTCCGTCGGCTCCGCCCCGGCATGCTCGTCGCAGCCGAGGGCATGCTCTACTGCGGCGTCTGCGAGGCGTGCCGCACCGGGCGCCCGAACCAGTGCCCCGACCTCGACATGGTGGGCTTCTCCGCCCCCGGCGCCTACGCCGAATACATCACCGCGAACGAGCGTTTCCTCTGGCCGCTCGACCCCCTCGCCGAGCGCCTCGGCAGCGCCGACGCCGCGCTCGAGCTCGGCGCCCTCATCGAGCCCATCGCGTGCTCGTACAACGGCATGTTCGTGTCCGCGGGCGGCTTCCTCCCCGGGGCGCACGTGGCGGTCTTCGGGTGCGGCCCGATCGGCCTCGGGGCCATCGCCCTCGCGCGCGCGGCCGGCGCGGCGACCGTCCTCGCGTTCGAGACGATGCCCGAGCGGCGGGCCGTCGCCGAGGCGATGGGCGCGGACGCCGTGTACGATCCCCGCGAGGTCCCGGCCGCCGAGGTGATCCGGGAGAAGACCCGCGGGTGGGGCGCGGACATGCTGATCGAGGCCGCGGGCGCGGCGCTCGCCACCATGCCGCAGATCGAGCGCGCCTTCGCCCCGGGCGGCAAGATGGTCTACCTCGGGCGCACCGGGCTCCGCGCCCCGGTGCTCCTGGACGTGCTCGTGACCCAGGCCGCCGGTATCGTGGGGGCGCGCGGGCACGCGGGCGGAGGGTGCTTCCCTGGAATCCTGCGGTTGATGGAAGCGAACCGGCTGAACGTGGCCCCGATGATCACGCGCCGCTTCGCCTTCGCCGACACCATCGAAGCCGTCGCAACCAGCGCCACGCGCACCGACGGTAAGATCCTGGTGCGATATCCCTAAGGCGACGTCGGGCGCATCGTAGACGCATCCGCGCGTTGACTGCCCCGTCGCCAGCGTGGTATTCGCTGTGCAACGTCCGGAAGAGTGCGGCAAAATGGGCAAGGCCATCGGCATCGACCTCGGCACTACGAATTCCTGCGCGGCGATCGTCGAGAATGGAAAGCCCAGGCTGATCACGTACAAGGGGGGGACCACCACCATCCCCTCCATGTTCGCGATCAGCGAGAAGGGGGAGAGGCTCGTCGGCCACGACGCGAAGCGTCAGGCCCAGCTCAACCCGCAGAACACCGTCGCGGCGGCGAAGCGCCTCATCGGGCGCAATTTCCACAGCAAGACGATCGAGAAGATCCGGCAGGTCTTCACGTACGAATTGGTGGAGGGCGAGAGCAACGAGGTCCTCGTCAAGGTCAAGGACCAGGTCTTCACTCTCGAGCAGATCTCCGCGGCCATCCTTCGAAAGATCAAGGACGTCGCCGAGGAGTCCCTCGGCGCTGAGGTCGACCAGGCGGTCATCACCGTCCCGGCCTACTTCAACGACCGCCAGCGTCAGGCCGTCCGTACCGCGGGCCGGCTCGCCAACCTCAAGGTGCTCCGCGTCCTGAACGAGCCCACCGCCGCGGCTCTGGCCTACGGCCTCGGGAAGAACCTCAACCAACGCATCGCCGTCTACGACCTCGGCGGCGGCACCTTCGACATCTCGATCATCGACATCAAGGGCCGCATCTTCGAGGTCATCGCGACCGGAGGGGACACGTTCCTCGGCGGCGTCGACTTCGACGATCGCGTCATGCAGTGGGTGCTCGAGCAGTTCTACAAAGAGCACGCGATCGACCTGTCGTTCGACCGCGTGGCCGTCCAGCGCGTGCGCGACGCGTCCGAGGCCGCCAAGATCGAGCTCTCCGGCGCGACCGTCACGCGCATCCACATCCCGTTCATCGCGAAGAACGAGGCGAACGCCCCCCTCGACATCGACATCGAGTTCACCCGGGAGAAGCTCGAGCAGCTCACCCAGGACCTCGTCGACCGCACCATCCAGAACACCGAGCGCATCCTCCGCGAGTCCGGCAGCGCCAAGACCCAGATCGACGAAGTCCTGCTCGTCGGCGGCCAGTCGCGCATGCCGCTCGTGCAGCGCCGCGTCACCGACTTCATGGGCAAGCCGCCCTGCAAGGGCGTCCACCCGGACGAGGCCGTCGGCATCGGCGCCGCCATCATGTCGCACTCGTTGGCGGGGACCACGTCGGACGACGTGACCCTCCTCGACGTGCTGCCGATGCCCATCGGCATCAACAAGGTGGACGGCACGATGCATGTGCTGTTCCCCAAGAACCAGCCGCTGCCCGACTACAAGACCCGCACGCTGACCACGAGCAAGGACAACCAACGCTCGATCATGCTCCGGATCTACCAGGGCGAGAGCCAGCTCTGCGCCGAGAACGAGATGCTCGGCACGTTCGTGTTCTCCGGCATCCGCTCCGCGCCGAAGGGCAAGGTGCAGATCGAGGTCACGTTCCACATCGACTCCGAGGGCATCCTCAACCTGACCGCGCGCGACAAGGCGACGGGCCAGACGGTCGAGAGCACGCTCAAGCTTGGGAAGGGCGGCGGGGCCGAGCCCGTGTCTGCCGCGCCCGCCAAGAGCGAGCCCGTCGAGAGAGCGCCCCCTCCCCTCCCCTTCACGATGCCGACCTCGACCCTCGCCCAGCAGATCGGCGGCCCCGCCCCGGTCAACGGCGGCGGCACCCCCGCCGTTCCTCGGCACGACCCCGAGCGCACCACCCCCGGGCAGCTCCCCGGCGTGCGCCCCGTGGACGCGAAGCCGACGGACGCCGCGGCCCCGGACCTCAAGGTGGCGGGTCCCTACGCCAAGGCCGGCACGCCGCCCGCCGGCGCTGCGCAGCCCGGCCTATGGGGCAAGGTGAGCGGCTGGTTCAAGGGGCTGTTTGGAGGCTGATCTCGGCCGGACCCTCCGTGACCGGGTCCTCTTCGTCCTCGTGCGCCCGCTCCAGTCCGGCAACGTGGGCGCCGTCGCGCGCTCCATGAAGAACATGGGGTTGCGGCGGCTCGCCGTCGTCGCCCCGCCCGCGTTCGACGTCGACCGCGCGCGCTGGATGGCCCCCGGCGCGGCCGACGTGCTCGATCAGGCCCACTACGCCACCTCCGTCGGCGAGGCCGTCGCGGGCTGCCGCTTCGTCGTCGCGACCACAGCGCGCGGCCGGCACGACCACTGGCCGGCACACACGCCCGCCACCTTCGCGCCCCTCGTCTTCGCCCCGGACGCCGGCGACATCGCCGTCCTCTTCGGGCCCGAGGATCGCGGGCTCGACAACGACGAACTCCTCCACGCGCACGCCCTCCTGCACATCCCGACCGACGTGCACGCCTCGCTGAACCTCTCCCAGGCCACGCTGCTCGTCGGCGCCGCGCTCTTCGGCGAGGCCCAGTCCCGCGGCTACGTCCCCCGCGCCGAGGGCGAAGGTCGGCGCGGCGGGCCCGCGCGCGGAGCCCCTCCCGGGGCCACCCAGGAGCGCCCGGTCGTGCCCTCGGGCGCGCTCGACCCGCTCATCGAGGACTGGATGACCACCCTCGAGATCGGGACCTACCTGCGCGGCCACGAGCCCCAGCTCGTCGCGATGACGCTTCGGCGCATCCTGCAGCGCGCCTCGCTGGAGTCCGGCGAAGTAGCCGTCCTCCGGGGCATGCTGCGCAAGATGCGTTGGAAGATGAAGCACCCGGGCTGACGGGTACGCTCCGCCAGCCCCGGGGCGGCCTACC
The DNA here is from genome assembly GCA_903959175.1 of uncultured Pseudomonadota bacterium. Classification (GTDB taxonomy): domain Bacteria; phylum Myxococcota_A; class UBA796; order UBA796; family SXON01; genus CAJBVW01. The sequence continues at coordinate 15,915 of CAJBVW010000137.1, forward strand.
CGCCGGTGACCTTGTACTGGATGGCGAGGCCGCGGTTGCCGACCGCCCACACGTTCGTCGAGTTGGCGCCGTGGACGGCGTAGAGGTTGTTGTCCACGCCGGTGGGCAGCGAGGTCCAGACCGTGCCGTCCCAGAAGAGGGCGACGCCCGCGTTTCCGACCGCGTAGACCGCGTTCGACGCGGGGGCGAAGACGGCCCAGAGGGCCTCCTCCACGCCGGTGTCGGTGGCGGTCCAGCTCGTGCCGTCGAAGTGCAGCGCGACGCCGTCCGCGCCCACGGCCCACACGTCGTTGATGGCGACGCCGGAGACCGCGTTGAGGTCGGAGGCGACGCCGGAAGACTGCGCCGCCCACACGCCCTTGGTGCGCCGCACGACCACGCCGCCCTCGCCCACGGCGAAGGCGTCGGAGCCGATGCCCCACACGTCGTTCAGGCGCTCGTCGGAAGGGGGCGCCTCGAAGGTCCAGCTGCCGCCGTCGAAGGCGAAGATGCCGCCCCAGCTCACGGCGTAGAGGGCCTCGATGCCCGAGCCGCCCACGCCCTCGTGGTTGGCGGTGCCGAGGTCCTCGACGGACCAGTCCCCCGAGGTGTAGCGCGCGATGTTCCCGCTGGTCCCCGCAGCGACGAGCTCAAGCGTGGCGCCGGCGCCCTGGCCCCAGAGGTCGGAGTAGTCGTCGCTGTCATCGAGGCCGGTCGCGAGGGCCGCCCACGAAGAGCCCGCGCCGCCGACGAAGGAGCCCGCGCCGGTGCCGACGACGTAGACGCCGTCGCCAGAGGCGTAGACGCCGTTGAGCGTCGAGGAGGTGCCGACCATGAAGGCGTCCCACACGGGGACGGGCTCTACGTCGGTGTCCGTGTCGGTGTCCTCCACATCGGTGTCGACGGCGCCAGTGTCATCGGCGGGTGCGCCCGTGCAGGCCACGAGAACGAGGGGGGCGAAGCGGAGGAGGAACACGGAGCGCTCCGGGAGGGGGTGGGGGCGATCGCCCAAGGATAGTCCGTCGGCCGCGCACCCGCCGTGATTCCGACGAATCATCCCGACCGCGAGCGTCCGAATCAGGGGACGACGACGGCCTCGGCGGCGGCGATGGCGTCCGCACGGGCGGGGTAGTCCCGGCGCAAGCGCGCGAGCGCGGCCCGCGCGTCCGCCACGGAGCCGGCCTCGGCGTGGCCGCGCGCCAGGCCGGAGAGGGCGAGCGCCTGGTAGTAGGGGTCGACCGTGAGGTCGAACGCGCGCTGGAACGCGAGGACGGCCCCGCGCGCATCGTCCTTGGCGAGCGCCACCTCCCCGAGCCCGAGCGCCCCGACGACGCGGCTCTCCGCGTCCCGATCGAGCGCCTTGTAGACGGCGCCCGCCGCGTCGAAGCGCCCCAGCATCAGCAGGGCCTCCGCGCGGACCTGCGCCGCGGTGAGGAGGAAGCCCTCGGCGGGAGCCGGGAGGGCGTCGAGCTCGGCGAGCGCGCCGGCGGCGTCGTCACGGGAGAGCCGGACGCGCGCGAGGCCCAGCACGCCCGCAGAGCGCTGCTCGAGGTCGGGCGACATGGCGATGCGGTCCCAGGCGGTCTCGGCCTCGTCCATCTTGCCGAGGCCCTCGAGCACCGTGGCGCGCTCCATCGGGGCGCGCTCGTCCTCGCTCGAGGAGAGCAGCTCCAGCGCCTCGGAGTAGGCGCCCCGCTCGCGGGCGAGCCGGGCCCGGCCGAACGACGCGGACGCCGCGCCGCCGGGGAGCGCCGCGAGGCGGTCGTAGGTGCTGGCGGCGCCGTCGAGGTCACCGGCCTCGATCGAGGCCTCCCCGAGGGTCTCCACGCGCCACACCTCATCCTCCGCGCTCGCGCCGCGGAGCTCCCTCAGCACCGCCGCCGCCTCCGCGCCACGCCCGAGCTCGCGGAGGGCGCCGGCGCGGTGCATGCCGAGCTCGAACCCACCGTCGGCCGCGTAGGTCTCGGCGATGGCGACCGCGAGATCGAGGCGGCCCTCGGTGCGCAGCGCCTGCGTCGCCGCGACCGCGAGCTCTCCGCGGAGGGCCTCGTCCGCCTCCGTCTCGAGCCACGCGCGGATGCGGGTCACGCCCCCGTCGAGGTCACCGACGGCCACGCTCGCCCGCAGCCAGCCGGCCCGCGCGGCGGCGCGCGCCTCGCCGGCCTCGGCCATCTGGGCGGCCTCCTCGAAGTAGGCGCGGGCGCGCGCGGGGTCACTCCCGATGATCCCCTCGGCGACGGCGATGCGGGCCTGGACGCGCACGGCCGGGTCCGGCGCCTCGAGCAGGGCCTCGTACGCGGCGGCGGCGCCGGGATCGCCGAGGGCCTCGAGGACGCGGGCGAGGGAGATGTCGATCTGCGTGCGGCGCTCGGCCTCACCGGAGGTGCGGGCGCGCGCGAGACGCCAGGCCTCGGCGGCACCGGCGAGATCACCCGTGCGCTCGCGGAGCTGCCCGAGGCCGTCGAGGGCCTCCACCGCCCAGGGGCCGTCGTCCTTGCCGAGCTCGAGGTAGCGGCGCGTGGCACGCTCGATCTGGCCGCGCAGCTCCGCGGTGCGCGCGAGGCCGAGCCCCGCCTGCGCGGCGACCTCCGCGGAGGGCTTCGAGGCGAGGAGCGCGTCGTACTTGGCCTCGGCCTCCTGGAGCTTCCCGAGGCGCACCAGGGCGTTGCAGAGGCCGAGGACGACCCGCTGGCGGATCGCGACGCCGTCCGCCGCCGCCATCACGCGCTCGTAGCGGCGGAGCGCGCCTTCGGCGTCGCCCTCCTCGACCTGGAGCTCGGCGAGGGAGAGCTCGGCGTCCGCGCGGGCCTCCGCGCCGGCCCCCTCGTCCTCGGCCACCTGCACCCAGAGAGCGCGGGCGTCCATGCGCTTGCCCGCCTCGCGGAGGGAGCGCGCTTGGCCGAGGAGGAGCTCCTCCCTGAGGGCGGGGTTGGCGTCGACGAGGCGCGCGGCGGCCTCGGGATCGGTGCGCACGAGCAGACGCGCGAGCAGGAGACGGGCCTCGTCCGCCATGCGCGGCTCGACGTCGTCCATGCCCAGGATCTCCTGGAGCCAGACGATGGCACGGGCGTCGTCGCCGCCGCGAGAGGCGATGTTGGCGGCGGCGTAGCGACCGCGGGCGCCGAGGTCGTCGTCGCCGCGGACGAGCAGGGGCTCGAGCAGGGAGAAGGCGACCTCGTCCTCGCCGCGACGGGCGCGCAGGTCGGCGGCGCCGAGGCGGGCCTCCGCGCCGAGGTCGCCGGGGAGCTGGAGGAGCGCCTCGAAGGCCTCGAGGGCGGCGTCGGCGTCGCCGCTCTCGCCGAGCAGGCGGGCGAGGCGGAGGCGCGCTGGGACGGCCTCCTCGACGACCGCGATCTGATCGAGGGCCCGCTCGAGGACCGCGCGCGCGACGTCGAGCTTGCCGACGGACGCCCAGCCGTCCGCGAGGGCGAGCGCGAGGGCGCCGCGCTCCAGGTCCGTGGCGGCGGCGGTGAGGAGGCGGTCCTCTTCCGCGACGGTGTCGAAGTCCTCGTCGACCACGGACAGACCGGTGATGGCCTCGGCCTGCTCGGTGGGCGTGAGGTCGAGCTCGGCGAGGACGGCGCGGTATTCGGTGGCGGCGGAGTCGCCGAGGTCGACGCGGCGGTAGGTCGCGGCGCGGCGGAGGCGGACGCGGGCCTCGGCGCCGGTGTCCTTCGCGGCGGAGGCTGCCTCGTCGAGGAGGTCCATCGCCTGGTCGACGTCGCCGGCCTCCTCCGCGGCTGCGGCGGCCTCGAGGAGGAAGTTCACGCGCGCGCCCTGGTCCTCGGACTGCTGCGCGAGCGCCGCGAACTGCTCGGCGGCGGCGGCCTGATCGCCGGTGCGCTGGGACTCGGCGGCGGCCTCCTCGAGCGCGGCGCGGTCGAGCGTCGTGCCGGCGAAGCGGACCACGAGGTAGAGCGCCATGACCGAGACCACCGAGACCGCGACCGCCATCGAGCCGACGCGGACCCACCGGCCGTCTTCGTCGAGGCCCACGTCCGCGCCGCGCGCGCCGAGGTCCACGCGGAGGCCCGGCGCGAGGCCGCGCGCCGAGACGAACCGGGCGCCGACGAGCTTCGCGTCGTCGAGGACCACGTCGTCCATGACGGCCTGATCGAAGCAGGCGCCATCGAGCCGGGCGCCGGTGAGGTCGGCGCCGGCGAGGACGGCGTCGGTGAGGTCGGCGTCGCGGAGGTCGGCGCCGGCGAGGCGCGCGCCGCGGAGGTTGGTCCCGATGAGCGAGGCGCCGTGCAGGTCGGCGCCACGGAGGTCGGCCCCGCCGAGGTCCCGCTCGTCGAGGCGCGCGCCCACGAGCGACACGCCGGGCCCCATCACGAGGGGCGACGGGGGCGGCGGTGGGCGGAAACGCGCGGCGCCCTTCTGAACGGACGCCGAGATGCGCCGGAGCAGCGAGGGGCCGGCGGACGCGCGCGGCGCCCTCGGCGCGGTCCCCGTCTTCTGGGGCCGCGGGGGCCGGGGTGCGCGGACGAGCTTCGGCTCGAACTCGAGGGGGACGAGCGCGGCGGGGTCCTCCTCGAAGGCGGGCGCCGCGGACACGGGGCGGCGCGGGCGCGCGACGGCGGCCGCCGCCTCGGAGGACGCGTCGCCATGGAGCTCGTCGGCGTCGGCGTCGGCGTCGGCGACCAGCGTGAGCTCGGGAGGCTCGGCGCCGCGCATCGCTTCCCGCCGCGCGGCCTCGGCGCGCGCC
>CAJBVW010000138.1 GCA_903959175.1 uncultured Pseudomonadota bacterium
CCGCCTCCGCGCGCGCCTCGGGGCCCGCAGGCCGCGCGTCCGCGGCCTTCGCCTCGAGATCGTCGAGCGTCCGCTGCTCCGCGGCGTTGCGCGCCCACGCGAGCATCGAGATCTTGCCGTAGATCTTCGTGCCGGTCATCTGCTCGAGCAGACCTGCGCGCTCCGCGGCCTTCGCCCGGAGGAAGGCGGCGAAGTCGCCCTGCGCGAGCAGCGCCGCGCGGCGGAACTGGTCGAAGTCGAGGCCGAGCTCACGCTCGATCGCGGCGAGGGTCTCGGTGAGGGTGCCGCCGACCCGCGCGCCGTCGATCTCCTGGAGGACGAGCTCTACCGCCTGGAGCCTGCCTTCAGGGCGCGCGTTGGCCCGCCGCACCGTCCACCGCGCGCGCCAGCGCCGGGCGTCCCGCCCCTGGAAGTCGACCTCGGCGTAGCCTGTCGCCGTTCCGTCTCGCAGGAGGTTGCGGGGGTCGTTCGCGGGGAGGCCGCGCATGGTGCCGTCCGCCCGGCCGACCTCGACGCCGCCCTGCCCGCCGAGGCGGGGGGTCTTGTTGTAGAGGGCCACGCAGAGGGCGTCGAGGAGCGTGCTCTTGCCGGCGCCGGTGGGCCCGGAGATCGCGAAGATGCCGGCGTCCCCGAGGGGGCCGGTCTCCAGATCGAGCGCGAACGGCCCCTCGAGGCTGGTCAGGTTGCTGCCGCGGATGGCGAGGATCCTCACTCTTCCTCCAGCTGGGCGGCGCCGAGGAGCTCCGCGAAACAGGCCAAGACGACGGCGTCGGGGGCGATGGCGAACTCCTGCTCCCAGCGCTTCTGGAACACGCGCTCCTCGGTGAAGTCGGAGAGGGCGTTCACGGCGCTGTCCCCGAGCGCCCCGCCGGTGCCCGTGCGCTCGCGGGTGAGCTTCACGAGGCGCGCGGCCTTGCCGGCGAGCGCGTCCTCCACCCGCCGCTGCAGGCCGGGCTCGGGGGCGTCCAGCCGCACGCACGCTTCGAGGAACGGCCGCTGCCACTCGGGCACCTCGGGGTCGCGCGGCGGGAGTAGGCGGAGGGCCGCCTCCAGCGCGTCGATTGGCAGGGCGCCGGTCTCGGGGACGCGCATGAGCTGCGTGGCGCGGGGCACGCGCGTCGGGCGCACCGCGACGAGGCGCTCCCCGTCGAGCGTCACGAGATCGACCTGGTGCGGGTAGCTCCGCTCCGGCATCGAGAGCGGGATCGGTGCGCCGCAGTAGCGCACGTTCGCGCGCCCGCCGACGTCCTGGGCGAGGTGGAGGTGCCCGAGCGCGACGTAGGCGATGTCGTCCGGGAAGACGGAGACGGGGAGCGCGTGTTGGTTGCCGCCGAGGATCTTGCGCTCGGAGAGCTCGGAGATGTCGCCGCCGCGCATGTAGCAGTGCCCGGTCGCGACGAGGGCCTGGCCGGGGAGGCGGCGGGCGCGCGCGGCGTCGAGCGCCTGGGCGTAGACCGCGCCGACGCCGGCCACGAGGGTGTCCTCGACCTCGGCGAGGAGGGGGAGGTCCGCCGGGCGGAGGAAGGGCACGGCCACCACCCACGCGGCGACGGCGCCCGCGGCGTCGGTCAGCGGGACGAGCAGCCGGTCGAGGTCGAGCGCGCGCTCCGCGGCGGCGTCGGTGCGGGGGAGCCGAGGGAGCCCGCCCACCATGTGGAGCCCGAGCGCCCGGAGCATGCTCGCGGGGGCGTCGAGGCGCTGGGCTGAGTCGTGGTTCCCGCCCACGAGCACGACGTCGACGGCGGGGAGGCGCTGCCGGAGGGTGACGAGGAAGCGGAAGAGCTGCTCCTGGGCCTGCGCGGGCGGGTTCGAGCCGTCGAAGAGGTCTCCGGCGACGATCAGCGCGTCCACGGCCTCGGTGACCGCGAGGTCGAGCAACCAGTCGAGGAAGGCGCCGTGCTCCTCGGCGCGCGAGTGGTCGTGCAGCGTGTGGCCGAGGTGCCAGTCGGAGGTGTGCAGGAGCGTGAGCATGTCACCGCGGGTCGAAGGGAACGGGATGCTCCTCCACCGAAGGCGGGAAGGCAACCGCGCGCGGGGTGGCGGCATCCACGATCGCGTGCGACAGGGGAGGTAGAGGTGCGGATGGTCGTGATCGTGTTGGTGTGGGCGCTCGGCTGCGTCGGCGCGGATGGGGAGACGGGGGAGACCGCGGCGGTCCCTCCTGGGTTCGTCGCGGATCTGCAACCGATCTTCAACCGGAATTGTGTGGGAAGTTGTCACGACGCCACGACCCGCTCCGGGGGCCTCACGCTCGCGGCGGACGTGGCCTACTCGGAGCTCGTCGGCGTGCCGAGCGAGCAGGTGCCGTCGCTCGTGCGGGTGGCGCCGGGCGATCCGGATGTGAGCTATCTCCTGAACAAACTCGAAGGCACCCACATGTCGGTCGGCGGGGAGGGCACGCGCATGCCGCCCGAGCTGGTCCTCGCCCAGACGGAGCTGGATCTGTTCCGCGCGTGGATCGAGGCCGGAGCTGCCGAGTAGGCGAGGTTCATCGCCGACGCGGCGCGAGGCGCCCTGAACACGCCGGCGTGGGGCCCGGCCGCGCGCGCGATGGTGTACGCTCGGCTCCGATGTTCGTCCTGCGCTCCCGCCTCGTGTTCCTCGTGCTCGTCGCGGTGCTCCCGGCCGTCGCGGTGCTGGTTCGCACGGTGCGCAGCGAGCGGGCGCTGCTCGACCACGCCGCGCGTGCCTCGGCGATCGCGGCCGTCCGTGAGACGGCGCAGCTCCACAGCATCACCCTCGGCGAGGCCAAGGGCGTGCTGCTCGGCCTCTCCGAGCTCCCGGCGATCCTCGACGCGGACCCCGACGCCTGCGCCCTCGTCGTCAAGCGGCTGAAGGACGTGAACCCCGGCTACGCCAACGTCGGCGCCGCGGCCCCGGACGGGTCGGTGTTCTGCAGCGCCGTGCCGCTCCCCGGCGCCGTCAACGTGGGCGACCGAAGCTACTTCCAGGACGCGCGGGACACGCGCGACTTCGCCTTCGGCGAGGCCCAGGTGGGCCGGATCTCGGGGCGGCCCTCGGTGAACATCGGCTACCCCGCGCTCGATCCCGCGGGGGAGATGGGGGCGGTCGTCTTCCTCGCCCTCGACCTTGAGGCCCTGGGCGCCTCGATGGGCGCGCTGGAGCTCGCGCCCGAGGCCGTGTTCAGCGTGCTCGATCGCAACGGCGTGGTCCTCGCGCGGTCGCCCGGCGAGCCCGGCGCGGTCGGGACGTCCGCCCTCGCCCAGCCGGTGTACGCGCAGCTCCTCGCCGGCGCGACGTCCAAGGGCTTCGTGGTCGACGGCGGCGATCGCCTCTACGGGATCGTGCCCCTCGCCAACGGGCGGGGCCGCGCCTACGTGACCGTCGAGATCCCGAAGGCCGCGGTCTTCGCGCGATCGGACGTCAGCTTCTACTGGGGCCTCGCCTCAGTCGCCGTGCTCGCGGTGCTCACCATCGGCATCGCCTGGTACGGCGGCGATCGCCTGCTCCTGCAGCGCATCCGCGCGCTCTCGGCCCTCGCGGCGCGCCTCGCCCGCGGGGACCTCGCGGCCCGCTACTCGCTCCACCACGGCCGCGACGAGGTCGGCCAGCTCTCCCGCTCCCTCGACGCGATGGCGGAGGCCCTCGACCGGCAGACCCGCCAGACGGGCCAGATCCTCGCGTCCGCGGGCGAGGGCATCGCCAGCATCGACCTCGGCGGGCGTGTCCTCTCCATGAACCCCGCGGGCGCCGCGATGCTCGGCCGGCCCGTCGCTTCCCTCCTCGGCAGCCGCCTCCACGACCTCGTCCACGGCGGGGACCACGGCGGCGATCG
>CAJBVW010000139.1 GCA_903959175.1 uncultured Pseudomonadota bacterium
AGAACGCGAAGACGACTGCTGACGTGCGAGGCGCCTCCCGCGCGTCCGCGCGCGGGGCAATCTTGGCGCCGTCCCCCTCGGCGTCTTCGCCGAGGGGGCGCATGTCCCGGGCGCACGCGACGAGGGCGAGAACTACCCGTAATCCTGGTGCGCCCGGGCCGGGGACGGCGTCTTCGCCGGCCCCGAGCGTCATGCCGGCCAGTTCCAAGACGGTGCGCCTTCGTGAAACGCGGGTCGCACGTAGCGGTCGCTCTGGGACCCGCTACGCTGGTGCCCACGGCGCATCGGGCTCCAGCGCGAACGCCCGGGCATCCGCATCAGGCAAGGGTAGTACTCCTCTCGAGCCTCAAACATCTAAGCGTATTGACGGCGAAGTCTCGGGGCTGCCGAACCCATCCTCGCGAGGCGGTGGTGCCCGTGTGGACCACTCTGGCGATTGCTGGTATCACACCGAGCATGAATTTCCGGCCACGTATGTCCGCGAGCTCTGAGGTGAGCGCCCTCCTCCTGGGACTCCTGCTGGCCTGCGGGGAGCACGGCAAGGGCGAGTCTGCGGGGCTGACACCGTTCGACACCGACGGGCCCGACGACACCGACACCGCCGGCACCGACACCTACGCCGAAGCGGACGACACCGCCGGCGACGACAGCGCCCCTGACGACACCGACACGGGCTGCGACACCGCCCTGACCTGGTACGTGGACGGCGACGGCGACGGCCACGGCGACCCCGCGCGCGTGACGTCGTGTGACGACGCCCTGGGCGCGAGCGCCGTCGGCGACGACTGCGACGACGCCCGCGCCTTCGTCTACCCGGGGGCGCCCGAGCGGGTGACCAGCGGGCGGGACGACGACTGTGACGGGCTCGGTGGTACGGGCACATTCGGAGAGTTCGAGGCGTGGACGACGGGCGGGGAACCGACGGACTCCGGCTTGGAGACCGGGTACGCGTTCGCGGTGGCGACGCCGGGAGATGTGGACGGGGACGGCTTCGCGGACCTCCTCGTGTTCGACCGCGCCTACATCGACGGCACGGGCGCCTACGAGTCCGCCGTCGGGTTGTTCCGGGGCCCGCTCGCCGCCTCGCCCGATGCCGTCTACAGCGACGAGGCGGACAGCATCCTGCGGGGGGCCTCGTTCGACGAGCTCGACTTCGTGGGCACGGGGGATCTCGACGGGGACGGTGACATCGATCTCGTCGTGGGCGGCCCCGGGTCGGGCCCGGGCGGGGTGGCGTACCTCCTGCGCGGCCCGGTGGCGCCCGGAATCTTCGACCTGCCGAACGTGCCACAGGTGTACGCCGCGTCCGACGATACGCGGCTCGCGCGAGGGATCGGCGCGGGCGATCTCGACGGGGACGGCCTCGACGACCTGGTCCTCGCCGCCTACGGCGCCCGTGTGGGCGCCGGCGTGGTGTACGTGTTGCGCGGCCCGGTCGTCGAGGCCACGCTCGAGGAGGCGGGGACCGTGCTGCGCGGAGACGACGGGGATCAACTCGGCGTAGGGCTCGAGCCGCTCGGCGATCTCGACGGGGACGGCCTCGGCGACTTCGGAGCGACCGCGTATTCCGCCGACGAGACGCTCCTCGTGTTCGATCTCCCGGTCGGCACGGTACATCCCGCGGATGCTGGCGTGACCGTCTTCCAGGACGAGCTCGACGCCGCGCGCCACCACTACATGCGGGTGCACCCCGTCGGCGACCTCGACGGAGACGGCCACCGGGACGTCGGGTTCTCCGAGGACAGCGGCATCGCGCTGCTGGTGCTCTTCGGACCCTTCGGGGCCGAGCCCTCGGTCGACCTCGCGACCAGCTGGGATGCCGCGTTCCTGTCCGAAAGCGGCGGCGTGGCGGAGCCGGACGTCGGCTACGCAGTGCCGCTCGGGGACTGGGACGGAGACGGTCATGAAGACCTCGCCGTGGCCAACGCCGACTTCGTTCCGGAAGAGCTGCGCGAGGACGCGTGGTGCTCGGATGGCAGCGCCAACTACTGCACCTTCGGAGCGGTGTTCCTCGTCGCCGGGCCGGTGTCGGCCGGGGTGTACGACCTGGAGACGACTCCGGACCGGATCGGACCGGAGTGGCCCTCGGGCTCGAGCGGCTTCGGCGACGCGATGGCGGCTGGGAGCGATCTCGACGACGACGGGTCTCCGGATCTCGTGGTCGGGCACCCGGGTTCGAACATGGCCTACGTACTTGGTGGCGGGGGCGAGTATTGACCAGAAAGGGCCCGGCCTGAGGTCTGACGTGTAGCCACTTCGGGTCATTCCTCAGCTTCTCCGATCCCTTCCTGCGTTCGTAGGGCGAGCGCAGCGGACTCGACCAGACGGAGGCCGCGCGTCAATACGATCAGCCCGGGTGGGAGGGCGGACTTTCGGTCGATGTAACCCCCAACGGTCGCAATCCAATTTGTGATTGTTTTCATCGTGACCGTCGCGACTCGTACGCGTCGCTTGCCAACGAGGAGGGCTGCGGCACGGATTTCAGACGGCGAGAACTCCACGGACGCGGGCAGCTCGGGGGTGGCGCGCGCGAGGTAGGTCATCCGAAGCAGCCGCGTCGCGACTGCCGCCAGGATCGTCGCGAGCGCCCGAATCCCGCTTTCGCTCTCCAGTTGGGTATCCTCGATGTTGCAGGCACCGGATTTCCAGGCCTTGTGAAACTCCTCGATTCGCCAGCGCTGGGTGTAGCCATACAGGACCGTGCAGGCAGCTTCGAACGTGGCCGCCGGAAACGTCGTGAGGAGCATCCACTCGATCGGCTCGTCGTCGCCTGCCGTCTTTGCCGTCTCGCGCGCCATCACGGCCCAGACAGTTACGGGTTTCCTCGCCGAAGTCCCCTGAACTTGAAGATCGAGCGTAACTTCGGAGGCGCGCACCTCGAGGACGGCAGTGCGTGCCCGGCGGTTCGGTCCGGCCGGAATTTCGACCGCGTACCTTCCCAAGACGGGCGCCATCGCAACCTTGGGCCAGAGGTACTCGCGCTCCTGGCTGGGCGCGGTGCGGAGCCGCCGGCTGTACGAGGCCCGGACGGTGAGCCAGCTTTCGTCAGCGTGTGCCTCCAGGAGGACCGGCCAGGCGTCGCCGCCGCGGTCGAGCTGCATCCACGGCCGGCAGCCGCTTCCCTTGAACTTTATCCGCGTCGCCCGCACGTTTTCGAGCCAGTATTTCGTCTCCTTGTCTTCGACCTTGCGCTTCTTCGACGCCTGCGTGGGTGGCGCGTCACTCCGGCTCCACCACGAGAGAGCGCACAGCCCCTGGGGCACGCCGTCCGGCGTGACGACGAGCGAGGACATGATCTGGAACCCGCGGGTGGGGAACGTGCGGGCGCCAATCGGACCGGTGCCCTTCGTGTGCTCGACGTCGCCGATCTGCAGGCTGGTGCCATCGATCGGGACGTACGCGAACGGCGCGCCACAGATCCGGGCAATGGTCGCGGTGAACGACGCATCCGCGATGCCCTGGGTGTCGACTTCGCGCTCCATGAATCGGTAGGCTCCTTCGCGCTCGGCGCTCCGTCGGATCGCCGTGGAGACGATCGCCCCTGGATTATCCGCAAAGCGCTCGGCGATCTGTACCAACCGGCGCACCGTGTCGATACGCCCGAGCTTGGCTCCCCCGAACTCGTTGCACGCCCACACTCGAGCAGAAGACAAAATCGTCGCCATCCAAACCTCCAGCACGACTGGAGAACGCTCGGATGGCTCTCGAAATTCCCGCGAAGTGATCAAACCTCAG
>CAJBVW010000140.1 GCA_903959175.1 uncultured Pseudomonadota bacterium
ACAACTACAGCGGGCCCGGCGGCATCACCGTCCTGGGTGACGTGGACGGCTTCGCCGCCGCCCTCTCCGTCTGGAACCAGCACGGGTACAGCATCACCAACATCGAGAACGACGGGCAGGTGCCGACGCGCCCCGAGATCAACTGGGAGTCCATCAACAACTTCCGCGCGGGCCCGCCGATCTCCTACGTGTTCGAGAACCAGAACATCACCGCCAAGGTCCACGACATCTGCTCCGACGCCTGCGGCAGCGGCGAGGTCACCGTGTGGTGGTCCCTCGGGAACAATGGCACCGGCGACGTGACGGACGATATCGAGGTCGAGATCATCGGCACCACCGACACGGGCGATGTCATCCTCGACACCGTGACGTGGACCGCCACCCTCACCGCCGGGTACATGGACGCCTCCGTCGAGACCCACCTCACCGGCGTCCCGACCCCGCTGTTCGACATCCGCGTCGAGGTCGACGGCGGCTCCTCGCTCGACCGCAGCCAGGTCGGCGAGTGTGACGAGACCGACAACGAGATCGAGTGGGGCGAGATCGTCTGCTACGGGTAGGCGCGGGTCGCGCGTCGTGATCGGCCGCGGGTGGGGGCAACATGTCGCTCCCGCCCGTGGCCGTCTTGCTCAGCTACAGTCGGCGCGGGTCCCGGAACCTGTCGGCACCGGTGGCAGATGTAGCACCCCATGCGCACCTCGCGGATCGTCGGAAGGCTTAGGTCCGCCTCCCAGAACAGCGTGGTACGCGTCTCCGTCCGCGTCGCGACCGTGCGCGTGTCGGCCGAGGGCGAGCACCGCCTCACTGCGCGACCGACATCTACAGGCGGCTTGTTTTCATTCGAACCCTCGAAGTGACGGATCCGCTCGTGGTACCGTCACGGTCATGGAGACTGACCGGCACCTCGACGTCACCCCCCCGGACGACGGGGAGCTGCGCCTCGGCTCGAGCCAGCGGGGGGTGGCCGCCAATGGGGTGGTGCTCGCGCTGAGCCGGGCGGCACGGTCATTCCTGCTCTACGACCCCGCGAACGCGGCGATCCGCCACTTTCTCAACGCGCTGCAGGAGGCGGTCGAGGGCTACCTGAGCACGTGGGGCGACCTGCCCCTCGTCGTGAGCCCCTTCGAGCTCGTGGTGCACGGAGAGGTCGTCTACCTCGACCGGGACCGGGAGCGCTCGCTCGCCTTCCGCCTGTACCGGGACGGCGTGCGCCGCATCACGCTCGAGGCGGCGCTCACCTGGCAGGAGGTCCTCAAGCTCCTCGAGGTGCTGTCCATCCGGTACACCGGTGTGCGCCAGGCCGAGGACGACATGGTCGTGCTCTTGTGGAAGGCCGGCTTCACCCACATCCAACTCGAGGCGGTGGAGGGCTTCGTCCCGGAGGAGGAGGCCGGCGATCCGGGCGCCCTCGCCGCGTCCGACGCCGCTGGTGGCCACCACGTCGCGGCCCCACCCGACTTCGACCTGCCCGTGCCGTTGCTCCCGACCCCCCGCCGCGTCGTCTACAAGGAGCTTGGCATCGGCGAGGTCGACGCCCTCCTCGCAGAGGACAACACCCAGGCGCTCCCCGACCTCTGCGTGCAGCTGTGCGCGGAGCTGGTGCACGCAGCGGCGGATCCGTCCGATCCGCTGCCGCTCGCCGAAACGGTCCCGCAGCTTCGCGAGATCCGCGACTTCCTCCTCTCCGAGGGGCTCCTGGGCGCGGTGCTCGACGTGGTGCGCCTGCTCGCGTCGGCCCGGCTCCCGAACCCGGCGGACGCCCGCGAGCGCGACATCCTGCTCGGCTCCTTCGGCGACGAGCGCGCCATCGGGCGGATCCTCCGAAGCGTCCCGCGCGACGCGACCACCGCGCCGCCCGACCTGCTCGAGTTCCTCGATCTGCTCCCGGGCAACCACCTCAAGATGGTCATCACCGTGCTGGAGACCGAGAAGGGCGAGGCGAGCCGTCGCGTTGCCCGCTCGCTCATCGAGCGCTTCGTGCCGCAGCACGGCGCCTGGATCCTCGACCAGCTGAGCACCGTCGAGCCGGGCATCGCCGTCGAGCTCCTCCGCGCCCTCTCCGCGGCCGACCCCGAGCTGGGCCTCCAGGGCGTGCAAGCGGTGGCGACGCGGCCCGACATCGAGCTCCAATTTGAAGCGCTCCATGTCCTCGAGGCCGCGCCGGTCGGCCCGGTGATGATCCGGGTACTGCTCGGGCTCATCGCCGTGCCGACGGAGGAGGTGCGCCTCCGCGCGCTCGATCTGCTCGGGCGGCAGGCGATCAAGGCCGCCTTCGGCCCCATCTCCGAGCGCGTCAAGCGGGAGGCGCCGCTGCGCCTGGGCAACCGGGAGGCCGAAGCCTCGGGCGAGGCGCTCGCGCGGTGTGACCTGGCGCGGGCCACGGAGCTGTTCCGCGAGTGGCTTAAGCCCCGAGGCTTCTTCCATGTGGTGCTCCCCGGGCAGACGACGCTCCAATGGGTGGCCGTGTCGGGCATGGTGTTCGTGCCCGGGGACGAGCCGGAGGTGCTCGTGAAGTACGTGGCCGAGCGCGCCGGCAGCGACCTCGCCCGCCACTGCACCACGAGCCTCGTCAAGCGTCGGCGCGTGCTCCGGGGGGCCCAATGAACGCACCGCCGGCCCCCGACCTCGCCGCCGATGCCGTCTCGCGCGACCAGGAGACCCTCGGCAAGGCCATCGAGCAGGCCCGCGGCGGCGAGGACCGCGCGCTCGCCCAGCAGGTGCGGGACGGCGGGGAGCAGACCGTGCGCCTGCTCACCGGGCTCCTGCGCCTGATGCGCACGCACCACCCCGACAACCACGCGTTCGACAACCCGGCGCGTGACCTCGCGGCGGTGCTCGCGCTCCTCGTCGATCTGCTCGGCCCTCTGCAGCTGGTGTGTGTCGAGGGCCAGCTCTACCTCAACGACGTGCGTGTGCGGATGGACGAGCGCACCGGCGGCGCCGCCGACCTCGCCGAGGAGCTGCAGCGCCACGGCGCCGGCGGCCTGCGCATCGGGGCGCCCCTCGACGAGGGCGCGATCCGCCGCCTCGTCCACACCCTCTCCCACAAGCCGGCGGCCGAGCGCCCCCTCACCGTCCTGCGGGACGCGGTTCGTGACGCCGACCTGCCCATGGTGTCCGTGCAGGGCCTGTTTCGGCTGCGCCTCACCGGCGAGGCGAGCCCGGAGGCGGCGCTCAAGACGGGCCCGCGAGAGATACAAGAGACGATGGAGCGCTCCGCCGGCCTCGTCACCGCGGCGTGGGACAACCTCGCCGAGGCGCGCGTCCCCAACCCCCTGCCCGTCCGGCGGCTCGTCAACGACATCATCGACTCCACCGGCAGTAGCGAGCTGTTGATCGACGCCGCGCAGAGCGGCGCGCCCGCGCACGCCGCCGCCCATGCCCACCACTCCCTGAGGGTGTGTACCCTCGCCGTGCTCATCGGAAAGGAGCTCGGGCTGACCCCGACCTCCCTCGCCGACCTGGGCGTGGCCGCCATGTTCCACGACACCGGCTACGCCTCCCGCGAAGAGGGGTTCGCGGGGGACGTGGCGCCCCCGTTCGGCCGCCACGGCAGCGCGGGCGCGCGGCTGCTCCTCAAGCAGCGCGGGTTCCACCAGGCCAAGGTCAAGCGGCTGCTCGTGGCCTACCAGCACCACCGCGATCTGGACGCGCGTCCGAGCCTCTACGCCCGGATCGTGCGCGTGGCCGACGACTTCGACACCCTCACCCGCCACCGCCCCGGCGGCGCCATCTACGGTCCGGCGCAGGCCCTCGCGCGCATGGAAGGCGCCTCGGGTACCCGCTACGACCCGACCATCCTCCAGGCGTTCGTCAACCGGGTCGGTCGATTTCCGCCCGGCACCATGATGCGCCTCACCGACGGGCGCTGGGTCGTGTCGGTGTCCGGCGTCCGCTCGCCCGCCACGTTCGCCCGGCCCTCGTGCCGCGTGGTGCGCGACGCGGAAGGAAGCACAGTCGCCGACGGCGAGCTCATCGATCTCGCCGTCGAGGGGGAGGTCGCCAGGGTCATCGACATCCGGGGCTGAGGCGCTCGGAAGCCTGACGGATCGACCCCACGATGCTGGGGAGGCGGCTACTTCGCGTGCGCCCCGCGGCCGTTGTGGACGTGGTCGGCGTAGCGGCGGTCGATCCCCGAGATGTGGGAGCGCAGCCAGAAGGTGAGGAACTCGAACACGGCGGAGTCGACCTTGGCGGCGGAGCCGGTGCGGAAGGCCTCGTAGTGGGTGGCGAACTTCTCGAGGAGGGTGGTGTGGATCACCTTGTGCGCCGCGAACTCGGGGTAGGCGATGGACTGCATGAAGCGCTCTTCGTCGGCGAAGTGCGTCCGCGTCGTCTCGCCCAGCGCGCGGAACGTGGTGTCGAGACGGGCGCGGGGCTCGCCGGCGGTGCTCTGCCGCTCGAGCTGCACCATGAGGTCGACGATGCGGTGGTGGTCGCGGTCCATGTCCGGGACGTCGAGCTGAAGGCGGGGGGACCATTCGATGAGGGCCATGGGCGTCTCCTGTGAGGCCCCCCATCGGCCGATCCCCCGGCTCGTTTAGGCTCGGGTGGGTGAAATCACACGCATGCTCCGGCGAGCGCTACCATTGGTTGCGACTCGATAGTCGTCTATGGAGGTGTGATTGCCGCGCTGACACCCCTCGTTGCGCCGTTGCCCCTTGGGGACGAGCTCTCGCGGCAGATGCGCCGTTCACGATCCGCCTCTCCCGTATGCGGAGAGGGCCGCCGCTTTCCGCTCAGGTCGCCTACGGACGGGCCGATGGAGGGGGCGGCTGGCGTCGTGCACGGTGGCAGGGAGGAGCGAAGATGGCGAGAACGGAACAGATCCGGAGCCTCACCTCCTCGATCTGGGAGACCATGTTGGGCCTCCCCCTCGAGGACGCGGCGATGTTCGCGTGCGACGAGGACAGCCTCAGTGACGACGCGCTCGTGCAGTTCCATGACCACACCAACCAAGCTACCCAGGTGACCCCGTGAACCGAATCCTCATCATCGACGACAGCAAGGCCATGCGCATGATC
Source organism: uncultured Pseudomonadota bacterium (assembly GCA_903959175.1). Lineage (GTDB taxonomy): Bacteria > Myxococcota_A > UBA796 > UBA796 > SXON01 > CAJBVW01. The sequence goes on from CAJBVW010000140.1 coordinate 5,025, forward strand.
GTGGCGCGTACCGTCCGCCAGGCGGGCTTCGGCGACTGCACCATCGTCGAGGCGACCAACGGCGCCGAGGGCCTCGCCGCCGTGCGCGCCCAGGCCCCCGACCTCGTCCTCTGCGACTGGAACATGCCCGAGATGAGCGGCTACGACCTGCTCGAGGCGCTCAACGCGGACGGCAACGTGCCGCCGTTCGGTTTCATCACGTCCGAGGGGACCCCCGACATCAAGATCAAGGCCCTCAAGGCCGGCGCCAGCTTCCTCATCGTCAAGCCCTTCACGGTGGCCGCCCTGCAGGACGCCGTGCGCGGCATGAAGGCCGCGTGAGCAGCGTCGCCGACGCGTGGGTCGCGGCCACCCTCGGAGCGGCGGACGAGCTCGCGGTCACCGCCCTTGGGTACTCCGGGGCGCGCACCGTGGCGGATCGTCAGCCGAGCGCGCCCGTCGGCGTCCTCGGCGCCTACCTCCCGCTCATCGGCGCCCGTGCCGGCGCGCATGTGGGGATCGTGGCGGAGCCGAGCGTCGCGACCGCCCTCGCCGAGGCCCTCCTCGGGTGCACTCCCACCGAGGAGGACACGGCGGATGCGATGGCCGAGATCGTCAACATCGTCGGCGGCGGCGTGAAGAGTCGGCTGGTCGAGCTCGACAGCACCCTGAAGCTGGGGCTGCCCGTTCTGGTCGAGGGGCGGCTCCGGTCCTTCGCCCGGCAACAGACCATCTCGGTCCCCATCGAGATGGGCGAGTTACCCGTCTGGATCGTCATCCTCCTTTCCCTGGAAGAATAGTCATGGCCTTCGACCCCAAGTCCGTCGCCCCGGAGGTAACGGCCACCCTCCTCGGCGGCTTGATCGGGCGCGTTGTCACCGCCAAGCGCTCCACAACGCCGCCCACGGCGCCATGGTTCGCGGTCGCCGAATACCGCAACGATCGGGACGAAGTCGTGGGCTTCCTCGTCTGCGACGCGGACGGTGCCTGCAGCCTCGCGGCGGCGTTGTCGATGGTGCCGGCGCCGATGGCAGCGACGGCCGCCAAGACGAAGGTCCTCTCGGAGATGCTGGTGGAGAACCTGCGCGAGGTCTTCAACGTCGCGGCGCGCCTCTTCCAGTCGACCGACGGGGAGCGCATCGTGCTCTCGACCGTCCACCTCCCGCCGGCCCGGATCCCCGCCGCCACGGAGGCGCTCATCAAGCGCCCCCGCTCCCGCACGGACTTCGCGCTGAATGTGACCGGCTACGCCCCCGGCAACCTGGCGCTCTTCGCCGCCGCCTGAGCCCACCGACAGCGGGGAGCCACCCCCGGTCCACGTCACCCTCGGCGCTCCATCCCTCCGGATGGGGCGCCGACGTGCGTCAGGGCCTCCCGTTCCGGGGGCCGGATCCGCCTCCGCCGCCGCGGATCGGCTCGTTCGGCGAAGAAGGATCGAGAAACCTGAAAAAATAGCTGTGGGTTGTTCCACATGTGCCGAACTGGGATGGCACATGCCACCGGGGGGAACCGCAGCGATGGATGACGAGACGCGTGAGATTGTCAGCAGCTTCGTGGCAGAGAGCCGCGAGGCGATCGATGAGGTGGAGCCGCTCCTGATCGAGATGTCGGCCTCCGGGGAAGCGCCGAACGCCGACGTAATCGCTAGGGTGTTCCGTCTGTTTCACTCGATGAAGGGTAGCGCCAGCTACCTCCAGTTCGGGTCGATCGAGCGGATCACGCACCGCGCGGAGACCGTGCTGGTCGACCTCCGCACCGGGACCGCGGCGCCCACGCCCGCGCTCGTCGAGGCGCTGTGCCAGGTGCTGGACGCCGTGCGGGCGCGACTGGCACAGGTGATGGAGACCGGGATCGACGAGGACGAATCGGGTGAGCTCGAGAGGCTTGGTTTCAGCCTCGAAGAGATCTCCCGCCGCTCCGTGCCTTCTGGCGTCGAGAGTGTAACGCCTGTCCCGACGGTTGCTCGGGCCAGCGTCGCGACGCCGATTGTGTTGAGTGCTGTAACGGTTGCGACGCCTGTCTCGGAGTCCCCCTCGGCGGTCGTGGTCCTTCCGCTCGTCGCGGAGGAGGCCGTCGCCGCCCCCGAAGCGCACGCGGTCGCCGCCCCGAGCGAGGCGCGGCACGCGGACGAGTCGACGACGGACGGCGTCTCGCTCGCCGACCTCGTCGAGCCGTTCATCATCGAGGGGCGCGACCTCCTCGACGCGTGCGAGCAGGCGCTGCTCTCGCTGGAGACGGATGGCGAGGCCTCCGGGCCGGTCGCGACCGCGTTCCGGGCGCTCCACAGCTTCAAGGGCAACTGCGGCTTCCTCGGCTACGTCGAGATCGAGCGCCTCGCCCACGCGGCCGAGACGCTGCTCGAGGCGGTCAAGGAGGGCGAGGTGCCCCGCAGCCCCGACGTGATCGGGGCCCTGCTCACCTCCGTGGACGCGCTCCGCACCGCCGTGAGCCGCCTCCCCGGGGACAGCTCCTTCCCCGAGGGCGCCATCCGCGCCGCGGCGCTGGTCCAGGTGGAGAGCGACGCCCGCGGCGTGATGGGCCAGACGCGCATCGGCCGCATCCTCATCGAGCGCGGCGACATCAACGCCAGCGACCTCGTCGAGGCGCTCGACGCGGACCGTGCTCCCGTCGGGACCGTCCTGGCCGAGCGCGGCCTCGTCACTCCCGCCCGGCTCGACGCCGCGCTCGGGGAGCAGGCGCAGCGCCGCGGGGTGACCGCCCGCGCCGAGGCGCGGCAGGTGGAGAAGCCGCAGACCAGCCTGCGCGTCGACGTCGGCAAGCTCGACGCGCTGATGGACCTCGTCGGCGAGCTCATCATCGCCGAGACCGCGGTGATCCACGCGCCGTCGAGCCACGGCGCCGTGAGCTCGCAGGAGCTCCCGAAGGCGCTCGCGCAGCTCGACCGCATCACGCGCAGCCTCCAGGACGTGGCGATGTCGCTGCGGATGGTGCCCATCGACGCCACCTTCCGGAAGATGATCCGCGTCGTCCGGGACGTGGCGAACAAGCAGGGCAAGCAGGTCGCGCTGAGGGTCGAGGGGGAGGAGACCGAGGTCGACAAGACGGTGGCGGAGATCATCGGCGACCCGCTCGTCCACCTCCTCCGCAACGCCGTCGACCACGGCATCGAGATGCCCGAGGTCCGCGCCGCGCGCGGCAAGCCGGTCGAGGGCACCCTCAAGCTCACCGCGAGCCACGTCGGCGGCGAGATCTGGGTGCGCATCCAGGACGACGGCGGCGGCATCTCGCGCACCCGCGTCCTCGAGAAGGCGGTCGAGCGCGGCCTCGTCACCGCGGCGGCGGCCCCTTCCCTCTCCGACGCCGACGTCTTCGCGTTCATCTTCGAGGCGGGCTTCTCCACCGCCGCCGCCGTCACCGACATCTCGGGGCGCGGCGTCGGGATGGACGTGGTCAAGCGCCAGATCGAGCGCGTGAAGGGGCGGATCGACATCGCGAGCGTGCCCGAGCAGGGGACGACCATCACGCTCCGCATTCCGCTCACCCTGGCGATCATCGAAGGGATGGTCGTGCGGGTGGGCGACACGAGCTTCACCATCCCGCTGCTGTGCATCCGCGAGTCGGTGGTGCCCCGCTCGAAGGACGTTACCCACCTCGCGGACGGCGAGGAGATCGTGCGGATCCGCGGGCAGCTCCTCTCGGTGCTCCGCATGCACCGCTTCTACGGCATCGAGCCCCTCCACGAGCGCCTGGAGGACGGCATCCTCGTGGTCGTCGAGGACGGTGGCCAAGCGGTGTGTCTGTTCGTGGACGAGCTCATCGGCCAACGCCAGACCGTCATCAAGGGCCTCTCCGGGTTTCTCGGCGATCCCCGCTCTCTCTCCGGTTGCACCGTCCTCGGCGACGGGCGCATCAGCCTCATCCTCGACGTTGCCGGACTTATCGGCGCTGTCCCTCGCGCGGCCTGACGCGCTCATCCCTTCTGGAGGTTCATTTGGAAGCCAAGCGTATCGAAGAAGAAGAAGAGGGAGAGTCGCAGCTCGCGAAGTTCCTGACGTTCGTGTTGGGCGCCGAGACCTACGCGCTCGACATCCGGCATGTGCGCGAGATCATCGGCATGCAGAAGATCACGACGGTCCCGGACGTCCCCGCCTACATCAAGGGCGTCATCAACCTGCGCGGGAAGGTCATCCCGGTGATGGACGTGCGGGCCCGCTTCCGCCTCCCGCTCCGTGACTACGACGATCGCACCTGCATCATCGTCATCCATGTGCGCGAGTGGTCCGTGGGCCTCGTGGTCGACCGGGTGTCCGAGGTGCTCGACATCCCGCCCCACCAGATCGAGCCACCCCCGCGCGTCGGCGGCGCCACCTCGGCCCGCTTCCTCGAGGGCATGGGCAAGGTCGGCGACCAGGTCCGCCTCGTCCTCAACGCTGAGGAGCTGCTCGGCGCCCCCGGCGAGGTGGTGCTGTGAGGGCGCCGCGCCGCAAGCCGGGCGACCCGACCGAACCCGACGCCCCCGCCGTCCCCTCGATTTCCGAAGCCCTTTCCGCGCGTTCCCTCCCCGAGCAGGCACCCGTGCCCTCGTCGCCTCTCTCGTCCACGACCCCGACGCCCCCCGTTCCGGAGACCCCCATGACGACCGACCCCTCCTCCGTCCAGCACTTCGACGAGCTCCCCATCGCCACCTTCGCGGTCGACGCCGACG
>CAJBVW010000141.1 GCA_903959175.1 uncultured Pseudomonadota bacterium
GACGACGCGCAAGGGCGCCCCGACGGGCCACCACGCCGGCACCCCGTCCGCCAGAAGCTGTCTCGCCAGGCCGCACGCCAGCACGGCACCGGCCGCCGACGCGCCCCGGACCGCGGCGACCTTCAGGCCCCTCGGCGGGTCGACTTCGGGAAAGATCCACCGAGCCCGCAGCGTCACGAGCTCACCCCGGGCGTCGTACCCCGGCAGGATGGCGCGCCACCCCTCGGACCAGGGCCGACCGACCGCCGTCGCCCACCCGGGCAATGGCCCATCGGGAAGGGCGCGCACCAGTGACGACGACAGGTACTCGGCGTCCACCTTGCGACTCTGCAGCCACGCGGACACATCGGCATCCTCCCACGCCGGCCGGCACTCATCCCACAGACGACGCACGGCCTCGACGGTCGCCGAGTCGCGCTCCACCTCCTCGACGACCGCCGCCACGGGCGCCCGCCCCGTTGCCTGCAGCGCCTGCGCCTCGGTCAACCCGCGCCTCACCCTGGGTGCCGGCCCGTCGCTGTCCTCGACGATCCCGAGGTCGACCAGACGCGCCCGGAGCTCACCCCAACGGCGCGATCCACGCTCGAGGCGTTCGCCCAAGAGCGCCCACCCCGCCAACTGCAGGCCGTCGCCCGTCTCCCCGCAGTGGCCGCACTTCCACCCGACGCGCCCGACCCGGAAGACCGCACCCGGTCGCCCGTCCGAGCGCGACCGCGTCCGAGCGCCGCACGCCAGACAGGCGACGACGTGCCGATCGCGCATGGCGAGGCCGAGACGCGCCGCGAGGATCTCCAGGCGCATCGCCTTGATCTCGTCAAACCAGTCCACGCTACCACCCAAACAAGGACGGGTGCAACGCCGCCTTGACCTTGACTTTGCGCACCTTCTCCGCTTTCGCCGCCTTCTTTCGCTTGCCACCCGGCGCCGTGTCCGCCCACTCCCCGGGCGACGTCCTCGCATGCCCGATGCGCGCCTCGGCGATCGCGACGTGCCCCGAGTCCAGCTCACACCCCACGAAGGCGAACCCCTCCAGAACGGCCGCCACGCCAGTCGATCCCGAGCCCGCGAAAGGGTCGACGACCAGCCCGCCGGGCGGCGTCACGAGTCGGCATAGCCACCGCATGAGCTTGATCGGTTTGACTGTCGGGTGATAGTTCCTGACCTCTTCCCGTTTCCGCCCCGCCCCCGCCCGTGGCGACTGCATGCCCGCGCTCCCCTCCTCTCGCTGCACCGCGTCCGCGCCCGACCGCGCGGGCAGGCCGTCGCATCCGCGCTCGCGCTCGGAACACGGGGCCTTGGGGCATGCATACAGGTTCGCAGGCCATCGGCCGAGAACGTGGGGAATAGACTCCCCGGGATTCTTGGCGCTGCGGTAAACGCGCTTGCTTCCAAAGCCAACGGTGTTTCCTCTTGGGCGCAGGTCAGCTTCATCACCCGGCCCAGGCCACGCCAGATCCCCCGGCGCGAGCCGGCACCCGTCGACGTTGATCGCCCCCGTCGCGTGGCGCTGCACGTTGGCGGCGACCGTCCCCGCAAAGGGCTTGCGCGCCAGGATCGCGGGCTCGATCGCGGGCTTCAGCGCGGTTCCCCACCCGGAC
>CAJBVW010000142.1 GCA_903959175.1 uncultured Pseudomonadota bacterium
GCGGGGGTTCTCGCCGATGGTGACGGTCTCCCCGATCTTGAGGACCTTCTCCTGGACGATCTTCTGGTCCTGAGCCATGCCGATCCGGAGGACCTTGGCGAGCGGCTTCTGGGCGGTCTGGGGAGCCGGTGCGCTCATGTGGCAGGCCTCTGGAGAGCTTTGGGGGTACCGACACCGGCGCGCGCGCTTGGTTCACGCCCGGATGAAGATTCTGCGAGGAGCATTAGCCGGACTCGCGAGCGGTGACAAAGGAGAAGTGCAGCGCTTCGGGATCGCACTAAGAGTAGCCGTTCGCGAGGCAAGCGCGGAGGCTCCGCGTGCGACCCCGACGAGAACGAAGCGTTTGCAAAGGCTTATTTAGCTTGCCTATCCCTTACATCCATCGCGCAGGAGGGCATGCAGGGTACTCGAGAGAGCGCGCCGTCGCGCTGCGCCCCAGTGCGAACGGGGGCAGCGGTGTCAGCCAGGGAACGGCAGCACCGGCGAGCCGCCGCCGTGAGCACCGCCGTGGTGCCGGCCCGCCTTGAGCAGGACGACGATCTTGAAGGCATGGTGGTCGAGGTCGTCGAGAAGGGCCGCCGTGCGCACCGCGATCAGCCCGTGCGCGGTCGCAAGGGAAAGCGCCACGATCGAGCCGAACAAGGCACTGTGAAGGCCCACTGCCGTCCCCGCGGCCAGCCCCGCCGTGCTCCCCGCGGCGCCCGCCGCCTCCAGCGCGACGATGACACCGTGGAGGGCGCCGATCCCTCCGACCCAGATGGAGCCGCGCGCGAGGAGCGCGAGGAGCCCGACGCGGCGACGGATCCGCGGGAGGAGGGCGAGCCGCGCTTCCTCGAGGGCGTCCCGGATCTCGGATTCCGGGCGCGACGCTCGGATCAGCGCGGCCTGGAGGAGCTTCGGCAACGCCGCGTCGGGCGCCGTCGAACAAATCTGGAGCGCCCGATCGAGGTCAGCGTCGAGGACCGCGCGTTGGATCTGCGCCATGAACGCCCCGCCGTCGATTCTCCCCTGTCGGAGGACGAAGTACAACCGTTCGACCGAGATGGCGCTCCCGAGCACACCGACGCCGAGGATCGCCCACATGACGAACCCGCCGTCCCGCATCGCATCCGCGACTCCGCTCATGCTCCCCTCCCCCCGGGTACCGCCCGCCACGTCAGAAGACGGAGCGGAAGCATCAGAACGGCTTGGAGTCCACGGACTGGACGATCTTAGGGAGGAAGCTCTCCTTCAGCTCGAGCTCGTACTTCGGCGTCAGATTCTGCTTGGTGATGAGGATCTGGATCTCGGGCTTCTGGATCTTTCCGACCAGAGTCTGGTCGTCGAAGGTGATCGCCCTTTCCGCCCGGGCGACGCCCGGGGAGAGCACGAGAGCGAGCATCAGTGCGCCACGGAAGCGAAGCATGATCAACCTCCCCAAGGGTCTTGCGAGCCGTCACCGGGATCCGGCGCGGGCTGTGGGGCCGGCGCGGGCTGTGGGGCCGGCGCGGGCTGTGGGGCCGGCGCGGGCTGTGGGGCCGGAGCAGGCGCCGGGACCAGCTCGGGCGTGGGGGCCTGCGTCGGATCGACCCCGGCGGGCGGCGGCGCTCCCCAGGCATCGACAGCCGGCTGCGGGAGCGCCGGAGCCGTTGGCGCGACAATCGCCTCGTTCTCCTTGCGGAGATCGTCTTGCTCGCGCTTCTGCCGCTCCTCGTCCCGCCGGCGCTTGTCCTCCACGCGCTTCTGCTCCTTCTTGACGGACGCCACCCAGGCATCGATCTCTTCGGCCGGCTTGCCACCCGCCCGGCGGTAGTCCTCGATCGACTGGAGCGCGCCATCGTAGGCCTTCATGTAGTCCCCATACAGGACCCCGAGGTTGCGATGCGGTTCCGGATCGGCGGGATTCAGGCGCAGCGCCTCCTGATAGGCCTTCTTGGCGTCCTCGAAGCGGCCCTCGCCCCGGTAAGAGATCCCGAGGTTCAGCTGAACGCCGCCGTCCTTGGGAACGATGAGCGTCGCCCGCTCGAGGAGCGGGGTCGCGTCGGTCCAGCTGCGGTTATCCATGTGGTAGCCGGCCAGGTACAGCAGCGCGGGCAGCTCATACGGGTCGAGCTCCAGGGCCTTTTGGAAGTTCTGAACAGCGTCGCCGGTGCGGCCAAGGCGGTAGTAGACCTCCCCGAGCACGGCGCACAACCTTGAATTCCCCTTGGCGCCCTCGATGTCGTTCTGGGCCTTCTGAAGGGTGAACAGCGCGAGATCGAGCTGGTCGGTGTCCAGGTAGACGAGCGCGAGCTCGCTGTAGACCGGGATCGCCTTGCTGTTGATCATCAGCGCGGCCTTCGCCTCGGCGACGGCCTCCGTGTGGCGCTTGAGCTGACGGAGCCCGGAGATCGTCGCGACGCGGAGCTCGATGCTGTCGCGCGCGTACTGCGAGCCCGACTGGAAGCTCGCCAGCGCGAGATCCGTCCTGCCGGCGGACATCGACATCACGCCCAGGTTCAACCACGCCTTGGCGAAGGTGGGGTCGACCTCGGTGGCCCGGGTCCAGGCTCGGCGGGCGTCCGCTTCCTCACCGAGCCGCTGGTACGCCACGCCCATGTTGTAGTGGATGGCGGCGACGTCCGGATTTTCCTTGGCTTGCGCCTGCAGAATCTCAAGAGCGCGGCGGGCGCGGCTCTCGTCCCCGGCGGTCAGCATCGCGGCGGCGTCATTGACCTCCCGCGCGACGGCGTCCTGGCGGCTGATCGCCACCGCGGGCGCGAGCGCGGCACCCGTGGTCGGATCGACCAATGGCGCCGCGGGGGTCACGACGGCGGGCGGCGGTGCGTCCGGGGTCGTCGGAACGGCGGGCGCCGCGGGAGGCGCCGAGGCGGTTGCTCCAACCGTCGGATCCGTCATCGGCGGGACCTTCGGCACGCAGCCCGCGACGAGAGTGAACAGAACGAGGCGCGAGATCATTGGCCGCCTCCCTTGGCCGTGGGATCCGTCTCGATCGAGGCGGGACCGGCGAACTGAACCGCGACCGAGCCGGCGGCCCCGCGGGATTCCTTGCGTTCGGCAGGGTACTCGCTGGGATACCTCTCATTGAGGGCGATGAGGGCCTTGGTGTTCCACTCGGACCACCGCTTCTCGCCACGCGCCTTCTCGAGCGCCGCGACGAGGCGCGACTTCCCGCGGTCCTCCGCAGGGATGCGGAACTGCTCGTCAATCGTGCCGCGGAAGATGTCGAGCTCCTCGTCGCTGAGGCCCTTCGGAGGAGGGATGTTGTACGCCATGTCGGCGTACGCAAAGTAGGCCATCCCCTGCAGGTAGAGCGCCGCCGCGGCGGTGTCGTAGTCCTGGTAGGTCTGGATGAGCTGAACGGCGCCTTCCGTGATGCCCTTCAGGTCGTCCGGCTTGGACTTGAGCAGGATGTCGACGTTCTTGGCCTCGCTGGTGGCCCACTTGACCAGCTTGAACGCCTCGTACTTCGCTACGAGCTGCCCGAGGGCGCCTTCGGCGGCGAGGCTGCGGGTCCGCGGGGTCAAGCCGGAGCCGACCGTGGCTCCGTACGCGCCCTGCACCTGGCTCCACGCCTGCACAGCGCGGCGATCCCCGCGCTTCTCGTAGATCTTGGCGGTGCGATACCAGGCCTCGACGAGGTGGTTTCCGTCGGTCTTCGGGAACCGCTTCGTGTAGCGAGCGTAGAACGCGAGCGCCTCGTTCTCACCGACGATGGCCCACTGGTCACCGGCGCGCCAGAACACGCCTTCGACGTCGGGCTGGGCGAAGCGTGCGTAGTCCTCGAACATGCGCGCCGCGCCGGCGTGATCACCGATGCCGACACGCAGGAACGCGGCGTTGTAGTACGCGGCGGGGGTGTATTCGTAGGTCGGGAAGAGCTTGGCGAGCTGCTCGTAGTAGTAGATCGCCTTGTCGAGCTGCAGCGTGGCCGAGTACCCGTCCGCGATGCGGAAGTACAGGGACTTGGCGCGCTCGTCCGCGGGGTACTCGGTGATGAACCGCTCGAAGAGCTTGTTCGCCTCCTGGGCCTTTCCGATGATCTCCAGGTTGTTCGGCGCGTTGTACAGCGCGAGGCTGTAGTACTGCGACTTTGGGAACTCCTGCATGAAGTCGAGGAAGCACTGGGCGGCCCCTGATCGGTCCCCCTTCGTGACGAGCTCGGAGCAGAGGTTGAACTTGGCCTGTTCGCGGATGTTGTCGAAGACCAGCTTGTTGTCGACGGTAGAGCTGCCGATGTTCCGGAGCTCCTGGGTCTTCTTCGCGACCTGCTGGAGATCGCCTTCGTTGGCGTAGCTGTCGACCATCATCGACGCGGCGTAGCTGGCCTCGTCCGAGGTGGGGTAGAGGTCCATGATCTTCTGGAGCCGCGGGCGCGCCTCGGCGTAGTGCCCGTGCTTGAAGAGGATCTGCGCCGGGATGTACGCGAAAGCGCGGCGGTTCTTCTCGAGCTGCGGTGCCCACTCGGGGTCGCTGAACTCGCGCGTCGCGAGGTCATCGCAGGACTGCATGTAGGCTTTGTGCTCGTCCGAGAGCATGTACCGCGTGATGTCCTTGCCGAACGCGGAGGCGTCGACCCGCTCCACGACGGCGTCTGCCGGCACCTTCTCGACGGCGCCGTACTTCGCGAGGACGATGTTCTCGCGGGCCTTCATGAGCTGGTAGCGCGACCCTTCCCGGTAGGGAGAACGGTCGTTCTTGAGGATCTGTACGTACTGTCGCTCGGCCTCGACGAACTGGTCGGAACCGAAGAGCCCGAGCGCCTGGTACCACTCGTACTCGTCGTACTTGTCGGCGAACGGAAACTTATCGAGGAACTCCCTGAACTTCGCTGCTGCGGAGGCGTAGAGCTGCTTGGAGTCCGTCTCCTGCGCTTCGCTCAGGATCTTGACCGCCACCTGCGCGAGGGAGGTCTCGATGTAGCCACGGGCCTTGGCGATCGCGTCGGGATTCGAGCGGTTCGCGTTGTACCAGGGCGTGTTCTCCGTGTAGCGGAGCGAGAGGTCTTCCATCGCCTTGGCGGAGCGCTCGAGATCGACGAGGCCCATCTTGCGGCCGTAGATCTCGGCGATCTCGTACTGGTAGACCGGGTTCTCGGGATCGAGGGGCCACTTGCTCTGTAGGTAGGCGTAGGTCTCGATCGAGGACTCGAACTTCGCCTGCAGCAGGAGGATCTCGGCGAGACGCTCGATCACGTCGTGCTGCCACTTGCGGTCGCCGACACGGTTGAGGTGCTGGGTGGCCACCTCGACGGCGGTGCGGCCCTGACGATCCGCGATGTCTGCGTAGGAGATCGCGAGGTACTCGACGGCCTCCGGGCGCATGTTCGAGATCTTGCCGGTCTCGATGAACTGGGCGTCGCTGTAGTCGAGGAGCTTGACGAGGTACCCGAGGGCATCGTCGTACTCGTTGACCTTGTAGTGCGACCATCCCAGCTTGTAGATGGACTCATCGTAATTGCGGCCGGTGGGGCCGTCCGCGAGGACCGCCTTGTAGTAGCCGATGGCGGTCGCGACGTAGGCGGTCGGGTTTTCGCGGGGGCCGGTGAGGTCGAAGTAGTACTCGCCGAGGCGCATGTTCGCGTCGTTCGAGAACGGCGACCCGGGGAAACGCTCGACGATGGTGAGGTAAACGTCTCGTGCGGCCTCGAGGTCGTACTGAGCCCCGTTCTGCGCCGAGAGGCACCACGCCAACATGTAGTAGGTGTCGGCGAGGTTTTCGTAGTCCGGGTACTGTGCGATCAACCTCCGGTAGAGGTCCATCGAGCGCGTGTAGTTCTTCAAGGGCGGCGGCGGGAGCGCCATCGTCGGGTTCTGCTCGAGCTGGGCCTCGAGTCGCCCGTACTCGTCCATCTCGCCCACGAACGAGACCTCGGTCTCCTCGAAGTAGAGGTCCGCGAGGCGGAACAGCATGTCGGCCGTGTGCGGGGTGCCCGGATACTTCGCGAGGAAGGCCTCGATCCGGGCGATGGCGACCCGGCGGAGCGCTGCCTCGGAGTCCTCGGCGCGCTGGATCGCGCTGCCGTAGCCCGAGGAGATCTTTGCGCGCTCTTCGGCCTCGTAGGTGTTCAGGATGCCGCGGGCGTCCGACTGCAGCTCCTTCATGCGGGAGCTGTAGCGCTCGAGAGTGTCCTGGAAGGAAGCCCACTCAGCAGGATCGGAGGGCCCGGTGGCGGCCCCCGCCGAGGAGGAAGCAGCGGGCTCCGCGGCGAACGCGGTAGAGCCGGCGAGCACCAGCGCGAGCGGGAGGGGAAGCATCATCGTCCTCATCGGTCGAGGTTCTCCCGGACGATCCGGAACTGATCGTCCAACTCGCGGAGCAGGCGGGCCTGCTCCTTGCCGAGCGCGGTCATCTCGTCCGACACCGCAGACTTGCGGAGCCAGTACACGTCGACGATGCCCTTGTCCGCTTCGAGCACGTCCGCGCGGAATTCGGCCTCGAGGCCTCGGATACCCGTCCGTACGGCCTTGATGGCGACGGCCTCGGCCTCGGCGGAGCGGGTCGTGATGTCGCGCTTGAGCTCCACCACCCGCTGGGACTCGCGAGCGAGCCGCGTCCGAACCGCGGCGATCTCCCGCGCCTCGGAGGACTGCAGCACGCGTGACGTTTCCCCGGTGCTGGCCTCGAGAGTGGATACCCCCGCCCACATCCGATCGAGCTGCGCGTAGGTAGTGGCTGCGTCGGGGTCTGTCACCTGGACGCGGTAGGCCTGGAGCCGGCGGCGAAGGTCGTCGTAGCGCTGGACGAGCGCGACGCGGCGGGCGTCGTCCCCTTCCTGAACCGGCGCGACAACCGCGCGCATCACGCGCTTTCGCACCACCTCGCCCTGTAGACTCTCGAGCTCGGTCAGCGCGCCGTCGAGGTCGCGCTGCTCGGACACGATGGACGCGCGGACCTTGTCCGCCTCAGCCACGGAGAGCTTGCTCTGACCCACCTGGTCGGCGGCGGACGACGCGAGCGCGCGGGCCTCCTGGGCGACCTGCGAGAGCCGGAAGGCGCGCTGCTGGACCTCGCGCACCTGCTGCTCGTACATCCCGGTGCGATCGGAAGAGCGATCGGAAGAGGCGTCGATCTCGGTGACCGACGCGAGCACAGCGCCGCGTTCCTTCTGCAGGAGCTGAATCTCGCTGCGCGCCTGGGAGGGAACCCGGCCACGCATCCAGGCTGCCTCGGCGTCCAGCAGGCGATCGCGCATCGAGAGCGCGGCGCCGCGGATGCTGTCGATCTCCTGGCGCGCGACCAGGAAGCCTCCGAGCACGTTGTCGCCACCCGACAACGCAAGCTCGAGGTCCTTCACGATGCGCTCGCTCGCCGCGAGCTCGACCTTCTGCTCCTCGACGGTTCGCCACGCGGTAGCTGCTCGGGAGACCGACTGGTCGCCGAGCAACATGCCCATCGCGAACGGGGGGAGCCGCTCGGACATCGCGGACTCGCCCCCCGTCGCGCCTTCGAGGAGGCGACGGAGCTGGTCCGAGCTGTTCACCGCGTCGAGGCGCGCGACCAGGGGCGTGTACTCGTCGATCACGCGCTCGTAGGCGACGCGGGCATCCTCATAGGACTCCAGCTTCATCTGGAGGTGACCTTGGAGAATCTTGAGGTCCGCGGCGTACTTGTGCTCGGGGTACTTGTCAAGGAAGATGGCGACCTGCTTCATGGCGGCGGTCCACCAGTCGCGCGCCTTCAACCGCGCCTTGTCCTCGGCGGCCTTCGCGGCAGCGACCTCGTCCGGGGTGAGGCGGGAGACGGACTTCACGGTGTCGTCCGGGAGCACGGCGTTGGCCTGCTTCACGAAGGTCCAGACGGATTCATAGAGCTGGTCGGCGTAGAACGCCGAGGACCCGGGAATCTTGCCGTACCACTCGCTGGCCTCGGCGAAGTCGCCGGTCTCGTAGTAGAGGCGGGCGAGCGCGAGCTGGGACAGCTCGAGGATCTGCTGCTGGTCGGCGTCGGTGGGGACCACGCCCTGCACGGTCGTGAACTCGGTGATGGCCTGCTTGTAGTTCTTCTCCCGGATCATCAGGACGCCGAGGAAGTAGCGGGCACGCGAGTAGTAGGGGCTGGTCGCGGGGAGCGAGTCGAACATGCCCTTGGCGCGGTTGAACTCACCGCGGCGGTAGAACGACTTCGCCAGCGTGTAGCTGATGAGCTCGGTGGTCGGGACCTTGCCGGTGACGATGAAGTCGTTGTAGTAGCGGTCGAACCGCTCGACGTCACCGATGATGCCGTACACCTCAAGGAGGCGACGGATCGCGTCCGGGAAATAGGGATGCTGAGGCCCCTTCTCCGAGATCGACCGGTAGGCTTCTTCCGCGGTGCGGTAGTTGCCGAGCTCGAACAGGCACTCCGCGAGGTACCATTCGGAGTCGCGGGCGAGGTCCATGTTCCCCAGCGCGCGGGACTGCACGAGGATGTAGAACGAGGTCGCTGCGGACTCGTAGTCCTTCACCAGATACAGGTAGACCGCGTCCTCGTAGCGTTCCCGAGCTTCCCCCACGCCAATCAAGCCTGAGCGCTCCGTGAAATTGCGCCGAATCTCCTCGGATTGCCGGGAGAGCGAGGCTGCGTCGGTCTCGATGCCGCGCAGGCGATCGGGCGCCGCCTTGTCGGCCGCGTGCGCCATCGGCGCGCAGAGCAGCGCGAGGAGGACGCCTACGCGCGCGGCACTACCGCTGCTCGGCATCGGAGATCCGCTCGCACTTCAGCTCGAAGTCCACCCGCGCCCGCTCGTCGAAGCTGCTCGCCGCCCCACCCTTGTCCGTCAGGACGCTCCGCACCGTACAGGACTTGCCGAGCTCCGCCTCGAAGGCGTAGTTGCTCCGGACATCGATCTCGTAGTTGCGTGCGTAGCTGAAGATCCCGAAGCCCGTGGGGCGGATCTTGAAGTCGACCGACAGGTTGTGGCTGCCGGGGGGGATGGCCCCTTCGCTGATCTTGAATTCGCGCGTCTCGTTCAGGCTGCCGTTCGGGTCGGTCTTGCTGAACTTGCTCTGCCCGTCGAGCAGGTAGGTCACGCTCTCGAGCTTGAACCCGCTTCCGAGCCGGTTGACGTGCCACACCGTCGCGCGTGCGCCGGTGGACGCCCCCTGGATGACGATCTCCTTGAGGAGCTGCAGAGTGGCCTTGGAGCGGAAAACGCGCTCCTTGAGGCCGTCCACCTGCTCTTCGACGTTGAGGAGCTCGCGGTTGAAGTCGCCGGGCTCGTCCGAGCTGGCGGCGCTCAGCGGCACCTCCGTGACGGCGGTGGTCTCCTGTGCGAACGCCTGCGCGCTCCCTACCCCGAGCCCGATGACGACGGCCCACCAGCGATTACGAAGCATCCGTGTTCTCCCGGGATCGGTAGCGCCGAGCATACCGACGCCCTACCTACCGTGGAAATGCTGAGCCCGCCAACGACAGTGCCGTCGACGGGTCAGGGAGCCGGCTGGTCACCATCGCCCCCGTCCGCGACGTTGCCGGTGGCGCCTGCGACCGTGACGACGAGTCGGTCGTGGGCTTTTCGGGCGCGAGAGAGCGCCCCATCGATACCGTTGACCAGAAACGTGAACGCATAGACCTCGTCGTCCGCGGCGTGAACATAGCCGGACAAGCAGTGGACGCCCAAGAGCGTGCCTGTCTTGCCCCTTACGCGGCCGGTCATGCCGGCGTCCCGGTACCGGGACCAGAGGGTCCCGTCACGCCCGCCGACGGAGAGGCTCGAGACGAATTCGGGGCCGAGATCGGGGCTGCGGTACATGTCGAGGAGCACGGCGTTGATCGTGCTCGGGCGCACCGTCACGTCACGCGAGAGGCCGGACCCGTTCACGAGCCGGAATTGGTCCGGCGGGATGCCGAGGGTCGCGAGGTAATCGGCGACCGCGCGCACGCCATTCTCCGTGGTGCCGGGGAGGCCGAACCGCTCCGCGCCCATCGAGCGGAGGAGCTGCTCGGCCATGAAGTTGTTCGAGTGCTTGCTCAGCGTCGCGATGATGTCGGTCAGCGGCACCGAATCGACGCGGTGAAGGATCGTGGCGCTCTTCGGCGCAGCGCCCGCGCGGAACCTGCCCTTCACCTTGATACCCTGCTGCTTGAACACGGACTGCATGGCGCCGATGTAGTTCGCGAGCGGATCGGCGATGGTGCGGTAGTAGAAGTCGGGCTCGCTCTCGGCGGGGATATTTCCCGTGAGGGTGAACGTCGTGATCTTCTGGGTCTCCTCGTCGAGCGTCCGCTCGATCTTGACCCACTTGCGGCTGTTCTTGGAGCCGGTCAGAAGCTTGTTCTCAAGCACGATCGCGGGGGTCGGGCAGTCGAATTCGGCGCTCGCGGCCTGGCCCGCGGAGGCGCCGGGGCGCACGACCATCGTCGCGACGTTGTAGTTGACGGACAGCGCGCCCAATGTCGCGAAATAGGTAGGTCCGCTCTCGATGTCTTCATCCTTGTCCCAGCCGGGTACGAGCGTGGTGCCCACGAAGTACCCGTCGTCGAAGACGACGTCGCCCTTGACCTCCCTGACGCCTCGCACCTTCAGATCCTGCACCATCCGCCACATCCGCTCGACGACCATCGTGGGGTCCCCCTGACCCTTCACGTAGAGGTTGCCGGGCTGAACGCCGTCCGCGCCCACCTTCTCATCCTGGAGGATCCAGGTTGGGAAATGGTAGTTGGGGCCGAGCGTGCGCAGCGCCGCGGCGGTTGTCAAAATCTTCATGGTGCTGGCGGGGACCAGGGGCTTGTCGTCGCCCCACGCGTAGACCTCCTCGCCCGTCCGGACGTTCACGACCTGCACGCTCACGGCCGCGTTCGAGAAGAGCGGATCCTCGGAGACCGACCCGAGCGCGGCGGCGAGCGGCGAGTCGATGAGCGCAGCGCCCAACGTCGGAGGCGAGGCGGCGGCCCCCACCGGCGCGGAAGGATCGGCCTGGGCCGTGGGAACCTGGGCGCCGTCGGGTACGCCGTCCTGCGCGAAGGCGGGGAGCGCCAGGGCGATCAGCAGCGCGAAACTGTGCGAGAGGCGCATGGGGGACCCCGGGGGGTTTGGGCTCGGATGGGTTCGACACCGGAGCGCGGAGAGAGCGGGAGGGGAATCTGGCGGGCGGAGGTCTCCATCCTCCAACGGGCGTAGCGAAAGCGCAAGAACTGGGAACAAAAAAGGAGACATGCAGCCGCTTCGCTCCGCCGCTGTCGAGGTCGACTCTTGCGAGGCGCTCCCTCGGCCCTTGGAGGCCCCCGCCTCGCACGCGCCGACGTCCCCCGAGCGGGCAGTTAGTATCGCGTTTGCTTCGGAGCCTTGATGCCGTTTCCGGTGCTCGCCGCCCTCCTCGTCCTGCCCGGCGCACGCGCTCAGGGGGTCGAGCGGCCTACGCTGCCCTTTCGGAGCCTGGCCGGAGAGGACGGCGTTCACGTCATGTTCTCCAACCCGGCGTTGATGAACTTCGACCGGGACTCCGGCTACGCCGTCTACTACGACACGACCGGCACCAGCGGCGGCCTGAACTCGCTGACCTTCGCCACGACCGGCGGAGGTGTGGGCGCCGGGCTCGGCTACCGCCAAGTCGGTGACGACGCCGCCGGGTGGTGGACCGTCTCGAGCGCCGCGTCCGTTCGCATCGCGGACGCTCTCACGCTCGGCAGCAGCTTCAACTGGCAGCTCCCTGACGGGGGTGACAACAATTTCGTGAGCTGGGACCTCGGTCTCGGCTGGCGGCCGGCGCCGTTCCTCGGGATCGGCGGCGTCGTCCAGAACCTCGGGAGTCCCCCGCCCGACCTGGGCGTGAACACCCGCTATGGCGCGGGCATCGCGCTCCGGCCTGCGGGGGACCTCGTGACCGTCGGCGTGGACTGGCTGGCCGATGCGCCGCCGAAGTCCGCCCTGGAGCAGCGCCTACAGGCCAGCATTCGGCTCAAGCCCGCGCGCGGGGTCTGGGTTCGCCTCTTCGCGGACGACTCCCTCGACAACGCCGCGGACGTCCGCTTCGGGGGCGCGGTGGAGCTCCGCTTCGCCGACCTCGGCGTCGGCCTGACCGCGCGGAGCGGCGCCGCGGACCTCGGCGGTATCGGCGGCGGCGGCTACGTCCAGACCATCCCGCACGACGACCAGCTGTTCCGTGCGCGTCGACAGGTCGCGGCGTTTGACTTCGAGGGTAGCTATCCCTACCAGCCCCAGGGCGGCCTGCTCAGCGCGGGGCCCGAGGGCTACCTCACGCTCTTGCGCCGCATGAAGAGCGCGGCGTCGGATCCCCAGGTGCGGGGCGTGCTGCTCGAGGTGGAGAACGCTCCCTTCAGCCTCGCCCAGGTCGAGGAGATCCGTGGCATCCTCCGGGAGGCCCGCGCGAACGGGAAGCCCGTGGTCGCCTACATCAACGGAGAGGCGTCCAACGCGGCGTATCTCCTGGCGGCAGCGTGCGACCGCGTGTACCTGCATCCGGCCGGACAGCTCGACCTCGTCGGGCTTGGCGCGGAGATGCAGTTCTACCGCGGCGCCCTCGAGCTGGTCGGCGTCTCGGCCCAGTACGCCAAGCGCGGACAGTACAAGTCAGCGCCCGAGCAGTGGACCGAGTCGCAGTCGACCGACCCGTCGCGCGAACAGATGAACGCCTTGCTCGACGACCTCTCGAGCACGCTCGTGGATGGGATCGCCGTCGGGCGCGGCAAGACACCGGACGAGATCCGCGCGCTGATCGACAAGGGGCCCTTCACCAGCCAGGAAGCCCAGAAGAACGGGCTCGTCGACGGTCTGGTGTACCCGGACGAGCTTCAGGAGGCGCTGGTCGGCGCCTTCCCGGAGGGCTTCGCGCGCGAGGATGACTACGAGCGCAACCCCGACCAGTCCGGCTGGGAGCCCCAGCGCGCGGTCGCCGTCGTCGTGGTGGACGGCGCCATCTCCTCGGGCCAGACCTCCTCCGGGGGCCTCCTCGGCGGCGCGGCCACCGGCAGCGAGACGGTCGTTCGCGCCCTCGATCAGGCCCGTCGTGCCGAAGCGATCAAGGCCGTAGTCCTGCGCGTGGACAGCCCCGGCGGCTCCGCCTTCGCCTCGGACGAGATCTGGCGCGCCGTCGAGCGCGTGAAGGAAGAAGGCAAGCCCGTCATCGTCAGCATGGGTGGGTACGCCGCGAGCGGTGGCTACTACGTCGCCGCGGGCGCCGACGCGATCTACGCGCTTCCGACCACCGTTACCGGCTCCATCGGCGTGTACGGCGGAAAGATCAACGGGGGCGGGCTGTTCGAGAAGCTCGACATCCACACCGAGCAGTTCAACCGCGGCCGGAACGCCGGGATGTACAGCATCTCCCGGCCGTTCGACGACATCGAGCTCGCCGCGTTGGACCGGATGATCGGGGACACCTACCGTCAGTTCAAGGAAAAGGTGGAGAAGGGCCGCAACCTCACCCCGGACCAGGTGGAGGCCGTCGCGCAAGGCCACGTCTGGAGTGGCCTGGACGCGAAGGAGCGGGGCCTCGTCGACGAGCAGGGCGGCTTCTTCGAGGCGGTCGAGCGCGCCCGGTCCGAAGCCGGGATGAAGGCGGACGCACCCTACACCCTCATCACCTTCGACCCCTGGGGCGGCGGTGGGGACCTCCCGGCGCAGCTCGTACGCGCCGACCTCCCGCAGCGCATCGCGCGCGTCTTCGCGCCCAAGATCGAGGTCCCCGAGGAGCTCACACGATTCTGGTCCCTCGCCGCCCTCCGCGACGAGCACGTCTTCGCCCTGATGCCCTACGAACTGGAGATCAAGTGACCACCCCCGCCGCGCGCGTCCTCGTCGCAGACGACGACCGCGCGGTGCGCACCGCGCTCCAGGTCAACCTCACGAAGGCCGGCTACCACGTCACGCTGGTCTCCTCCGCGGAGCAGGCGCTGGAGGCGCTGCGGAGCAGCCCGTTCGACGTGCTGCTGACCGACGTGAAGATGCCGGGCATGGGCGGGATGGAGCTCCTGGGCGAGGCACGCACGCATTGGCCGGACGTACGCGTCGTCGTGATGACGGGCTTCGGCTCGGTGCGCGACGCCGTGAACGCGATGAAGGCGGGCGCGGCGGACTACATCATCAAGCCGATCGAGCGCGACGAGCTCCTGCTCCTCCTCGACCGCGCCCTGCAGACGCGCGCGATGCAACGCGAGCTGCAGCAGCTGCGCAAGGAGGTGGAGCAGCGCTACGGGTTCTCCGAGATGATCGGCATCTCCCCTCGAATGCGAGACGTCTACGAGGAGGTCACCGCCGTCGCCGACTCGTCCGCGATCGTCCTCATCCAGGGGGAGACCGGCACCGGGAAGGAGCTGATCGCGCACGCGATCCACTACCGGAGCCGGCGCGCCTCGGCGCCGCTCGTCGCGGTCAACTGCGGCGCGCTCCCCGAGAACCTGCTGGAGAGCGAACTCTTCGGGCACGAACGCGGCGCGTTCACCGGCGCGGTGCGCCAGCACCAGGGGAAGTTCGAGCAGGCGGATGGGGGGACCCTCTTCCTCGACGAGATCGGCGAGATCCCCCCCGCGGTGCAGGTGCGCCTGCTGCGGGTGCTCGAGGGCGGCATCGTCACCCGCGTCGGCGGCGAGCACACCGTGAAGGTCGACGTGCGCGTGATCGCCGCGACCAATCGGGATCTCTGGAAGGAGGTGCAGAGCGGGGGCTTCCGGGCTGACCTCTACTACCGTCTGAACGTCTTCGCGATCCGCCTGCCCCGCCTCGCGGATCGCCGCGACGACATCCCGCTGCTCGTCGAGCACTTCGCGAAGAAGTTCGCTGTGCGTCACCAGCGCCCCGCGCCGACGGTGTCTTCGCAAGCGATGAAGGCCCTGCAGGGGCACGACTGGCCCGGAAACGTGCGCGAGCTCGAGCATTTCATGGAGCGACTCGTGCTGCTCTCGAACGGCGGCGAGATCAACTCCGTGCGCCTGCCCGAGTCGCCCTCGCTCCCCTCCCACGGCGCGGGAACCACGGCCGGGCTGTCGGCGGTCGGCCCCGGCGGGCTCGGTGTGGCGCTCGAGGACTACGAGCGTACGCTGATCGCGGAGGCGCTCCGTGAGGCCGGAGGCGTCCAGGCGCGGGCGGCCCGAAGGCTCGGGATCAGCCGGAGCAACCTGAACTACCGTATCGGGCGCCTGGGGCTCACGCTGCAAGACATCCGCTTCGGGGTAGAAGGGCGTCAGTCGAGGTAGAGCGCCCGGAGCTCGTCACACGCTCCCGCGGGCTCCATCGCCGCGAGGTCGTCGGTGGCGTCGGTGCACTGATCTTCGGATGCGGGGATCTCCCGCCCCTCGAGTCCCGAGCGGACTTCGTCCCACTCGTTCTGGCAGCGGGTGCGCCAGTCCTTTCGGGAGTCGGCGCCGAGCGCCTCCCACGAGAGGCCCCACTCGGGCAGGCAGGTCTCGACCGAGACCGCCACATCCACACAGAGAGAAGCACACGGGTCCGCTGCGCAACCAGCCGAAGCGGGCACAGCGATCAGAAATAAGAGGGTGGCCAAGGACGGAGTTGAACCGCCGACACGGGGATTTTCAGTCCCCTGCTCTACCAACTGAGCTACTTGGCCATCAATACCGCTCGACGACAACGACGCCTCGCGGGACGAACCAATGTATGACATCGAGCTTGTGGCGTCAAGGCTTCGCGACACCTCTTTGGAGAGCTATCCTCCGGGCTCGAGCCGCACCACGACGTCGCCCACGACGCGCGCCTGACAGCCGAGGCGCTGGCCCGGATCGTCGAGGAACGGGTCCTCGACGTCCTCCACCTCGGAGAGCACGCCGCTCAGGACGCGCACGCGGCACGAGTTGCAGGCGGCGAAGCCGCCGCAGGCGGTCTCCATGGGGAGGCCGTGGTCGTCACACACCTCGAGGAGGGTGGCGCCCACGGGGGCCTCGACCACGCGGCCGAGGTCGAGGAACTCGACGCGTGGCACCGTGGGTCCTCAGACGTCGAAGCTTGAGCCGCAGCCGCACTGACGTTTGACGTTGGGGTTCTTGATCTGGAAGCCCGCGCCGATGAGGGTGTCCGAGTAGTCGATCACGGAGCCGCGCAGGTACTCGATGTGCAGCGGGTTCATGAAGACGGGCACGCCGTCGAAGTCGAAGACCTCATCGTCGGCCTGGGCGCCCTCTTCGAACTCGAGGAGGTAGCTGTACCCGGAGCAGCCGCCGCCCTGGAGGCCGTAGCGCAACCCGAAGCCAGCCATCTCGTTCTCCGAGAGCAGGCGACGGATGTGGCTCACGGCGTCCGCGGTGAGGGTGACGGCGGGGAGGTCCTTGCTCGCGGCGACGTCCACCTTGGTGTTGCCGATGCTGATCGCTTCCATGGGGCTCCTGGTGCGCAGTTGGATGCGCACATCTTGGACGAGAACGTCGTACGTGTCTGTAAGCACGCTTGCAGCGTTCGGCGATGCCCGCCGAACGACGGATTCCCTAACGGAACCCCGCTGCGTTCAGCCCTTGCGCGTCCGACGCCCACCACGGCCGGTGTCGGCGGCGATGCGGTCCAGGATACCGTTGACGAAGGCCCGTGACTCGGCCCCGCCGAACCGCTTGGCGAGCTCGATGGCCTCGTTGATGCTGACGGACGCGGGGATGTCCGCGCGGGCGATCAGCTCGTGCGCGCCGACGCGGAGGATGTTGCGATCCACCGAGGGCATGCGCGCGAGGCGCCAATTGAGGCTCGCGGCCTCGATCCGGAGGTCGAGCGCGTCACGCGTCTCGGCGACGCCGCGCACGAGCTCCTGCGCGAACTCCATCTCCTCGGGACCGACGGGCTCGTCGACCACGTCCGTGTCCTCCAGACGGCCAGCCCAGAGCCCCGAGAGCGCTGCCGCCCCCGTCGCACCACCAATGTCCATTGCGTAGAGCGCTTGCAGGGCAAACTCCCGCGCACGCCGCCGACCCGACATCAGCGCTCCAGCACGCGCAGAAGGTTGACCATCTCGACCGCGGCCAGCGCCGCCTCTCCGCCCTTGTTCCCCATCTTCGATCCAGCTCGTTCGATCGCTTGCTCGATGCTGTCGGTAGTAAGCACGCCGAAGATCACGGGCACACCGGTCGACCACGACGCGGCTGCGACGCCCTTGGCGGCCTCACCGGCGACGTAGTCGAAGTGGGGGGTCCCTCCGCGGATCACGCAGCCCAGGGCCAGGATCGCGTCGTACTTGCCGGAGCCGGCGAGCTTCTGGCAGACCAGCGGGAGTTCGTAGGCGCCCGGGACCCAGATCACGGGAAGCTCGGTCGTGTCCACGCCGTGGCGAGAGAGAGCGTGGAGCGCCCCCTCCACGAGCCGGGAGGTGATGAAGTCGTTGAACCGGGCGGCTACGATGGCGTAGCGACCGGAAACGTCGAGCAGATTGCCTTCGACGGTGCGCGGCACGGGCACTCCGAGGTGAATCAGCGCTCGAGCAGGTGCCCGAGGTGTTGACGCCGAGATTCGAGGAAAGCACTTCTATCCGGCCGCGCCTCTGCCCGGAGCGGGATTCGCTCGACCACCCGAAGGCCAAAGCCCTCGAGCCCCACGATCTTCCTGGGATTATTGGTCAGCAAGCGAAGCTCGCGAACGCCGAGATCCACGAGGATCTGCGCGCCGGTGCCGAGCGCACGGAGCTTGTCGCCTTCGGCCGCGGGTGCGGCGTCTGGGACGAGGTGCTCGCGGAGGCGCTCGACGAACGAGGCCGGGGTCGGACCGCCGTCGATGTTCAGGTAGAGCAGGACGCCCCGCCCCTCGGTCGCGATGCGGCCGAGCGCGGCACGGAGCTGCTCGCTCGAGTCCGAGGTGAGGGCGCGAAACACGTCCACCGGGCCGGTGCTCGCCTGGATGCGCGCGAGAACGGGGCCGCCGGTGAGGTCGCCGACGGAGAGCGCGAGGTGGAGGCCCCCGCTCGTGTCCTGGAAGACGGTTGCCTGAAGCTCGCCGAACTCCTCGGTCGGCATCGGCGTCTCGAGGACGCGGCGCACGAGACGCTCGTTCCGGAGGCGCCAGCGCACGATGTCCGCGACGCTGACGATGTGAAGGCGGTGGATGGCGGAGAAGCGCTCGAGGTCCGAGAGCCGTGCCATCGTACCGTCATCGTTCATGATCTCGCAGATGACGCCGGCGGGCGTGAGCCCGGAGAGGCGGGCGAGGTCGACCGATCCCTCGGTCTGCCCGGTGCGGACGAGCACGCCACCGTCGCGAGCGCGCAGCGGGAAGACGTGGCCCGGGGAGATGAGGTCGGACGGGCCCTTCGTGGGGTCGATCGCGACGAGGGTGGTGTGCGCGCGATCTGCGGCGGAGATCCCGGTTGAAACGCCCTCGCGCGCCTCGATCGAGACCGTGAATGCGGTCGCGAAGGGGGAGCGGTTGTTCGTGGCCATCATGGGGAGCTGGAGCTCCGCCACGCGGTCCTCGGTGAGGGTGAGGCAGATGAGGCCACGGCCATGCTTGGCCATGAAATTGATGGCCTCGGGCGTCACCTTGGACGCGGCCATCGTGAGATCGCCTTCGTTCTCCCGGTCCTCGTCGTCCACGAGGATGACCATGCGGCCGGCCTGGATGTCCTCGATCGCGGTCTGGACACGGCGCTCCGGATCGGGCGCCATCACTTCGAAGTCCATTGCTACTCCCGGGTGAAACCCGCTGCGCGCAGCAGCGGAAGATCCACGCCGCCTCCGATACGTGCACCGAGGAGGCGCTCGACGTACTTGGCGAGGATGTCGACCTCCAGATTGATGGGGTCTCCCGCGCGCATCGCGCCGAGGTTGGTCTCCTCGAGCGTGTGCGGGATGATGCCGACCTGGAAGCCGCGTGGGTCTATCCCGTTCACGGTGAGACTGACGCCGTCGATGCAGACGCTGCCCTTCTCGACGAGGTACCTCGACAGATCGGCGGGCACGTCGACGTCGATGCGGGTCCATTGCGCGCCCGGCGTGACCGCGCGTACACGACCGACGCCGTCCACATGCCCCTGCACGATGTGACCGCCGAGGCGATCGCCGACCCGCATTGCGCGCTCGAGGTGCAGGCGCGTGCCGGGTACGACGTGCGCGAACGTGGTACGCCGGAGGGTCTCCTCCCCCGCGGTGACCTGGAAGGCGCCGGCCTCGAAGGCCTCGACCGTGAGACACACGCCGTCACAGGCGATCGACTCGCCGAGGACGAAGCCCTCGAGCGGGGCGACAATCCACACCACCTTCCCGGAGCCGCGGGCGTTGACCGAACGAACCGTCCCGCGCGCTTCGACGAGTCCAGTGAACATCAGCCCTCCAGGTGCTCGAGCACGATGTGCAGATCATCTCCGACCGGGACGCTCGACACGAACCGGAACGAGGGCGCGTCGCTGAGGCCGAAGCCCGGCCCCGACGCGAAGCCCGGACCGCCCGCGAGCACGCGCCCGTTGACGAAGAGCTCCATGCGGTCGACGTAGTTGCCGCCGAGGAGCGCGCGGTGGACGGTCGCGCCGCCCTCCACGAGGAGGTGGTGGTGGCCCCGGGCCGCGATGGCCCGGAGCGCCGCGCCGAGATCGACGCCGCCGGGACCGCGCGGCAGGCGCACGATGTCGGCGGGGAGGTCGACCTCGGGGGCATCTTCCCCGCAGAGCAGGAGAGGACGCCGCCCGGCCGTGAGCACCTTGGCGCCCGGCGGGGTGCGGAGCCAGGTGTCGAGGACGACCGGCACGGCGTTGCGCCCGCCCGGGAGCCGGGTGTCGAGCGCACAATCGTCTGCCAACACGGTGCCGATGCCGACGAGGACGGCGTCGTGAGAGTCACGCAGCTCGTGCGCGCGCGCGCGCGCTGCGGGCCCCGTGATCCATCGGCTCTCGCCTGCCTCGGATGCGATCCGCCCGTCGAGCGACATGCCGGCCTTGAGCGTCACCTCCGGGAGGCCGTGCGTGACCGCCTTGAGGAATCCGCGGTTGAGCCGCTTGCACTCGTCCTCGCGCACGCCCACGAGGACCTCGATCCCGGCGTCTCGGAGGGCCTGGATCCCCCGCCCCGACACCAACGGGAAGGGGTCGACGGTGCCCACGACCACGCGCGAGATGCCGCTCCGGACGATGATGTCCGTGCATGGCGGGGTGCGGCCCCAGTGGCAGCATGGCTCGAGCACGACGTAGAGCGTGGCGCCCTCGGCCTTCCCGCGTAGCTGCTTCAGCGCGTGCGGTTCGGCGTGGTCCTGACCGAGCGGTTGGGTCCAGCCCTCGGCGAGGACGACACCACCGCGCACGACGAGGGCGCCGACCATCGGATTCGGGGAGGTGCGGCCCGCGGCGCGGCGCGCGACGTCCATGGCCTGGCCCATCAGCCGCCAGTCGCTCACCGGCGTTCCAGGAGCGGCCGGAGGACTTGGAGGAAGTCCTCGGGGGTCCCGAAGGCGTTGTAGACCGACGCGAAGCGCAGGTACGCGACGTGGTCGAGCTCCTGCAGCTCACCCAGGACCATGGCACCGAGATCGTCCGTGGAGAGGTCGCGGTCGGGGCGCTTCGACAGCTCCCGCTCGACGCGCGTGATCAGCGAGTCGAGCTGCTCCTCGGTGACCGGGCGCTTTCTGCAGGCGAGCCGGAGGCCCACCGCGAGCTTCTCCCGGTTGAAGGACTGTCGCCTGCCGTCGCGCTTGACGAGCGTCGGGAGGCGGAACTCGACGCGTTCGAACGTCGTGAACCGCGCGGCGCAGGCGAGGCACTCGCGGCGGCGGCGGGTGCAGTCCCCGGCGTCACGCGAGTCGACGACCTTCGAGTCTTCGTGCTGGCAAGCCGGGCACATCATCGGGGGGGCTCCACGAGGCGCGCGTGCGCGGGGCTCGTGCGGCGGTCTATGCCGGCACGGGGTGGCGCCCGCACAGGGCGTGAACCTCGGCACGAACGTCGGCGAGGCGCTCGGCGTCGTCCCTTTGCTCGAGGGCGTCCGCGAAGAGGTCCGCCACGCGGGCGGCGTCCACGGCGGTGAGGCCGCGCGTCGTCATCGCCGGGGTACCGACACGGATGCCGCTGGTCACGAACGGGCTGCGCTTCTCGTTGGGGACGGTGTTCTTGTTGACCGTGATGCCGACGCTGCCGAGGACGGCTTCTGCATCCTTGCCGCTGTAGGGCGCGTCCGACAGGTCGATCAGCATCAGGTGGTTGTCGGTGCCGCCGCTGACGAGGCGGAAACCGCGCTCGGTCAGACGGGTCGCCATCGCCTGCGCGTTGGTGAGCACCTGGGCCTGGTAGGTGGTGAACGCCGGCGCGAGCGCCTCGCGGAACGCCACGGCCTTGGCCGCGATGACGTGCATCAGGGGTCCACCCTGGGTGCCGGGGAACACCGCGGAATTCAGCCCCTTCATGAGGTCGGCGCGGGCGAAGGCCATGCCGCCGCGGGGGCCGCGGAGGGTCTTGTGCGTGGTCGTCGTCACGTAGTCGCAGTGACCGAACGGGGTCGGGTGCAGGCCCGCCGCCACGAGGCCGGCGACGTGCGCGATGTCGGCCACGAGTACGGCGCCCACCTCGTCCGCGATGGAACGGAAGGCGGCCCAGTCCCAGTGACGGGGGTAGGCGCTGGCGCCGGTCATCAGGAGGCGCGGCCGCTCGCGGCGCGCGATATCACGCACCTGATCCAAGTCGATCCGGCCTTCATCGTTCACCTTGTAGTGGACGGCCCGGTAGAGTTTCCCGCTGGAGTTGGCGGGCGAGCCGTGAGTGAGGTGGCCGCCGTTCGACAGGTCGAGGCCGAGGATCGTGTCCCCCGCCTTGAGCGCCGCGAGGTACACGGCGGCGTTCGCCTGGGCGCCGGAGTGGGGCTGGACGTTGAC
The DNA here is from genome assembly GCA_903959175.1 of uncultured Pseudomonadota bacterium. Classification (GTDB taxonomy): domain Bacteria; phylum Myxococcota_A; class UBA796; order UBA796; family SXON01; genus CAJBVW01. The sequence continues at coordinate 21,692 of CAJBVW010000142.1, forward strand.
GCCCTCGCTCCCCGCGAAGAGGGCGAGCGCGCGGTTGCGCGCGATGTCCTCGACGACGTCAACATGCTGGCACCCGCCGTAGTAACGCTTGCCGGGGAGTCCTTCGGCGTACTTGTTCGTGAGTACGGACCCGAGCGCCTCCAACACGTCGGCGGAGACGTAGTTCTCGGACGCGATGAGCTCGAGATCTTCCTGCTGGCGCAGGCACTCGGCCGACATCGGCTGGAACAGCTCCGGGTCGTTGGTCTCGATGCTCATGCCTTCCCCCCGTCGTTCGCCATCATCTTCGTCAGTCTTCCCGAGTGCCGACCACCCTCGAAGGGCGTCTGGACGAAGGCGTCCAGGATGTCCTCGGCGAGGCCGGACCCGACGACACGCTGCCCGATGCAGAGCACGTTCGCGTCGTTGTGTGCACGGGTCGCGTGGGCGGTGAAGGTGTCGGACACCACCGCGGCGCGCACCCCGGGGACCCGGTTCGCGGTCATCGCCATCCCCTGCCCGGTGCCGCACACGAGGAGGCCGCGCTCGGCGCCGCCGTCCGCGACGGTGCGTGCGACAGCGCGCGCGAAGTCGGGGTAATCGCAGGACGCTGCGGTCAGTGTGCCGACGTCCTCAACCTCGTGCCCCTGGGCGCGCAGGCGCGCCACAAGATGATCCTTCAGGACGAGGCCCGCATGATCGGAGCCGGCGACGATGCGCATGTTCATTCCTCCCAGCGGCGGAACACCAGGCTGGCATTCGTGCCGCCGAAACCGAAAGCATTGGAGACGACGATCCGCGGATCGGCCTTGCGCGCGACGCCGGGGACGTAATCGAGGTCGCACTCGGGATCGGGGTTCGTGAGGTTCGCCGTGGGCGGCACGATCCCCGAGTGAAGCGCCCGCACCGCGGCGACCGCCTCGACACCGCCGGCGGCGCCGAGCAGGTGGCCGGTCACGCCCTTGGTGCTGGAGATCATCAGCTTGCGCGCGTGATCCCCGAAGACCGTCTTGATCGCCTGGGTCTCGCTCGCGTCGTTCTGCGGGGTCGAGGTGCCGTGGGCGTTGATGTAGTCGACCTCGGAGGGGTGGACGCCGGCGGACGAAAGGGCGATCCGCATGCACCGCACCGCGCCTGCGCCACCCGGAGCGGGCGCAGTGTCGTGGTGGGCGTCGTTCGTGAGCGCGTAGCCCACGAGCTCGGCCAGGATCTCGACGCCGCGCGCACGGGCGTGTTCGAGCTCTTCGAGGATGACGATGCCGGCGCCCTCCCCCATCACGAAGCCGTCTCGCTCGTTGTCGAACGGGCGGCAGGCCGTGGCGGGGTCGTCGTTGCGCTTGGAGAGCGCCTTCATCACCATGAAACCGGCGATGCCGACCGGGGTGATCGCGGCCTCGGAGCCGCCGGCGACGACGATGTCCGCGTCGCCGTAGCGGATGGCGCGCCAGGCTTCGCCGATGCTGTGGTTACCGGTGGCGCACGCGGTCGTCACGCAAAGGCTGGGCCCCTGCGCGCCGTACTCGATGGCGATGTGGCCGCCGGCAAGGTTGGTCAGCGCGCGGGGGATGAAGAACGGGGAGAGGCCGCGATAGCCCTCCGCCTCGTACATCCGGGATCCAAGGACGATCTCCTGGAGCCCGCCGATGCCGGTGCCCACGTAGACGCCCAGGCGCGGATTCCCTGCTGGGCTCCGCGCGAGGCCGGCGTGCGCACACGCCTCGTGGGTCGCCACCATGGCGTACTGAGCGAACAGATCGAGGCGCTTCGTGAGCTTGCGCCCGAGGATGGCCTCCCCGTGGAAGCCCTTGACCTCGGCCGCGATGCGGACGGGGAAGCCCGACGCGTCGAAACGCGTGAGCGTACCTACGCCCGACCGTGCCTCGCACATGGCGGACCAGGTGGACGAGGCGTCCAGCCCACAGGGCGTGACCGCGCCAAGTCCCGTGATGACGACGCGACGGCCCACCAGTCCTCCGGACCCTTTTTAGGGGGCCTTCTGCTGGATGTAGTCCACGGCGTCACGCACCGTAGAGATCTTCTCGGCGTCTTCGTCCGGGATCTCGATGGCGAACTCCTTCTCGATCGCCATGACGAGCTCGACGATGTCGAGCGAGTCAGCGCCCAGATCGTCGATGAACGACGCATCGAGCACGACCTCAGTGGGGTTGACCCCGAGGGACTCGGCAATCAGATCCGTGACGCGACGAACAATTTCTTCAGTAGCCATTGGGTATCTCCCGGCGGGGCCGCGCTTTCTATCCGAGCCCGCGGCCGGAGGCTACTCCGGCGTAGCCTCCGCGCAGGCTCAAACGAGCGCGCATGTCAACGAAACAAAGGTTCAACATGGCTCAACGAACGCTTCCCATAGTGTCACGAGCGAGTCTTTGAGCCACGCTGTGACGGAGCGTCGGGAGGAGGCCGGCCTCCGCGCACGAGCGTGCGTACCGGAGCGCGCTCGCCACCGCCCGCGCGTCCGCCCTGCCGTGGCCCACGACAGCCACGCCCTCGACGCCGAGAAGCAGGGCCCCGCCGACCGCGTCGTACGCCGTGCGCTGCCGGAAGCGGCGGATCGCGCCCTGGAGCAGCCAAGCGCCGAGTTGGGCTCCGGGCCGGCGGCGGATCTCGTCCCGGAGGACACGGCCGACGACCTCGACGGTGCCCTCGACCGTCTTCAACATCACGTTGCCGACGAAACCATCGCAGACGAGGACGTCGCACTCACCGCGGAGTGCGCCCAGCGGCTCGACGTTCCCGACGAAGTTCAGCGGGAGGGCCTCGAGCTCCGGCCACGCGGCACGGACCTGGGTGTTGCCCTTTCCGCGCTCCTCCCCGTTGGCGAGCAGCCCCACACGCGGGTTGGTCATTCCGAGGACGACGCGCGCGTAGGCGTCCCCCAGCACCGCGAACTGCGCGAGATGCTGCGGTTTGCAGTCCACGTTGGCGCCGAGGTCGACGAGCACGAGCTGCCCGCCGTCCTTCCGCGGGACCACGGTGGCAAGCGGGGGCCGCTCGATCCCCGGGATCGCGCCCAACACATGCAGCGCGCTGGCCATCGCCGCGCCCGAGTGACCGCAGGTGACCGCCCCGATGGCCTGCCCCTCCTGCACCAGCTCGAAGATGCGGCGGATGGACGCGCCCGGCTTCTTGCGAAGCGGCGTGGAGGCCGGCTCGTCCATCTCCACGACCTCGGGGGCGTGGACGACAGTCAGTCCCCGAGGAACTTTCCCGCGGAGGCGATTGGCGTCTCCCACGAGGAGAACGGGCACGCCCTGCCGAAAGGCCAACTCGGCCCCAGCAAGGATCGCATCGGGAGCGTTGTCGCCCCCGAACGCGTCGAGCGCGACGGGACGTGGGTCCACGCGGGCCTACTCGGCCGTCGCGACGGCCTCGTCGTTGTCCGTGAACACCTTGCGGCCACGATACGTGCCGCAGTGCGGGCAGACGTGGTGGCGGAGCTTGGTGCCCTGGCAAGCCGGGCAGACCTCGGTGGCGGAGGTGGCCACGAGGAAGTCGTGAGCGCGACGGGTATCGCGGGCACGACGAGAGACGCGCTTCTTGGGAACGGCCATGAGAGACTCCTAACGGGTGGGCTTGACGCCCTTGAGCACGGCGAAACGAGGGTCGGGTTGAGGCGAGGCGAGGTCGGCGCGCACGCGAAAACGCGCGAGGCAGCCGGCGTCCGCTGCGGGATCCGTGTCCGCGCAGAGAATGCGGGCGGGCCGTTCCAGGGCGAAGAACTCCCGAACGACGTGGACCAGGTCGAGCGCGACACCGTCGTACTCGCCGTGGTCAGGCGCCTCCTGAGCGGAGTCGTCCTCGTTCGGATTGGCGACGATCTCGTCGAAGGGGAGGTAGACGCAGTCGGTCTCCCCCGCGACGGAGAAGGTCAGCAGTTCGCCACACCGGTCGCACGCGACGTTGGCGGTGCCCTGGAGCTGGCCGCGGACGACGATGTGTCGTGCGAGCCGGGTAACGAGGAACTGACCGCCGACGGCCGTGGCGGTGCCGCCCAACCCCTCCCCGCACCCGCCACGGGCCCAATCCTGCACCTGCACGGTCAGACCGTGTGTGGGGATGGAGTCGAGGGAGATCACGGGGAAGGACACGAGCGCCTCGGGCTGAAAACAGCCGGTCAAGGAACGGAGCGGCGCCCGTTATCGCGAGGAGAACCCCTCGTCAAGCGGAGAGGTCGGGGTGGACGCAGGTGCGGCTGCAGCCGCGGATCGCGGCGCGGTGGGCGTCCAGCGCCTTCCACGCCGGCGCCATCGTGTCCCCGATCCGAACGGAGTCCGCCTTGAATGGACAGGAGTGGAGGGAACCGTCCGCCTGGAGCTCCACTCGGAGCGCGCCCACCGGGCAGGCCCCGCGAAGCCGGGGCGCACCGGGCTCGCCCCCGTTGAGGCGGCCGAGCGTCTCCGCGAGGTCGGACGGCGTGCGACGGAACGGTTCGGGCTGCTCCGCAACCCAGCTCAGGGCCGCGAGCGCGGCCGGCGAGAAAGGGCCACCGCGCCACGGGGCGGCGACGAGCACACCGTCGACCCCGACGGCGCGTGCCTCCTCATGGAGGGCGCGGAGCTCGGGGGCCGTGCGCTCGTCAAACGGGACCTCGAGGGCGATGTCCAAAGGCTGCCCTCGCGAGGCGCGGGCGGCGATGAGCGCGGAGATGGCACGCCGGGTGTCGGCGACCGATTCCCCCAGCACAGCCTGCTGGACCCCTTCGCTGACGCCGGCGACCCGAACGAGGATGCGCTCGAGCCCGCAATCGACGAGCTCGTCCGCGCGGCGGGCGTTGATGCCTGCCGCGGTGGTCCGCAGGGTCGTGGGGCACTCGAGGCGGTGGGTGAAGCGGACCAGATCCGCGAGAAAGCGGTGGTCCGCGCGGGCGACGAGCTGCGCCGGCAAGGGGCCCGACCACTCCACGATGCGCACGATGGCGTCGTACCAGTCGTCCAGCTTGGCGGTGTCCGCCGCAACGGGGCCGGGGGCGTCGAGGTCATCGAGGCGAACGGACAGCCGCGCGGGACGCCCACCGACACCGCGGCGCGCCCTCTCCTCCCGGACTCGGGTGCGAGCGCGGACGACGAGTTGTTCCAGGGCCTTCACAATCCTCCGGGAGGGCGCTACGTCCGGTCGATGTCGCCCCGCGCCCTACTAATCGTCCTGCTGTCTGGCTGCGCCAACGACCCGATGGAGCAGGAGATCTCGGCCTACCACGACGCCCTCGCGCCCCTGCTGGCGCAGAACGTCAAGATTGCGCAAGGCTTTCTCGACGTGGCGAGCAAGGTAAAGAAGGGCGAGACCGACGCGCCCCGGATCGCCGAGCGGCTAACGACCGAGCTCATGCCCATCGCAGACGAGCTGCGAGACGGCGCGGCGAAGATCGAGCCGGTCACCCCCCAGCTCGGAGAGGTCCACACGCTCCTCGTCCAGGCCTGGACGGCCCGCTCGGCGTCGTACCACGCGATGAGCGATGCGTGGGCGCAGAACGATCTCGTCGCCTTCGAGGCGGCAAAGAACAAGAACCTCCAGTCCAAGCTGGACGAGGAGAAGTACTTCCAGAAGGTCAACGCGTTGGCGCAGCCCTACGGGCTGCAGATCGATCAGTACCCCTGAGAACGCGATCGGCACAAGATCGTGCCTCGATCCCTTGACGCGTCCCGGGCAGTGCCATACATGTGCGCCGCCGGTGGGGTGTAGTGTAATCGGCAACACGTCAGGTTCTGGCCCTGAAGACTCTAGGTTCGACCCCTAGCACCCCAACCATTACATAAATCGAGACGGTCCCATCGTCTAGAGGCCCAGGACAGTGCCCTCTCACGGCATAGACACGGGTTCGAATCCCGTTGGGACTACCACTCGGGCCCCTCGTTTCTCGTAAGAGAATCGAGGGGCCGATTCTACCGACGCGGCCACGTCGGAATGAGGGTGGACGGATTCAACTCCGTCTGAACCTCAAGGACCTTCACGGTCCCATCGTCTAGAGGCCTAGGACAATGCCCTCTCACGGCATAGACACGGGTTCGAATCCCGTTGGGACTAC
>CAJBVW010000143.1 GCA_903959175.1 uncultured Pseudomonadota bacterium
CGTCTGGTACGGGTACAGCTCCACCTTGCGGTTGTTCTGGAGCAGCGCGAGGTCCCGCGGGAGCACGCGCACCAGCGCCTCCAGGCTCTCGTAGAGCAGGAGCTTCGCCTGGTAGTTCTTGTCCGACACCTCGCGCATCGTCACCTCCGAGAGGCCGACGCCGTCCCGGTAGCTGTCGTTGGTCGCGAAGCTGATCGAGTTGTCCTCGTTGTACTTGACGAGCTTCCACGGCCCGGTGCCGATCGGCTTGTTCCGGAACGTGTCCGTGCGCTTGACCGCAGTGCCGGCGAAGGCGTGCGCGGGCAGGATCTTGAAGAGGAGCTTGTCCTCGGGGCGGGCCTCGGGGCGCGCGAACTTGAGCTTGACGGTGTGCTCGTCCACCGCGGAGACGGCCTTGATGAAGGCGACGCGGCCGGACTCGGTCGAGAGCGTGCTCTTGTCCTGCATCGCCTGGATGGTGAACACCACGTCGTTCGCGACGAAGGGCTTGCCGTCCTGCCAGGTCACGTCGTCCCGGAGCGTGATCGTCATCTCCGTCTTGTCGGAGGAGAGCTCCGCGCTGGACGCGAGCGCGGGGGTGGTCGCGAGGTCCTGGTTGTCGGTGTAGAGCCCGTCGAACAGGAGCTCGTTCACGCGCGCCTCGGCCATGGTCGAGCCGAAGAGCGGGTTGACGATCGCGGGGGCCTGATCCTCTGCGTAGCGGAGGTTGGCGGCGGCGGCGGGCAGGGTCGCGAAGAGCGCGACGGTGAGCATCCACGAACGGGTCATCACGGGGTCCTTCGGCTTCGCCACGAAGCCTCGGCGCGGGCACTCCCGCGCGCCATCAATTCTCTCGGGAGTCGCCGGCACGATCGAGCCCCTGGAGCACGGCGAGGTCGCCGACGGTCTCGTCCAGGCCCTTGAGCTCGGGGTAGGCCCCCACGAGCACCTCCAGCGCGTCGAGCGCCTCCCGGGTGCGCCCGGTGCGGAGGTTGGCCGCCGCGGAGACCGCGAACAGCGTGGGGGGGTTCAACGGGGTGATCTCACGCGGGTGCTCGTGGTCGAGCGCCATCTCCGTGAAGGCGAGCGCGCAGCGCGGGCGGCCGGCGCCCAGGGCGTCCACGCCCCAGTCCACCAGCGCGCGGGAGCGGAGCCCCTCGGCGAGGCGGAGGTCGGAGAGGAGGGCCTGGCCGGCCTCGGGGGCGGTGGCGGTGAGCTGGACCTTCCACGGGTCGAGCTGGCGGTCGAACGCGCGGACGACCTCGCGGCAGGCCTCGGTGTCGTCCTCGGTCGGCATGGTCAGCCCGAGCTTCGCGAGCGAGGCCCGGGGGGAGCCGTCCTCGGGGTCGACGCGGCCGGAGAACACGCTCGCGGCGCTCGGATCGGTGGGGTAGCCCGTGGTCAGCATGTGGCCGTAGGCCTGCGCGAGCGTGAGGTGCACCATCGGGTCCCACAGGGTGCGCCGGGTGTCCGCGAGGGGCTCCTCGACGAGCGGGACGGCTGCGAGCGACTGTGCGGTAACGACGGTGTCTCCGGTGGCGGTCGCGCTACGGAGGCCGTCGTGCTGGGTCACGCGCGCGGCCACCAGCGGATCCTGGCGCGTCGCGACCTTGCTCCAGCGGGCCCAGGCGACGTTGTCGCCGGCGTCCTTCGCGGCGAGCGCCACGAGCGCGGGGAGCGCGCTGTCCGTCGGCAGGGTGCCGCGGAGCTCCCAGGTCGTGCCGAGGGAGCGCCAGGCGTCGTTCGACACGTCGGCGAGGACGCCGTGGAGCACCGCGAGCTCGGCGGCGGCGCGCTTTCCGGGGGCGCCGGTGCCCGCGACGGCGGCCGGCCACGCGTTCTTGTGGAGGGCGATCCAGCCGGCGCGATCGGGGCCGTCGGCGGGGCCCATCAGCGCGTCGAAGCGCTCGGGGGCGCGGACGAGCGTCGCCACCCACGTCGCGTCGAGGGGGGAGGGGGGCGCGGTCACGACGTCGGCCTCGCCGCCGCAGGCGAGGAGCAGTGGGAGCAGCAACACTACTCGCCCTCGTACGATCCGCCGGCGTCCTGCTGGCGGTTCGTGAGGGTGGCGGGGTCGATGTTGTCGGAGGAGGGGTCGACCTTGATCGTCTCTTCCTTGAGCGTCACCGTCTCCATCGCGAGCTCGCCGCGCTTGTACGCGACCGTGACCGACTCCTCGTGGAAGCCCACCTTGAAGAAGGTCACCGTGTACTCGGTGCGCTTGGACAGCCGGGTGCGGTTGCCCTCGTCGTCGCGCAGGTAGTCGATGAGGAAGGTACCGGTTTCGTCCGTGATGATCTCGACGTTGCCCGGCGCGAGCGTGACGTTCACGCGCTCGACGGGGGATCCGTTGCGATCGAGCACGGTGCCCATGATGAAGTGCTTGTTCTTCGCGGCGGCGGTGCCCGGGAGCAGCAGCAGCAGCGCGAGCGCGAGGGGGGCGAGGAGGCGCTTCACTGGATCTTCTCCCGGATGTCCTGGAGGCGCGCGAGCTCGGTGTCGGCGCGCTTCTGGAGGTCCGTGCGGGACTTGGTGGAGACGTGCACCCGGTACTTCTCCCAGCCCTTGATTGCGCTGGCGAGCAGCTCGAGGTCCTCGTCGGACTTGTAGAACTTGCCCTGATACGCCGCGGCCTGGATCTCGTAGATCTCTGCCTTCTTCGAGAATACCAGCTCGGGCGGGATGCGCGCCCAGTAGCGCTCGGCCAGCGAGGCCTTCTCCAGCGCCTTCTCGTACTCCGCGTGGTTGACGTGCCACCGCGCGTAGTCGGTCAGGTACACCGGGTTGTATTGGTTCTCGGGGAGCAGCATCATCTGGTCGAGATACTTCCGCGTCGCCTTGTCGTCGCCCTTGCGTTGGGCGTTCATCAGCAGGAGCGCGCGCGAGCGGGTGTAGCTGGGCTCGGCGATGTCCACCATCTCGAGCACGGCCGTGTCGGTCGTGGCGAGCTTGCCCTTCTTGGCGGCCTCCACGTACGGGTCGAGGTCGCTCACCGGCGCCTCTTCCACCGACACGTCGACCGGCGCCTCGAAGGTCGCGACCGGCGGGGGGGCCGCGCGCGCCGTGCTGCTGGACGAGCGGGTCGGCTCGGCCTTCGCGACGGCGGGCGTGCTCGTCGTGGCGCGCGGCGTGGAGACCGGCGACGACGTGGACGCCGTGTTCGAGACCGCCACGCGCGGGGAGGCCGTGGTCGTCGACGTCGTCGGGCGAGCCGGCGTGGCGGCGGGGGCCGGGGTGGTGGCCGGGGCCGGCGTGGCTCTCGCGGTGGAGGACGCCGTCGGGCGGGAGGCTGCCACGGGCACGGGCTCGGCGCGAACCGCCGGGGGCGTCGGGGCGGCAACGGGCGCGGGGGCGGCGACGGGCGCGGGGGCGACCACCGGCGCGGCGTCGGCCACGGCGGGGGCGGCATCCACCACGGCGTCGGTCGGCTCCTCGATGGGCTCGAGGCGGGGCGGCGCGGCGTCGGCCATCACGGAGGCGGCGTCGCCCGCGGGGGCACCCTCGGTAGGGGCGGCCGCGACCGCGTCGGGAACGGGGACGTCTGCGCCGGACGCGACCTCCGGCGTCGTGCCGCCGGTGAACCCGGAGAAGCCCAGCCAACCCACGCCGGCGCAGGTGAGCACGGCGGCGAGCGCGGCGACGGCCCCGCCGACGACGATCCAGCTCCGCCCGCCCGGGGGCGGCGGCTCGGGCTCGTCGAGCGCGCTGTAGGCCTCGGCCGGCGGCGCGGGCTCCGGCGCGGGCTCCGGCGCGGGGGCCGGCGCCATCGACACCGGGCTGGGCATCGAGAGGGGCGTGAGCGTCGGCGTGGCCGTGGAGGGCGCGACGGGCCTCGGCGGGACGACGGGCGGCGGCATGGGCCGCGTGAGCGTCGGACCGGGCATCGGGCGCGAGAGCGCGGGGCCGGCGGGCGGCGCGAAGGGGAGCACGAGCTCGGGCGGCGGCGCCGGCGCGGGGAGCGGCGGGGCCTCGCGGGCGATGAAGGCCGCGGTGTCGTTGGGGTTCGCCGGGGCTTCGCGGGCGATGAAGGCCGCGGTGTCCTCGGGGAGCTCGGGGAGGCCCACCGGCGGGAGCGGGCGCGCGGGCGCGAGCTGGAGCGGCGGCGGCGGCGGGAGGCGGCCGACGTCGGGCGAGGACACGGTCGGGTCGGGCGGCGGCCGGCGCGCGGAGTCGAGCGCGAGCGTGCTCTCCGGCGGATAGTCGAGGTCCTTCCCGGGGAGCGTGGGGCGGTCGAGCTCCTCGTAGGCGGCGCGCACCGGCTCGGCGTGCACCTCGGTCGGGGGATCCTCGGCGCCGCGCGGGCTCGTGTTCTCGGTGAACTCGCCGACGTCGTCCGCGCTGAAGGGCTCGAGCTGGCCCCGGTGCCGCGCGACCTTCTCGACGAGGTTCTGCGCGGCCACCGACGCCGTGGTCATCGGGTCGAGGTCCACGTGCGTGATCGGCGTCTCGTTGAAGCTGTCCGCGTCCGGCCGGGCGTCCTGCGCGGCGTCCACCGAGCCGAGGGTCGGCGCGATGTTCTCGAGCAGCGGCGCCAGAAAGGTGCGGGTGTCCTCCGCGATGGTCGCGAAGGAGTAGCCGGCCATCAGGCCGCGGAGATCCTCGCGGAGCACGAAGGCGCGCTGGTAGCGGTGCCGCGGGTTGAGCGACAGCGCGCGGTACAGCACCTTGTCGAGGCCCGGCATCAGCTCCTTCACGCGGAGGAGCTGCGAGGTGACCTCGGCGCGGCGGACGCGGTGGATCGTCTGCAGGTTCGAGTCGGCGCGGAAGAGCGAGTCGAGCGTGAGCAGCTCGTAGAGGACGGCGCCGAGCGCGAAGATGTCGCTCGAAGGCGTCAACTTCTGGTCCGGGTGCGTCTGCTCGGGGGAGAGGTACTCCATCCGCGTGGGGACGGGGCCGGCCACGCCGCCGTGCGGCAGGGTCGTGGGGCTGCGGGTCAGGCCGTAGGAGCCGACCATCACCTTGCCGTCGCGCGTGACGAAGATCGAGCCCGGCTTGAGGGCGAGGTGGAGCACGTGCTCCGCGCTCGTGCCCTTGCCCGCGCGGCCGTGCAGGGCCTCGAGGCCGTTGCACACCTGCGTCGCGATGTTCAGGAACACGTTGTGCGGGATCTGGCGCTGGTGTTGACGGCACCACGAGAGCACCTTGTCGAGGTTTACCCCGTCGATGTGCTCCTCGACGATGTAGTGCTCCTCGCCCTCGGCGAAGCTCTCGATCACGTGGACCAGGAACGGGTGCCGCACCCCGAGGAGGTCGCGCACGCGCCCGTCGATCGAGGCGGAGCGCGTCGTGTCCCGCTGGACGTACGGGAGCACGCGCCGGACGACGACCGCGCGGCCGCCGTTCGTGTCGTGGGTCCCGATGTAGCTCTCGGCGACACCGCCGGTTCCGAGCTTGCGGTGCAGCGTGAAGGAGCCGATCTTCTTCGGCAGCAGGAGCATGCGGTCTCCGGTGGGGCCCCGCGGGAGCGAAGGGGCCGGATCCCCAGGAAGCACCGGGCCCAACGGCCGGAAGCTCCCTGCGGCGGGGCCGGAGACTACCGGATCGGGCGGTGTTCGTCAAGGCTCCGGCCGGGCGAGCAGCCCCCCGACGTGCCGACGGACAGCCGTCCGCTGGTCCACGCCCGTCCGGCGCCCGCTCTCCGCCCGGAACGTTGACAGCCAACAGTCGCATTGCTTAGAGTTGGGCATCCCCAATCGCCGAGCCCGCGCTCTCGCGCCCCAGGAGGACGCGTGGAGGGCTGAGAAAGCCGCAATCAAGCGGTCGACGTGCGTGCATGCGCGGGGCGAAATACACCAACTGTAGCTGATCCGGAGACGGTATGCCCCCTCGCTTCCTCGCGCTCCTCGCCTTCGCTCTCACCCCCGCGTGCGTCGGTCTCTCCTCCGCCGTCCCCGACGCCGCCGATCCGGAGTCCCCCTCGGGCCCCACGATCATGCCGATGCCGACGTTCACGCCGCCGGGAGGCGGTGTCCCGGGTGACACTGGTGCGGAAGATGACTCGGGTTCGCCCGGCGACACGGACTCCGGGGGCGGGGTGCCCGAGAGTGACAACCCGCTCGCCGGCCTCCGCTTCTGGGTCGACCCCGACTCCAACGCGGCGCGCGAGGCCGCGGGCGCGAGCGCCGACGAGGCCGTGCTGTGGAGCAAGATCGCGGATCATTCGGTCGCGAAGTGGCTCGGCGGCTGGAGCGGAGACGTCGCCGTCACCGTCGGCGGCGTGATGGACACCGCGGACGCCGAGGGCGCGGCCATGGCGTTCGTGGTGTACAACCTCCCGAACCGGGACTGCGGCGGCTACTCGGGCGGCGGCGCCGCGGACACCGCAGCGTACGAGGCGTGGATCGACGGCATCGCGACGGGCCTCGGCGGGCGCGCCGCGGCGATCGTGCTCGAGCCGGACGGCCTCTCGATGATGGACTGCCTCTCCTCGAGCGAGGCCGACGATCGGTTCGCCCTGCTGGCGTACGCGACCGCCACCCTCCAGGCTGCCGGCGGCGTCGTCTACCTGGACGCCGGGCACTCCGCCTGGCACCCCGTCGACGAGATGGCCGATCTCCTCGTCCAGGCCGGCGTCTCCGAGGCGGACGGCTTCGCGCTGAACACCTCCAACTTCGAGGGGACGGACGACATCCTCGCGTACGGCGGGGCGATCTCCGCCCTCACCGGCGGCGCCCACTTCGTCGCGGACACCGCCCGTAACGGCCTCGGCCCCACCTCCGACCACGCATGGTGCAACCCTGACGGCCGCGCCCTCGGCCTCCCGCCGACCGTCGACACCGGCGCCCCGCTCGTGGACGGCCTCCTCTGGATCAAGGCCCCCGGCGAGTCCGACGGGAGCTGCAACGGCGGCCCCTCCGCCGGGACGTGGTGGCCCGAGTACGCCCTCGGCCTCGCGGAGCGCGCCGCCTGGTAGCGCCCCCGGTCACGAAAAGGCGGGATCGCCGGACGGGCCCGCGCGCCACGTTCCGGCGATCCCTGCCGGGTTAGCCCGAGCGCATGCTCCTCCTGGCCCTCCTCGGGTGCGCCCTCCACACCTCCCGCGCCGGCCTCGTCCAGCCGGGGGACGACGTCGTCACCATCCTGACGTACGACGGGACGTCCTACCGCCTCCACCTCGACGAGGACAGCGAGGCCATCCGCTACCTCGACCGCACGGTCGTCAAGGTCGAGGGCCGCCGCCTCGGCCGCGGGCTCTGGGTGAAGGACTGGTACGTGCAGGACGCGGGGGACGGCTCCGGGGGCTTCGTCGGGCGCCTCCGCGCCTACGGCTCCCGCCTCGTCATCGACGACCGCAACACGAAGCGCACCCTCGTCATCGCGGACGGCACCGCCCCGGAGCTGCGCGATCTCGTCGGCGAGAATGTGCTCCTCCTCGGGCACGTCGTCGGCGGCGAGACGATCCAGGTCGCCGCCTACCGCCACCTCGCGCCGGACGCCTCCGCGCCGTAGGGCACGCGGTTAGATGCGCGCGCCTCCGGGAGCCCTCATGCCGCGCCTCGCCCTCCTCTCCGTCTCCGACAAGAAGGGCCTCGTGCCCTTCGCCCAGGGCCTCGTCGAGCGGGGGTTCACCCTCCTCTCCACCGGCGGCACCGCCAAGGCGCTCCTCGCCGCGGGCCTCCCCGTCACCAAGGTGTCCGAGCACACCGGTGCCCCCGAGATCTTCGACGGCCGCGTCAAGACGCTCCACCCCAAGATCCACGGCGGGATCCTCGGCCGCCGCGGCCCGGACGACGCCGTCGCCGCCGAGCAGGGCATCGGCTTCATCGACGTGGTCGCCGTCAACCTCTACCCCTTCGAGGCCACCGTCGCGGGCGGGGCCAGCCTCGCCGAGGCCATCGAGCAGATCGACATCGGCGGCCCGGCCATGGTGCGCGCCGCCGCCAAGAACCACGCCAGCGTCTACGTCGTCGTCGACCCCGCCGACTACGACAGCGTGCTCGCTGTGCTCTCCGCCACCGGGGACACCGCCGAGGCCCCCGGGGTCCGCGGCCGCCTCGCGGTCAAGGCCTACCGCCACACCGCCACCTACGACGCCGTCGTCTCCACCTGGCTCGCCGCCCGCCTCGATCCCCAGGGTGAACCCGCCGAGCTCGCGATCCCGATCCGACGCGTCCAAGCCATGCGCTACGGCGAGAACCCGCACCAGTCCGCCGCCTTCTACGCCACCCCCGGCGAGGGCGGCCGCTCCCTCGCGCGCGCCACCCAGCTCCAGGGCAAGGAGCTCTCCTTCAACAACCTCGCCGACCTCGACGCCACGCTCCGCATCGTCTTCGAGTTCGACGAGCCCGCCGTCGTCATCGTCAAGCACATGAACCCCTGCGGATCGGCCGTGCATCCCGACGGCGTGGTCAAGGCCTACGCCCTCGCGCTCTCGGCGGATCCGGTCAGCGCCTACGGCGGGATCCTCGCCTTCAACCGGGCGATGGGCGCCGCCGAAGCGCAGGCGGTCATCGACAGCAAGGTGTTCTACGAGGTCATCGCGGCCCCCGGCGTGGACGACGCCGCGCGCGCTCTGCTCGCCGCCAAGAAGAACCTCCGCGTCATGGAGCTCCCCGCCGACTGGGCCGCCTCGCGCCCCGCCGGCCAGGACGCCCGCCGCGTGCAGGGCGGTTGGCTCCTCCAGGACTGGGACATCGGCCACGAGACCGCGTGGACGGACGCCCTCCGCCCCCCCACCGCGGACGAGGCCCGCGCCCTCCGCTTCGCCTGGGCCATCTGCCGCAACGTGAAGTCGAACGCTATCGTCCTCGCGACGATCGCGGACGGCGGCATCGTCCAGAACGGCGTCGGCGCGGGCCAGATGAGCCGCGTCGACTCGTGCAAGCTCGCCGTCTCCAAGGCGCTCCGCCCCACCGCGGGCTCGGTCCTCGCGTCCGACGCCTTCTTCCCCTTCGCGGACGGCGTGGAGGTCGCGGTCGCGGCCGGCATCACCGCGATCGTGCAGCCCGGCGGCTCGATCCGCGACGAGGAGGTCCTCGCCACCGCGCGCACCGCGGGGATGGCCATGTCGATGACCGGCGCACGGCACTTCCGGCATTAGGGCTTCCTTGTCCTGGGGCAGGGGGCTCCGCCCCCCGCAACGCCCCCCGCCTCGACGTCGGTGGTGGCGACGGCGCGCGATCGATCCGCGCCCGTCGCGCCGTTCCGCGCTCTCCGCGCACGGACCCCTCCGACTGAGGTACAAAACGGGACATGCAGTCCACGCTCCAGGTCCCGTGCGTCCGGTGCGGCCGCACCGTCACCGTGGCGACGCTCCGCCCCCTGCCGACGTGCGATCGGTGCACGGGCGCCGCGGTCACATGGGAAGTGCGCGCGGGCGCCGAACGCGTCCGTCTGGACCTCGACGGCGTGCGGGATCGCCTCCGCGTCGGCACCCTCGCCGGGACCGACCTCGTGGTCGAGGGCGCGGGGGTCACGCCGATCGCCGCCCACGCCGCGTTCCGGACGTTCTTCCTCGCGGGGCACCTCGATCTCCTGCCACCGCCGCCCCCGCCCGCCGCCCCGCCCCGCCCACCCGCGGCGCCGATGTCGCCCGCCCTGCGCCGGGTGCTGGTGCTCCTCGGCCTCGGCGGCGTGCTCGCCGTCGCCGGGGTGGCCGTCGCCCCCATGGTCCCCGAGCTCCTTGAGGGGATGCCCTCGTTGGAGAGCCTGATGGCCGGGCCGCCCGCGCCCGTCGCCGCCCCGATCCCCCCGCCGCCCCCGGTGGGAGCCCCCCTCGGCGAGCTCCTCACCCGCGTGGGCGTCGTCGACGAGCCGCGCGCCACCCTGCTCGCCGCCGCGTGGGACGCCCGCCTGCTCGCCACGCCCACGGGCCACGCGGCCGCGATCGTCGCGGCCGAGCGCGCCGTGGGGCGCACGCCGGACGATCCCGAGGCGCTCGCCCTGCTCGCCGAGCTCCTCGCGGACACCGGCGAGGCCCCCGCGCTCCGCGCCGCCCTCCTCGGGCGCGCCCTCGGTACGGCGCCGACCGCGCCGGCGGTGCGCCGCGCCCACGCGCTCGACGCCTTGGCGCGCGTCGATCTCGCGACCGCCCGGAAGTTCGTGGAGGAGTGCCTCCGTGACACCCCGGCCGACCTCGGCTGCCGCGAGGCCCAGCTCCACACCCTCGGTGCCGCCGCGCCCGTGCTCAAAGAGGCCGAGGCCGCGAACCTCCTCTACTCGCTCGACCAACTCGCCGCGGCCTGGCCCGAGAACCGTGACCTCCCGCGGCGCGCCGCGCTCCTCGCCGCCCGCGCCGAGGCCCTCGGCGCGGAGGAGCGGCTCTCCGCCCAACGCGCGCGCTTCCCCGACGACGACACGCTCCTCGCCGCGGACGCGCTCCTCGCGTTCCGCAACGGCACCTTCGTCGCCGCACGCCGGCTCGTCGCCCGCCTGGACCCCGTGCCCGCGCCGCTGCTCGTCGAGGCCGCGGGAGACGCCGTCGGCCGCGGCGCCCCGGCCGAGGCGCTCGCGCTCCTCGCGAAGGTGAAGGACGCGCCGCCCAGCCGCGACGCCCGCCTCTACGAGGCCCAGGCCCGCTGGCTCCTCGCGCGGGACGGCGCGGGCAGCCCCGCCGACGCCGCCGCGGCCGGAGCGCGCGCCGCCGAGATCGCCCCCGGCGATCCGGCCGTCGTGCACGTCCGCGTCGCGATCGCGCTCCTCGCCAAGAACGCCGCCGACGCCGCGAAGGCCTGGGAGACGCTGGAGACCAAGGGCGTGCCCCCCGTCGACCTCGCGAACGCCTGGCTCGCGCGCGCCGCGCTCGACCTCGCCCTCCAGCACCCGCGCGAGGCGATGATCGAGGTCGAATCTGCGATCCAGGCCGATCGCTCGCTGCCCGACGTCTACCTCTGGCAGGCCGCCACCCAGGTCGCGGGCCAGAACGGTCCGGCCGCCGTCGCGGGCCTGCGCGGCGCCATCGCGGCGATCGACGGGCGCCACGCGCGCCGCCGCCCCTACGGCGGCTCCCTGCGCATCCCGGCGGACCTCGCCCCGATCCGCGCCGGGCTCGCGTCCCTGCTCGGCAACGACCCCACGCGCACGGACGACCTCGCGCTCGCGCTCGCCACCGTCGGGTGGCTGGGCGGGGATCTCGACGCCGCGGCCGCGATCGTCCCCGTCGCCGAGCGGGGCTCCGACGCCGACGCCCTCGCGCTCGCCGGGCGCGTTCTCCTCGCACGGGGAGAGCCGGAGGCAGCGCTCTCGCGCCTCGACCTCGCCGTCGCCCTCCGGCCCAAGGAGATGGCGTGGCAGCTCGTGCGCGCCGAGGCCCTCCTCGCGCTCGGCCGCGGCAAGGAGGCCGCGTCCGCGCTCGCGGCGGCGCGCAGCGGTGTCGTCCCGGCATCCTCGCTCCAGCTCCTCGTCGCGCGCTCCGCCGCGAAGCAGGGCGACGCCGCAGCCGCCCTCGTGGCGCGCCGCGCCGCGGCCGCCGCGGACCCCTCCGACCTCGTCGCGCGACGCGCGCTACGTGGCGTTGCGGAGGAGTGATGCGCATCCTGTTGGTCGGCGGTGGTGGGCGCGAGCATGCGCTCGCGTGGGTGCTCGCCCGCCACGGTCACGATCTCAGGTTCACCGAGGCAAACCCCGGCTTTGAGGGGCTCGGCCGCCTCGTCGGGGGAGATCCCCTCGACGCCGCTCAGGGCGTCGACCTCGTGGTGATCGGCCCCGAGGCGCCCCTCGCCGCCGGCCTCGTGGACACCCTCGCCGCCCGCGGCATCCCCGCCTTCGGCCCCTCCGCCGCCGCCGCGCGCCTCGAGTCCTCCAAGGTCTACACCAAGGCTTTTGCGTTGCGCCACGGCCTCCCGA
Organism: uncultured Pseudomonadota bacterium; assembly: GCA_903959175.1. Classification (GTDB taxonomy): domain Bacteria; phylum Myxococcota_A; class UBA796; order UBA796; family SXON01; genus CAJBVW01. Next base: position 11,764 of record CAJBVW010000143.1, read on the forward strand.
CGGCCGCAGCGCGCGTGCTCGCCCCCGGTGAGCGCTTTCGCGCCGAGCACGCCTGGGTCGTCAAGCTCGACGGCCTCGCGGGGGGCAAGGGCGTCTGGGTCTGCGCGGACGCCGCCGAGACCGACGCCGCCGTCGCCCAGGCCCGCGCCGCCCGCCCCGACGCCGAGCTCCTCCTCGAGGAGGTGATGGTCGGCGCGGAGGTGAGCGTGCTCGGCCTCTGCGACGGCGCGCGCATGGTGCCGCTCCTGCCTGCGCGCGACCACAAGCGTCGGTTCGACGGGGATCTCGGCCCCAACACCGGCGGCATGGGCGCCGTCGCGCCGGTCGCCATCACGGACGCCGACCTCGCCGTCTGTCACGACGTGCTCCGCCGCTCCGTTGCGGGCATGGCCGCCGAAGGGACGCCCTTCCGCGGCGTGTTGTACGGCGGCTTCATGCTCACCGCGACCGGGCCGCGGCTCCTCGAGTACAACGTCCGCTTCGGGGACCCCGAGTGCCAGCCGCTCATGACGCTCCTCGACGAGGACCTCGCGCCGTGGCTGCTCGGCTCCGCGCTCGGCCAGCTCCCGGGGGACACGCTGCGCTGGAAGGCCGGCGCCGCCTGCTGCGTGGTCGTCACCGCCGAGGGCTACCCGGAGCGCGGCGCGGACGCCGAGCTCCGCGCCCTCCCCGCCGACACCGCCGATCTCGTCGTGTTCCAGGCCGGCACCGCGCGCGTGGGCGGCCAGCTCCGGGCGACGGGCGGCCGCGTGCTCGGCATCGTGGGCCTCGGCGCGGACGCCGACACCGCCCGGGCGCGCGCGTACGCGGGCGTCGCCGAGGTCCGCTTCGACGGCGCGGCGTGGCGCACGGACATCGGCGCCTCGTGGTGACCGACGGCGAGCGTCCGCCTGCTCCCGACCCGTTGCTCACCCGCGAGACCCCCGCGCCCGGCCTCGTCGTGTGGCAGCCCAGGCGCGGCTACCGCTTCGGCGTCGAGGTCTACGCGCTCGCCGCCTTCGCCCTCGGCGGCGGCACCCCCGCGACCGCGATCGACCTCGGCTGCGGCAGCGGCGTCGTCGGGCTGCTGCTCGCGTGGCGCGGCGTGCGCGTCACTGGGGTCGACCGCGAGCCGCGCTGGACGGCCCTGGCGCGCCGGAGCGCCGCCGAGTCGGGCCTCTCCGCCGCCTTCGTCGACGCCGACGTGCGCGCCTGGGACGGCCCCCGCGCGGACCTCGTCGTGAGCAACCCGCCCTGGTTCCCGCCCGACGAGCCCCGCTCCCCGGACCCCTGGAAGGCAGCTTCCCGCTCCATGATCCACGGGGACGTCCGCGCCTTCGCCGAGGCCGGCCTCCGCCTCGCCCCGCGCGTGTGCCTCGTGACCCGTCGCGAGCGCGAGCGCGATCTCGCCGGGCTCCCCCTCGCGCGCCGCGCCCGCCTCGGCGACGAGGTCGTGCTCCTCGAGCTCCGCGAGGGCGCCACCACCCTCGTGGACGAGCCCCTCGATCTGCCCGCCGCCTACGCGGCGTTCGGCCGATGAGCGTCGCCGGCGTCCCCCTCGGCAGCGTCGTCCTGCTCGCGGTCGCCCTCGCGATCGCGACGCTGGTGCACCGCCGCCTCCTCGGCCGGCTCGGCGGCGGCACGCTCCAACACCTCGTGCGCCTCCCGGGGAACCTCCTCCACGAGCTCGCGCACGCCTTCGCGATGCTCCTCACCGGCTACACCGTGGCGGACCTCTCCGTCTCCCTCGGGGACCCCTCCGGCCGGGGGCACGTCCGCCCGGGCCCGGCGTGGATCGGCATCGCCCGGCCGTGGTTCACCAACCTCGTCTCGCCCGTCGCCCCCGTGTTCGTGGCGGTGGCGGCGCTCGCCTTCCTCCAGCCGCTCGCGGGGGTGCCGGGCCTGCCGTCGAGCGCCTCCGGGCTCCTCCCGGTGCTCCGCGCGGTCGACCCGACGCGGTGGGAGCTCTGGGCGGGGCTCGCGCTCGGCTTCTCGATCACCGCGGAGATGGCGCCGTCCAGCATCGATCTCGCCGCGTGGTGGCGCCCGGCGCTCGTCGCCGCCGTGCTCGTGGCGCTCGGCGTCTACGGGCTCGAATATGCAAGGCCGGGGATGGCCCTCGACACATGGGCCTGGCTCGACGCCACCGTCCGCACCCCGGTCGCGCGCGCGCTCGCGATGGCGGTGTGGAGCGGGGTCACCGTGGCGCCGGTCGCGTGGCTGGCCGGGCGCCTCCGCGCGGCGGTCGCTTAGCGCAGGAACGGCGCCGTGGTGTTGCCCTCGCGCGAACCATCCGCCTTCTTCCAGACGTAGTCGAACATCTCGCCCTGGCGGAGCGTGATGGGGTCGCCCTTGTTCAGGCCGTCCACGTCGTAGGGGTCGTTCAGGAGCGTGCCCGCGAGCTCGTCGCCACGCACGGACGTGAGCTCGACCCACATGTACTCGACGCCGCCGACGCGGGTGGGGAAGGGGACCTTCACGGCGACGGCCTCTCCGCTCGGCAGTCCGGCCTGGAACGCGGGGACCACGACGCGCGCGAAGCGGTCGAGCGCGAGGCGCTGGGTGTCCTCGAGGGTGGCGGGGGCGGGGCGATCGGTGGCGATCGGCGGTAGGGCCGGCGCGGGGGCGGGCGTCGCCGCGGCGATCGCGACGGGGGGAGGCATCGGCGGCGCCTCCTCGGGGGGCGCGAGGGGCGCCTCCTCGGGGGGCGCGAGGGGCGCCTCCACGGGGGGCGCGAGGGGGGCGGCCTCGGCCTCCTGCGCGGGCACGGTGATGTCGCCCTCGAGGGTCGCGCGCAGGAGCGGCCCCTCGGGGTCGTCCTCGCGCGGGGCGATGCTGCGGAAGCTCGCGGTACCGCGGACGGTCTTCGTGTTCAACGTCAGGTTGAACGGCACGTTCGACCGCGTGCGCAGGGCGTCGGCGAGCGCGTTCATCACCAGAGACACGTCCCCGCCGGCCTCGACCGGCACGTTCTCGACGACCAGCTCGAAGTCCCCGTAGCGGCGCAGGCCGCGGGTCACCAGCCGCAGGTCGCCGTCCTCGTTCGCGGGGTCCTGGGGCGCGGCGTCCACCACGAACCAGTCGACGATGGGGCCCTTCGGATCGAGCTTCGCCCAGGCCTCGGCGCCGTACAGCCGCTGCGTGTCGAGGTCCTCGACCCAGCCGCCGCCCTGCGTCGCCGCTGCCGCGAACGCGGCGTGGACAACGGCGAGGGTCTCACCGGCGCGGTCCCGGGGCGTGGCGAACCACGCGAGCAGGACCTCCTCGGACTTCTCGAGCGCCTCCGGGCGGTCGACCCCGACGCCGTAGAGCTCGACGAACGTGGCGTCGGGGATGCCGAAGTCGGTGCCCGCCATGCCCATCACGCGGAGGGGCTTGGGGGCCTCGTCGGGGAAGCCGTTCTTGGCCGCGATCATGCTGAGTCCGTCGTCGAGCGTGTCGGCGACCTCCTCGGAGCACGTCGGGTTGCAGAACAGCGCCACGGCGAAGCGGGCGTCCGGAGACAGCGGGGGGGGAGCTTGTGCGGCCGCTTGGGCCACGAGCGCGTACCACATCGCCGAACCTACGCCTCCGGGCGTGTACCTATTCACACGTTCCGCGCCCCGCTGGTGAGATTGACGGAGAGGGGCTCCCCGCTGGAGCGCGGGCCCCCGACGCGATAGAAGCCGCCGCTCGTAGGAGAACGCGCCATGGGCCGGTACGCCGAGCTGAAGTCCCCCCCCGAGCTCGAAGCCGAGGTGCTGGCGTTCTGGAAGGAGAAGGCGATCTTCCAGAAGAGCATGGCCAACTCCGAGGGCAAGCCCCGCTTCGTGTTCTACGAGGGCCCCCCGACCGCGAACGGCATGCCGCACAACGGCCACGTCCTCACGCGCGTGATGAAGGATCTGGTCCCCCGCTACCGCACGATGCGCGGGTACTCCGTGCCGCGGCAGGCCGGCTGGGACACCCACGGCCTCCCGGTCGAGGTCGAGGTCGAGAAGGACCTCGGGATTCACGGCAAGGCCGCGATCGAGGCCTTCGGCGTGGAGCCCTTCGCGACGAAGTGCATTCAGTCCGTCTTCAAGTACACGACCGAGTGGGAGGAGCTGACCGACCGCGTCGGCTTCTGGCTCGACACGTCCAAGGCCTACGTCACCTACCACCGCAGCTACATCGAGAGCGTCTGGTGGGCCCTGTCCAAGCTCTTCGAGAAGGGCCTGTTGTACCAGGACTACAAGGTGGTCTGGTGGTGGCCCCAGGGCGGCACCGCGCTCTCCTCGGGTGAGGTCGGCGAGGGCTACAAGACGGTGGACGATCCCTCGGTCACCGTGCGCTTCCCCGTCAAGGGCCAGCCCGGCACGAGCTTCCTCGCGTGGACGACCACCCCGTGGACCCTCCCGTCCAACGTCGCGCTCGCGGTCAACCCGACGCTCGACTACGCCTTCGTGCGGCACACCTCCGCCGCGGGCGTCAGCGAGCTCCTCATCGTCGCCGACGCGCTCAAGGAGCAGGTCGAGGGTGAGGTCGAGAAGGTCGTGAAGGGCAGCGACCTCGTGGGGTTGGAGTACGAGCCCCCCTACCGCTTCGAGGAGCCCGCCGGCGGCACGTCCTACGTTGTCGTCCCGGGCGCGCACGTCACGCTCGGCGCGGGCACCGGCATCGTCCACACCGCGCCGGCCTTCGGCGAGGACGACTTCGCCGCCCGCAAGGAGCACGGCCTCGGCTTCCTCCAGCTCGTCGCGTCGGACGGCACGTTCGTCGCCGCGGTCACGCCGTGGGCCGGCCGCTTCTGCAAGGAGGCCGACAAGGACATCGTGCGTGACCTCGAGGAGCGCGGCGCCCTGTTCAAGAAGGAGGTGTACCGCCACGAGTACCCCTTCTGCCCCCGCGCCGAGAACGACCCCCTCATCCAGTACGCGCGCCCCGCGTGGTTCATCCGCACCACCGCCCTGAACGCGGCGGCGCTGGCGAACAACCAGGCGGTCAACTGGCTCCCGGAGACGATCAAGGAGGGCCGCTTCGGCGACTTCCTCCGCAACAACGTCGACTGGGCGCTCTCCCGCGAGCGCTTCTGGGGCACCCCGCTCAACATCTGGTCGTGCGCCGGCTGCGGCGCGCGCGTGGCCCCCGCGTCCACCGCCGAGATCGCTCGTCGTAACCCCGACGCGTTCGACCCCTCCGTCGACCGTGACCTCCAGGTCCACAAGCCCTGGATCGACCGGGTGACCTTCCCATGCGACGCCTGCGGGCAGACCATGACCCGCGTGCCCGAGGTCATCGACTGCTGGTTCGACTCCGGCTGTATGCCCTTCGCGCAGCACGGCTTCCCGCACCAGGGGCAGGAGGCCTTCAAGGCCGCCTTCCCGGCGGACTTCATCTCGGAGGCCGTCGATCAGACGCGCGGGTGGTTCTACTCGCTGCTGATGATCTCGACGCTGCTCTTCGACGACGAGACCTGCGCCGAGCTGGGCCTCGACGCGGTCGGTTTCCCGCGGCCCTATCGCAACTGCATCGTGCTCGGGCACGTGTGCGACGTGGACGGGAAGAAGGAGTCGAAGTCCAAGGGAAATTACACCTCTCCGGACCTCGTCCTCAAGGGATGGATGAAGTCCAAGGTCAAGGAGGACACGACCCTCAGCCCTGGGCAGGTCGGCTTCAAGCCCCTCCAGGTCAAGAGCCTCGCGCTCAACCCGGACGAGCGCCTCAAGGGCACCGACGGGACGCTCTTCGAGGTCGTCGGGCGCGCGGTCAAGGAGAAGGACACCGTCCACCTCCACCCCGCGGACATCGCGCGGCTCGCTCCGGACGGACAATTGGTGCTCCACGCGCCGTTCCCGGCCCCGGGCGCCGACGCCTTCCGGTGGCTCTTCTACGCGTCGAACCCGCCGTGGAACAACACCCGCATCTCGCTCAAGGCCATCCTCGAGGGGCAGCGCGAGTTCCTGTTCCGCCTCAAGAACGTGCACCAGTTCTACGTGCTCAACGCCGGGGACCACGTCCCCGCCGCGCCGCGCGCCGAGCACCTGCTCGACAAGTGGGTGCTCTCCGAGCTCGACACGCTCGTGCGCGACACGACCCGCTGGCTCGACGCCTACCGCCTCTACGAGCCCGCGCGCGCCATCCAGACCTTCGTCGAGGGCCTGTCGAACTGGTGGCTGCGCCGCAGCCGCGATCGCTTCGACGGTCCCGACGCGCAGGACGCGAAGGACACGCTCCACCACGTGCTTCGCACGCTGTCGGGGCTCACCGCGCCCTTCGTGCCGTTCATGGCCGAGGCGATGTACCGCTCGCTCGTGCCTGCCTCCGCGACGGGCGGCGCGCCCGAGAGCATCCACCTCACGTCCTGGCCCGAGCCGGACGACGCCCGGCAGGCCCCCGCGCTCGCCGAGCACATGGCCCTCGTCCGCGAGCTCGCCTCGCTCGGCCTCTCCGCGCGCACCGCGGTCGGCGTGCGCGTGCGCCAGCCCCTCGCGGCCGCCGAGATCGTGCTCGCGCGCCCCGAGCTCGCCGCCGCCCTCGCGCCCCTGGTCGAGCTCCTGCGCGACGAGCTGAACGTCCGCGAGGTCCGCTTCTCCACCGACGCGACCCGCTTCGTGCGCTTCAAGGTCAAGCCCGACTTCAAGGCGCTCGGCGCCCGTCTCGGCAAGGACATGAAGGCATGCGCGGCAGTGCTCACGACGATGGACGGCGGCGAGGTCCGCGCCAAGGTCCTCTCCGGCGGCCTCACCGTCGAGCTCCCCAGCGGCCCCGTCACGCTCGGCCCCGCAGAGATCGTCACCGCGGTCGAGCCGCTCCCCGGCTTCCAGGCCACCGGCTCGGCCAGCGCGGTCGTCGCGCTCCACGCCGCGCTCGACGAGGACCTCCTCGAGGAGGGCCTCGCGCGCGAGGTCATCAGCCGCGTCCAGGCCGTCCGCAAGGGCTGGGGCATCGCCTATGAGGCCCAGGTCCGCATCGCGGTCGAGGGCGGCGCGCGCACCGGGCGCATGGTCGGCCGGTTCGGCGCCCAGATCGAGGAGGCCACGGTCTCCACGCTCGGCCCCGCCGCGGCGGACGGCGAGCGGGTCGACGTGTCGGTGGACGGCGAGGACCTGGTGATCGTCGCGTCGCGCGCTTGATGGCCGAGCTCCCGGACGAGGTTCTGGAGCGGCTCTCGACCCACACCCGCGTGAAGTTCACCGTGGGCGAGGACGGCGGGGGCGCGGCGGACGCCCACCTCGCGCCGCTCGCGAAGCAGCTCTTCGTGCTCGTGCCGCGCGGCGGCGTCGTCGAGCGGGGCCTCCTGGAGACGACCAACGCCTCGTTCGTCGCCGAAGACCGCGTGGACGACTGGATCGTCCGCGTGAGCGGGCGCGCGGTGGCCGGGCGCTCCGTGCAGAACGAGCCGCGCCGGGCCGAGCTGATGCACTGGCTCCCCGAGGGGGCCTTGCCCGGCGGGCTGGTGGCCGTGCGCTTCCACGCGGAGAGCGTGGAGTACGTGCAGGGCCGGGGCGTCGCGCGCACCCGCGCCGCGGGGGACGTGCCGGGCGGCAAGCGGCCGGCGGCGCTCGCGCGGTGGAGCCGGCTCGCGTCCGACGAGATCACGGTCTGGTTCTTCGCGATGGCGGTGCTCGACTGGGGCGGCCTCCTCTTCCTCGTGGAGGAGCCGAAGCGCCCGCCGCTCCTCCTCGTGCTGACGCTGATCTCCAGCGCGTGCCTGCTCGGCGGCGTCACGTTGCTCCAGCACGCGGCGCGCTTCGTGCGGTGGCGCGAGGGCTTCGAGCCGGACGAGGCCGCCGTCCTGTTGTTGAACGGTTGGGACCCTCCGCACCTCGTCGGGCGCGTAGGGTTCGGTATGATGGTGGCTGGCGGTCTGCTCGCGGCGGTCCTCGCCGCGGGAGCGGGCGTCAAGGTCGGGGTCTGGGCGGTGCTCGCCAGCGGCGTGCTCCTCCTCGGGCCCTTCCACCTCGCGCGCCACGCGCTCCGTCGCCGCGACGCCGCACGGGAGATCGGATGAACATCGCCCTGAAAGGTACGAGCCCCGCCACGATGGTGGCCGGGATCCTGCTGCTCTCTCGCGCGCGGAGCTTCGGTCAGCGCGTGAAGGTCGAGATCGTCGGAGACCCCGGCGACATCGGCGTCGTCGAGGGCCCCGCCATCCTCCACAGCGCGCCGCTGGCCTCGTGCGGGGTCGGGCGCGAGTACGGCAGCGGCGCCCTCGTCGTCGTGCCCGGCCCGGCGCGCGCGCCCCTCGCGGTGAGCCTCACGCCGGACGGGCGCTCCGAGTGGTTCTTCGTCGACCGCTCCGGCGAGGGCGTCCACCCCGCCACGCGCGCCTTCGTGCGCTACCGCCGCGATCCGCGCAGCGCCGCGCGCGCCCAGGTCCGCGCCTTCCTCCACGCCGCCGAGGTCCTCGGGTTCGCCCCCGAGGCCGCCGTGCTCGACCTCCTCTTCGGCGCCCCGGCCCCGCCGCTCACGCGCATCGCCCTCGCGCTCCGCGCCGGCCGCGCGCTCACCGGCGAACGGGGCGCCCCCGTGACCGCCTACCTGGGCGGCGACTTCGACGAGGACGCCGGCGTCTCCCTCGAGACCACGCTCGCGCGCCTCGCGCCGCCGCTCCGCGAGGAGGTCGAGGCCTTCGTGCGCGCCGCGGAGGAGCTCGCGCAGGCGGACGGCGACCGCGCCTGGATCGACGCGCTCACCGAGCTCGCCGCGCACCTCTCGCTCCTGCCCCCGCAGGGGATGCTCCCGCCGCTCCCGCCCGCCGCGGACGCCGTCGCCTTCGGGCTCGGCCGCGCGCTCGGCGCCACGCAGGGCAACCACCAGGCGCAGGCCGGCCTCCTCGAAACCTACCGCTTCCTCGGCGGCAAGTTCACCGACAGCGCGGCCCACCCGGTCGAGCTCCCGGGGGACCTCCCGCCCGAGGATCGCCTCGGCCGCTGGGCGTGGTTCTGCTCCCACGTGAGCATCGCCGCCGAGCGCGCGGATCGGCTCTGGCGCGATCTTGTCGACCCACCGATGTGAGGGGATCTCACCGTTTCGCCGCGATCCGGGCGGCCGTCGCGCGGGTGGGTCTTGACACGTCCGGGCACTGCGACCAAGAATGCTAAGCATCCTGTACGGAGCCCCCGTTGGCGGGCCTCGACTTCATCCGACTCAGCAAGACGCTCTCCTACCTCCTCCGCCACGGCTCGGACGCTGCTGGGCTCTCCGCGGATGAGGACGGGTGGTTTCCTGTGTCTGCCGTGGCCACCGCGACGAGCCACGTCATCCGGCGCACCGTGAGCGACGAGGAGGTGCTCGTCACCGCCTCCCGCTACGGGGGCGGCCGCTTCGAGGTGTGCGACGGCCGCGTGCGCCTCGGCACCTGCGCCTACCCGCGCGCGCCGCTCTGCGGGCCGGACATCCTCTACCACGCGACCCCGCGCTCCCGCGTCGAGGCCTTCGTGGAGTCCGGCCAGCTCGTCGACCCCGGCGGCGCCCCTGTCCAGCTGGCCCGCGGCGAGGGCCACGCCTGGCGCGTCGCGCACCGCCAGTGGGAGGACCCCGTCGTCCTCTACGTCGACGCCGCGCGCGCCCGCCGGGACGGCGTGCAGTTCGAGCGCACGCGCGCCGGGCACTTCGTCGCGCGCAGCGTGCCGATCCGCCACGTCCTCAACCTCCGGGAGGGCTTCGCCGAGCAGGCCTCCGCCGGCGGCTTCCTCGTCGAATGGACGACCGGCGTGCCCCGCATCGCGCTCATCCGCGTCTGCCGCCGCGGCGGCTCCACCTGGGAGGTCGCCAAGGGCAAGATCGAGGCCGGCGAGGCCCCGCAGCAGACCGCCATCCGCGAGGTCTGCGAGGAGATGGGCGTGCGCGCGCCGATCGAGGTGCGCGGCGAGCTCGGCACGATCCGCTACGGGTTCTGCACGCCGGACGGCTCGCCTCGCCTCAAGACCATCTACCTCTACGTGCTCGAGGCCTCCTGCGACGTCGGCACCTTCGACCCCGCGACGGGCGAGGGCATCGACGCGGTGCGCTGGTTCGGGCTGGAGGAGGCCCTCGCGTCCCTGGCGCACCCGAGCCTGCGCGCGTCCATCGGGCGGCTCCTCGGGGCGCTGGAGGAGCGCGCGGCCGAGCTCGGCCTCAAGATGGCGGCGGTCTAGGCCGAGGGGCGGCCGCGGCTACGCGGGCGGGACCCACCCGTTCAGGCACTTCTCGACCATGTCGAGACGGTCCTGGCCCCAGAAGAGCCACGTGCCGTCCACGATGCAGGTGGGCGCGCCGAACACGCCCGCGGCGACGGCGGCGCTCGTGGCGTCGATCAGCGCCTGCTTCATCTCGGGCGCGGCGGCGAGCGCGGCTTCGGGGGCGCCGCACGCGCGGAGCACGTCGGGGTCGGTGATGTCGCGGTCCTCCGCCCAGGCCGCGTGGTAGACGGCGCGCGCGAAGGGCAGGGGATCCCCGAGCCCGAGGGCCTCGTACGCGAGGAAGGTGCGCAGCGGCAGGATGCTGCGGATGGGGAACGCGGAGGGGAAGCGGTAGGGCACGCCCCACCAGGTCGCCCAACGGGCCATGTCCTGCACGTAGTAGAGCTGCTTGGCGGGGCTCGCCGCGGCCATCGGCACGGAGACCTGCCCGACCTCCTTGAACACCGCGCCGAGCAGCATGGGGCGCCACCGGAGCGTCGCGCCCGTGCGCGCCGCGATCCCGTCGATCTGGGTGGAGGCGAGGTAGGCGTAGGGCGAGGAGAAGTCGAACCAGAAGTCGAGCGTCATGCGGCGGAGTCCGGGAGGGCGGCGAGGGCGTGCTCGACGAAGTGGAGGCGGTCCTGGCCCCAGAAGAGCGCGGAGCCGACCTGGAAGGTGGGCGCGCCGAAAATACCGAGGGCGATGGCCTCGTCGGTGCGTGCGCGTAGGTCGTCGCGGTGAGCGGCCAGATCCACGTCGCCGGCGACGGCGCGCACCACCTCGTCCGACTCGATCGCGCGGCCGTCCACCCAGTAGGCCCGGTAGAAGGCGTGGATCACCGCGGGGTCACAGCCGCGCGCCAGCGTCGCGCGCAACGCGGACACGGTGCGGCGGGGGTGCTCCGCGGGCATCACGAGCGGGACGCCGAAAAGATCGGCGTAGCGCGCGAGGTCGGCCGTCATGTGCCGCGCCTTCTGCGGAGACAGCGTGCCCGACAGGTTTTGCGGGGTGGCACGGGCCGCGAAGACCCCTCCCAACAACATCGGCTTCCACACCAGCCGGGCGCCGGCGCGGGCGGCGAGGGCCTCGGCCTGGGTGGACGCCAGGTAGGCGTACGGACAGGAATAATCGAACCACAACGCGAGTGTCTTCACGCCGGAGACCGTAACCAGCTCTCGGGAATGAGCCACGTTCTAGGGCTGCTCTTGACGTGTCAAACCCTTTCCCTTTGGTGTGGGGTTGATTACCATCGCAATCCCAATCTGGAGCCGAGCTGAAGTTCATTCGTACCTTTGTCGGGATCTCCCTGCTTTTCGGCTGGATGATCCAGGACATGGGACAGGCGGCCCCGCACGAGGCCAACGTCGACGGGCTGTCGCAGCGGGGCCCCGGCGCACGTATCCGGGCGCGGGTCGACCGGGTGATCTCGCTGGCGGACGGCGCGCCGGCCGAGGCTGCGACGCTTGTTGACGAGCTCCTGACAGATCTGCACGAACGGCGTACCGGTGCCGACGATCCGCTGGACGACGAGACGCGGGACGCCCTCGCACGCGAGCTCGTCTCCCTGCGCATGAAGCTCGCGATCTCCGCGGTCCCGCTCCCGACCGGCTACCGCGGCGCCTTCGTCGATACGGTGGCCGAGGGCGCCATGTGGTCGGACTGGAAGCTCGGCGTGCCCGCGTCGGTGACGGTCGCCCAGGCGATCCTCGAGAGCAACTGGGGCAAGTCGGCGCCGTCGTACAACCTGTTCGGCCTCAAGGGCGAGGGCCCCGCCGGCAGCAACCGCCGCAAGGTGGTCGAGTACAAGAACGGCCGCCGCCGGGTGAAGACCGCCCTGTTCCGCGCCTACGTCGACGTCGGGCAGGCCCTCGAGGACCACGCGCGCATCCTCGCGAACAGCCGCCACTACGCCCGCGCCCGCGCCGTCGCGGAGGACACCGGCGCCTACGCCCGCGCCCTCCAGGGCACCTACGCGACCGATCCGCGCTACGCGAAGAAGCTGGGGGAGATGATCACCCGGTACGACCTCGATCGCTTCGACTGGAACCCGCGCTCGCCCTGGCTGTGAGCCTCGCGTCGGGATAGGTCGCCACCTCTTTTGTGATGGGGAGCGCCCTCATGCCCGCCGCCTACCTCGACTGGCTCACCGACCTCTTCGAAGAGGCCCAGGTGCCCTTCAACGCGGAGACCTCCGCGTACATCGACACCTCGCTGCGCAAGCTCGTCGGCGCGCCCACGGAGGACGAAGAGATCGTCTACCGTCGCCTCCGCGAGCGCTGGCTCAAGCACGGCCTGCCCGGCCGGCAGCTCCTCGGTGGCCTCCTGCGGGACGAGGTGTTCAGCCGTCGTGACTCTCCGATGCGCCCCCACGAGGGCGGCGGCTACTACACGAACGACTACGTCCAGAAGCAGGCGCTCCCGGACTACGGTCACCGGCGTCACTGAAGCCCGGGCGGCGCCGGATCACCCCGTGATCCAGCGCGCCTCGCCCGCTCGCAGCGCCACCTTGGCGCGCCGCCCCTCGACGGTGATGCGGCCCTCCGCGGCCCAGCGCAGCACCATCGGGTAGAGCCGGTGCTCCACGCCCAGGATGCGCGCGGCCAGGGTGGCCTCCGTGTCCTCGTCCAGGACGGGCACGCTGCCCTGCGCCAGGATGGGCCCGGTGTCGACGCCGGCGTCCACGAGGTGCACGGTGGCCCCCGCCTGCACCGCGCCGTGCTCCAGCGCCTGGCGCGGCCCGTGCGTGCCCGGGAACGCGGGGAGCAGCGCCGGGTGGATGTTCAGCACGCGCCCGGGGAAGGCCCCGAGGAACGTGGGGGTGAGCACGCGCATGAAGCCCGCGAGGCACACCCAGTCGACCGCGCCGAGGTCCGCGAGGAGCGCGCGCTCGAAGTCCTCGCGGGGCACGCCCTTGGAGGGGATCGTGCTCGTCGCGACGCCGGCGGCCTCGGCCCGCGTGAGGGCGTAGGCGCCGGGGACGTTGGTGACCACCCGCACGATCTCGGCGGGGAACGTGGGATCCGCGGCGGCGTCGAGCAGGGCCTGGAGGTTCGTGCCCCCGCCGGAGACGAGCACGCCCACCCGGGCCCGCGCGCCGCTCACACGACCACCGCTTCCTGTTCCGGGTCGGCCACGACCTCGCCCATGCGGTAGCCGCCGGCCTCCTTCGCGAAGGCGTCCGCCACGTCGGGGCGGACCACGACGATCATGCCGATGCCGTTGTTGAACGTGCGGTACATCTCGGCGTCGGTCAGGTTGCCCTTCGCGCGCAACAGGTCGAAGATGGGGAGCACCGGCCAGCTCCCCGCGTGCAGGCGCGCGCCCATGCCCGGCGGGAGCACGCGGGGCACGTTCCCGGTGAAGCCGCCGCCGGTGATGTGGGCCATCCCGAGCAGATCGTAGCGGGTGCGCAGGTCGAGGAGCTGCTTGACGTAGATGGCCGTCGGGCGGAGCAGGACCTCGCCGAGGGGGGCGCCGAGGCCCCAATTGTCCTGGTCCATCGGGAGGCCGTCGAGCAGGTGGCGGACGAGCGAGAAGCCGTTGCTGTGGACGCCGGAGGAGGGGAGGCCGACGATGGCGTCCCCCGGGGTGATGCGGCTGCCGTCGATCATCTCGGCGCGCTCGACCGCGCCGACGCAGAAGCCGGCGAGGTCGTAGTGACCGGGGGCGTACATGCCCGGCATCTCGGCGGTCTCTCCGCCGATGAGCGCGCAGCCGGCCTGGCGGCAGCCCTCGGCGATGCCGGCGACGACCTGCTCGGCCTCGGCCGGGCGGAGCTTGCCCGTGGCGAAGTAGTCGAGGAAGAAGAGGGGCTCTGCGCCGCAGACCACCACGTCGTTCACACACATGGCGACGAGGTCGACGCCGATGGTGTCGTGCCGCTGGAGCCGCTGCGCGAGCAGGAGCTTGGTGCCGACGCCGTCGGTGCCGCTGACGAGGAGGGGATCCTTGTAGCGGCCCATGAGGGAAAATAGGCCGCCAAAGCCGCCGATGTCGCCCACGACGCCCGGCCGGTAGGTGCTCCGGACGTGCCGCTTGATGCGGTCCACGACCTCGTCCCCGGCTTCGATGTCGACTCCGGCGGTCTTGTAGGCGTCACTCATGCGGCTCCGCGGGCGGGGGCGCGCACACTAACGCGGGCCGCACCCTACGCCCGCGACTAGCCGTCCGAGCCGTCTTCGTTGGGGGCGATGCCGTCGTCGATGAACATCGCGGACTCGAGGCCCGCATCGTCGTAGATCACGGCCGCGAATTCGTAGGCGGTGCCGAACAGGAAGCGGTTGTTGTCGACCTCGAACACGATGCCGTAGGTGGCCTCGGCGGTGGCGCAGGGGTCGGGGTCCATCGCGTAGTAGCCGGCGGCCGTGCCGGTGGCGCTCGTGTCGACCGCGCCGTCCACCACGTCGTCCCACCAGAGACGCAGGTCCATCCTGTGCAGATCGCTGTCGGCGTCCGTGCCGGTCGCGGCGACGACCATCGAGGGGGAGTCCTCGCCCTCGAAGTCCTGAATGCCGCCGTTCGAGATAACCAGCTCGGTCAGGACGGGCGCCGTGCCCTCGCAGACGGTGACGGCGGTGTCGCCGCCCTCGTTGATCGGCGGGGCCTTGGAGTCCTCCTCCTCGTCCGGGGCGCAGCCGACGAGGGCCCAGGAAATCAGCACGACGGGCAACGCACGCAGCAACATCGAATCTCCGTTCTCGGCCGGTACCGTAGCACAGTGATAACAGAGGGCGTGGTGAACTCGCCGACCTCTCCCCGTCGCCTCTATCGGGCGCTCCGCGACCAGCTCGGGAGCGTCCGGAAGGTCTACGGGCGGGGCAACCGCGTCGTCCGTCGTGACGACTTCGCGCAGCAGGACCAGGCGGTGCTGCTCCTCCACGGCTTCTTCCAGACCCGAAACGTCTGGGAGGTCATGGAAGATCGGCTGCGGTACGACGGTTTCGGCGTCTTCAGCTTCGATCTCGGCGGGCTGCTCGCGCGCTTCAACACCGAGCGCCCCGGCCAGCTCGCGGAGCACATCGCGGAGAAGCTCGAGCGCATCTGCGCGCGCACCGGCCTCGATAGCTTCCACATCGTGGGGCACAGCAAGGGCGGCCTCATCGCGCGCGAGTACATCCAGCACTTCGGCGGCGCGTCGCGCGTCAAGTCGCTCATCACTCTCGGCACCCCGCACCACGGCACCCCCACCGCCGCGCTCGGCGTGTGGTTGATGGGCGCCGGCATCCTCTCGCGCAGCCCCTACGATCTGCTGCCCAACTCGGCCTTCGTGCGCCGGCTCCGCGAGCATCCTTTCCCCGCGCAGGTGCCGCTCGTGAGCGTCTACAGCCGGCACGACCTCGTGTGCCCGTGGTGGTCGTCCGTGCTCGTGCCGCGCGCGGGGGAGATCTCCCTGCACAACCGCCCCGTCCAAGGGGTCGGCCACACCGCGCTCACCTACGACCCCGGCGTGTACCAGGTCGTGCGGCGGGAGCTCCAGCAGGCGTCGCAGGCGTGGGATACGCGGCGGGCGGCCGTCGAGCTCTCGGCGCCGTAGCGCGAGTAGCGGCAGCGTCACGGCGTGCGAGACCTCGGCGTCGCAAGCGCGCCGCCGGAGTCTCGGTCGTCGCTACTTGGGGGCGGCCGGCGGGGCGGCGTCCGCGGGGGCCGCGCCCTCGACGGGTGCGGCGGTCGCGGCGGGGTCTGCGGGAGCCGC
>CAJBVW010000144.1 GCA_903959175.1 uncultured Pseudomonadota bacterium
AGCGCCAAGCGAACCACGCTTTTCGGCACGCCTCCTCATCCGGATAGAGCCGTTCGAAGGCATCATCGGAGAGGCCCTTCTGATGTTGCACGCGGTTGCGAGGCATCGGTTCTATCCTGAAAATCTTCGCGATTTCAGGAACATAATACCTCAATATCCAGCTGAGTGTCGATGGTAAGCAGGAAGACGCTTATTCCTGGAAAGCCCCGTGCTGACCTATGACTTCCGCCTGCCGCCCGGCCCCCGCGGCGCGCGCCCCACGTGGGTGGTGGACGGCGAGGCCGTGCCGGTCGAAGCCGCCGTCGTGCGCGTGCTCGCCCAGGCGGGCCGCCGCGCGTGGCACGCGGAGAACTGGCTTTGGACCTCACTCTACGCCCTCGTCTTCCGCGACCTCTACTTCCTCCCGATCCCTGGGATGCTCCCCACGCCGCGTCGGGACGGGCCGCTCGACGTGGGCACCCCCGGCTTCTACGCGCGCCGGCGGGCACCGATCGAGGCCCGCCTCGCCGCCCTCGCCGCGGACGGTCCGGCGAAATTTTGTGCCGGATGGGAGGGCGAGCGCCTCGCGGGGCTCCACGCGGGGGAGGTCGTGCATCGATCCGCGTCGATGATCGCGGGGAAGACCGCCGCGGCGGTCCTGCGGAGGCTCGCGGAGGAGGGATGGAGCGCCGCTCGCGGCCTGCCCGACCTCTACATTTTTTCTGGGCCCGAGGGGCGGGTGCCCGGCGCGTTGCCCTCACGCGTCGAAGAAGGCGATGCGCTCGTAGAGATCAAGGGACCGGGCGACTCGCTCCGGGACGACCAGCGGGTGTGGCATCACAGGCTCCTGGATGAGGCAATTGTCGTGGAATTATGGGAGGTTGCGGGTCAGATCCTCCAAACCGCATGAAACCCAGCTTGAACGCGGGTATTTCGCTAGGGGAGGGGATTGACACGTCAACGGGCGGTGGTACTGTGCTGTTGAAGCGTTCCCTGAACGTTTCGACAGGAACAGGACCACCGGAGGGAGGAGAACCTCATGCCGATCGCCAATGCTCGGAGCCGCGAACGGGTCGCGCGCAACTTCATCAAGACCTACGGACGCGCGAAGTTTCGCCGCCTCCTGGAGTCCCTCGCCCGCGCGGAGAGCGGTCAGCTCGTCGCGGACGAGTTCGGCGTGAGCCGTGAGCGCGTCCGTCAGTGGAAGAACACCTTCGGCACCGTCATCATGATGTACCAGGTGCACCCCGAGGTGGAGCGCCTCCTCGCCGAGCGCCGCCCCGTCGCCGCCGCCGCCGTCGGCTAGACAGAAGCCGAGAGGACCGGCGGGTCGCGCGGGCGGCCCGCTGCGACGACCCGGGTTAAGCGTGCGCCCTCCCAGAGGTCCTCCCATGTCCCGTCGCGTCTTCCTCGTCGGTGGAGCCAACACCCCCTTCATCGGCAAGGGCCACCCTGACTTCATCTGGAAGAACCATCCCGACTTCGGCAAGCGGGACAACCCGGGCCTCGAGGAGACGCTGCAGAGCGCCGTCGAGGCGGCGTTCGCGGTCACCGGGGTAGATCCCGAGCGGATCGACAAGGGCTACATCGGCAACTTCGTCGGCGAGCTCTTCTCCAAGCAAGGGCACCTCGGCGCCGCGCTCGCGGGCAGCCACCCCGCCCTCGCCGGC
This sequence comes from uncultured Pseudomonadota bacterium, assembly GCA_903959175.1. Taxonomy (GTDB): domain Bacteria; phylum Myxococcota_A; class UBA796; order UBA796; family SXON01; genus CAJBVW01. The sequence goes on from CAJBVW010000144.1 coordinate 1,650, forward strand.
AAGCCGATGACCCGCACCGAGGGCGCCTGCGCCTCCGGTGGGCTCGCGTTGCTCTGCGCGATCGACGCGGTGCGCGCCGGCTTCGACACCATCCTCGTCGCGGGCGTCGAGATCCAGACGAACGAGAGCGCGCGCGTCGGCGCCGACTACCTAGCCCGCGCCTCGCACTACAAGCGTCAGCGCGGCATCGACGACTTCACGTTCCCGGCCCTCTTCGGCCGCCGCACCAAGGTCTACCGCGAGCGCTACGGCGTCTCGGAAGAGGACATCGGGCGCGTCGCGGTCAAGGCCTACGGCAACGCGAACAAGAACCCGCTCGCGCACATGAAGGCCCGGAAGATGGACCTCGACACGGCCGCCGCCGCGAGCGAGAAGAACCCCTGCTTCCTCCAGAACGCCGAGTTCGCGCCGTACATCAAGATGTCGGACTGCTCCCAGGTGAGCGACGGCGCCAGCGCCGCCATCGTCGTGAGCGAGGCCGGCCTCCGCGCGATGGGCAAGACCCCCGCCGACGCCGTCGAGATCCTCGGCTACGGGCACGCCACCGCCTCCCTCTATGAGGACGGCGATCTCACCCAGCTCCACACCACCGCGCTCGCGGCCAACCGCGCGTACGCCGCCGCCGGCATCACCGCGGGGGACGTGAACGTCGCCGAGGTGCACGACTGCTTCACCGTCACCGAGCTGCTGATGTACGAGGCCCTCGGCTTCGCCAAGCCCGGTGAGGGCGGCCTGCTCGCGCGTGAAGGCGTCACCGACATCGGCGGGCGCCTCCCGGTCAACACCGGCGGCGGGCTCATCGGCTTCGGGCATCCCGTCGGAGCGACGGGTGTCAAGCAGGTCGTGGAGCTCTTCCGGCAGCTCAAGGGCCAGTCCGGCGCCTACCAGGTGCCGAACGCGCCCCGCACCGCCGTAGCGGCGAACATGGGCGGAGACGACCGCACGTCGGTCGTCACCGTGCTCCGCAACATCGAATAGCGTTGGTCGTACCTGGGGCCGCCACGAGGACTCTCGGGCGGCCTCCCCTCGGAGGGTCGGATGAACAAGTGGATCCCCTACGTCATCGCCGCCGCGCTCGGGCTCGGCGTCGCCCTCCTCGCGTTCGGTCCGGGGATGCGCTCCTCGGCCAAGCCCGCCACCCCCGAGAAGGCAGAGCAGGACGCCGATAAGAAGCCGTCCGGGACCAAGGACTTCGGCGACAAGGGCTTCGCCGTCTTCCGGGAGGAGGGCGACACGCGGACCTCCGAGGAGGTCGTCGCCGACGCCCGCGCGAACCCGCCCCCGCCCCCGGGCACCCTCCGCCCGCAGAACAAGGCCGAGATCGAGCACGCCGCCCGGCTCGCGCGCCCGTTCAACCAGCACTACGCCTACGTGGCGTCGTTCTGGGGCCGCACCGCCCAGCTCGTCGGCGGGGCGGATCCCGCCCTCGCGAAGGAGTGCTCTGCGATGTCGCGCTACCTCCGCGACCAGGGCAACCTCGACGATGACGGCATCGACATCGCCGGCACCATCGAGAAGGAGAAGGCGCTCGTGGCGAAGGTGCGCGGCGCGTCCGACGCCAGCGACGAGCTCACCGGCGTGCTCGACTACATCGAGGCGTCCGGGAAGGCCGTGATCGACGGGCAGGACCCCACCACCGTCCCCAAGCCGAGCGCGCGCAAGTAGTCCGCCTCAGCGGCTGGTGAACAGCCGAAGCTGGACGGCGTTTCCGCGCAGCGTCGCGACCTCGGCGCGCGCCTGGTCGGCGTGCGCGCGGTCGACGTAGATGCGGCGGACCTCCACGTGGGGGTCCATCCGGCGCAGTACGGGCGACGCGGCGAAGACGCTCCGCGTGCGGCCGTCGGCCTCGAGGATGGGGATGTCGCCGCTCGGCCGGAACGTGACCATGCGTGCCGAGCTGTCCACCCGCGGCGCTGCGCCGAGCACGTCCCCGAGGCGCGCGGCGATGGCGTCCGCCTCGATGCGCTGGGCGGGGTCCGCGCTGATCTCGAGCTCCGCCACGCACACCGGGATGCGGCGCTCCCAGATCGCGCGCGCGGCGGGGCGCGGGTCGACGCGGAGCAGCTCGAGGGCGCGCCCGTCGTCCCAGTCGAGGAAGGCCTCGGGGTCGGAGGGCCAGTCGGGGAGGACCTCCTCCAGCAGCAGGTCGAGGACGCGCCGGGTGCGGTGGAAGTAGACCTGCTGGAACATCGAGTAGCGCGCGAGCAGCAGGCCCTCGGCGGCGTGCAGGCCCGCGCCGCGCACGGCGAGGCCCCCGTCGGGCGCCGGGACGACCGACTCGACGAGGCGCGGAAGGTCGTATTCGCCGTAGCGGACGCCGCACATCCGCGCATCGCGGAGAAGGTAGTCCATGCGGTCGGCGTCGAGCTGGCCGGAGACGAGCGCGCACGCCACGGGGTCCCCGGTGCCGGCGACGGTGGCGGCGACCGCGTCGGGATCGAGGTCGTGGGCGCGCAACACGTCCGCGATCTCGCCGCCGCGCACCAGCGCGAGGGTCATGTCCTCGTGGGGCACGCCGCGCTCGCCCGCGTGGGAGAACGGGGGGTGGCCGAGGTCGTGGAGGAGGGCGCCGACGCGGGCGAGGCGCGGGTCGCCGGTCCAGCCCGCGCGCACGAGCGCGGACGCGAGGAGGCCGGCGACATGGCAGGCACCGAGGGAGTGGACGAAGCGGCTGTGCTCGGCGCCCGGGTAGACGAGGTGGGTCAGGCCGAGCTGCTTCACGCGGCGCAGGCGCTGGACGGGGCGGGTCTCGACGAGGGCGGCCTCGACCGGCGTGAGGTCGATGAAGCCGTGGATGGGGTCGCGGACGCGGTGCATGGGGGCGCCACGTAGCGCGGCGGTGTGGCGGGAGGCGCGCGCGGCCGGCTCGTCGGGTGAGGGGGGCGCGTTCTCGCTGCGGAAGCGCTGGGCGGGAGTTAGCATGCGGCACAGGAGACGGACTCGATGCGGAGCGGCGTACGACCGGCCATGGTTCTCGCGGCGGCGGGGCTCACGCTCCTCCCGCTCGTGCGCGGCGCGTCCGCCCAGGACCCCGAGCCCCGACGCATCGCGCTGGTCATCGGGCTCTCCAGCTACGAGCGCCTCCCCCCGGAGGTCGGCATCGACACCGCCCGCACGGACGCCGCGCGCATCGCCGCGGCGCTCGAGCAGTCGGCGGGCTTCGACCAGGTGCGCCTCCTCACGGACGCCAGCGCCACGTTCGGGAACGTTCAGTCCGTCCTCCGTGAGCAGGTCTCGAAGGAGGTCGCATACCGCGATCTCTTCCTCCTCTACTTCGTCGGTCACGGCGTCGGCGGAGACTACGGCGAGCCCCGCCTCCTCTTCTACGACACCGATCCCGACGCGCTCGAGACCACCTCGCTCACCGCCGCCGAGCTCGGAGCCCAGCTCCAGAAGTGGGTGCCCGCCAGCCGGTACATGGTCGTGACCGACGCCGCGCACGAAGGCACGCTCAACGGCCTCGCGCTGCTCGGGCCCACCGGCAACGACTGGCCCTCCCTCGGCCAGAAGAGCTTCATCCTGTCGAGCGCCGCGCCCCGTCAGGTCGTGCGGCCCGGCGTGTTCGCCAAGTCCTTCATCGAGGGCATGAGCGGGGACGCCGACAGCAACGGGGACGGCGTGGTCACGGGCTCCGAGCTCAACGGCTACCTCGTCGTGTCCGTCCCCAACGCGACGGACGGCGCCCAGCTCCCCACGGTGCAGGGCAAGTACGACCCCAACCTCGAGCTCGCGAAGAAGCGCGTCGCCGCCGTGGCGCCCGCGGCGGCCGCCGCCGCCCCCGCCGTTCCGGTCCCGGAGGCCGTCCGGCCGAACATCCGCGTCGAGAAGGCGAAGTTCGTGTTCAACGGCGGCGGTGCGCCCAAGGTGCAGTGCCTCGAGGCCCCGCTGACCGCGTGTGACCCCTCCTGCTACGTCTGGGACCTCCAGGCAGGCCCCTGCAAGGTGTCGATGATGGTGGACGGGCGGGAGCTCACCGGCGAGATCGAGGTGCTCTACCGCGGGGCCTACACCTGCGGCGTCTACCTCGACGCCCTCCAGTGTTCGAGTCCTCCGCCTCCGTAGCTCTTTTTCAGGATGTCACAGTCAGGATGTTTCGGCGGGCCTTGCCGCGCTGGTGCCGGCCCCGGTCTTCAAAACCGGTCGGGGCGCCTCGAGAGGGGTTGCCCGGTGAGTTCGATTCTCATGGCCCGCCGCCATCCTCCTGAAATCATTACGAGGCTCACCCCGGGTGGGCGATGGCCCGCGGGCTCCAGGCCGGGTCGGTCGGCGGCTCGTTGAGGTGGATCCAGTAGTGCGCGATGAAGCGCACGGCGACGCTGTATTCCCGCTCGTCGTCGGGCTTGAAGACGATGCTGCTCACCTTCATGCGGTAGCACTCGCTGATGAAGGCGGGGTCGCGGTTCCGCGTGAACATCACCACGACGGCGTGGTGATCCGCGCGGTAGCGGAGCGCCTGGAGCACGTCGCGCCCGTCGCCGTCGGCGAGGTCCACGTCGACGAAGAACAGGCGCGGGAAGTTGGGCTCGAGCAGCGGCGGCGGCCCGCCCACGGGGCGGAGGAACGCGACGACCTCGGCGAAGCTGCCGAGGGTGCGCACCGGGTTGTGAACCGTCGAGCTGCCGATAGCCTGCTTCGTCGCGTTGCGATCCCGTTCGTTCCCGTCGGCGATCACGATCTCCAGGCCGCCGCCGCGGCGTGGCGTGCGGTCGAGCGCGTTGATCATCGTGGCGCTCCGCAACAGCTCTGGGTGAGGCGGCAGGTGATAGAGGCCCGGCGGCGGCACGTTGAGGCCGAGCCAGTACCCGATCATGACCGCGGCCGACGTCCGGAACTGGACGAAGTCCACGGGTTTCTGCACGTACGAGTTGGCGCCGAGCGTGTACGCGTCGACGACGTCCTGCTCGAGCCGGGAGCTCGTCATCACGACCACCGGCACCCGGGTCGTCCGGGGGTTGCCCCGGAGCTCGCGGAGCTCGCGGAGCACGGTCTTGCCGTCCACCTTCGGCAGCTTCAGGTCGAGGAGCACCACCGCCGGCGGCGCCTTCGCGGCGCCGCCGTAGAGGTCCGCGATGACCTCCGCGCCGTCCCGCATGGTGCGCAGGACGTGTGGCCAGCCGCTCTGCGCGAGCGCGAGCGTGGCGAGGGTGAGGTCGTCCTCGTTGTCCTCGATCAGCAGAACCGTGGGCCCCTCGTTCACCGTTCACCTCGTGTCAGCCAAGTTAGCCGGACGCGGGGCCCACACCCCGCCGCGGTGGGCGCCTCGCGTGGTTCGCGAGGCGCCCCTTGCGTTATTCTCCGACCTCTTCCTTGCGCCGCTCCGAGTGGGACGGCTCCTCGCCGCCCCGCTGGGCCGCCGCCGCGGCGCGGGCCCGACCGCTCGCCTGGCCGCCCTTCCGGCCGGCTTCGCGTGCTTCTTCGGGCGTGAACTCGTGGGCCGTGCCCTTCTCGTGCGCGGCCTTTCCGCCCTTGCGCCCGGCCTCCCGGGCCTCGTCGGGCGTGAACTCGTGGGCGGTCCCCTTCTCGTGGGAGGCCTTGCCCCCCTTGCTGGCGATCTCGCGCTGCTTCGCGGGGTCCATCCCCGCGAACCCGCGACCACCGCGGCTGGCTCCTTCCTTCTCTTGCGGCATGTGTGCCCCCCTTGTGTCTTCCCCGATCCAAGCGATCGGAAACCCTACCGGTTGGCAAGGTAGTGACACGAATGAGGCGGTCAATGCTGGGCAGACCTCGGCCCGGCCCGCGGCGCCGAACGTGACACACGGCGACGGCGGGGCGGGGGTTGGGCCGCGGGAGCGCGGAGCATGGGTAATCGGCGATTCTTCAGCAAGCATCCGGGAGATCGAGGCACGATCACGGGCCGGTGGGGCCGGTGTCAGTAGGTGTCCCAGAGTGTCAGCTCGGACCCGCGGTTCGTCAAGCCCATGGCCACATCGGGGGGCGGTGGCGGAAAATAAAGGTCAGAACAGGAAGCTGGCGCGCACGCGGCCCGTGTAGAGGTAGCCTGGCGCGGTGTAGAGCTCCCCCGCGAGGTCCAGGCGTCCGAGCTGCGCCTGAGCGCCCAGGGAGCCGACAAAGCCGGCGTACGGGGAGAGGTTGTTGCTGACCACGCCGTCGTCGCCGATGTAGAAGAAGGTCGACGCGTCGGTGAACCCGCCTGACACGTAGGGTGTGACCTTCCCGAGCTTCCACCCGAACATTCCGTCGACGCCGAAGGTCGACCCACTGTAGAAGTCGGCGGCAGGCGGCGCACCCTCCTCGAAGGGGGTGGCGATCTCCGCGATGGTCTTCATCAGGGTGTAGTGGTAGCGGAGCCCGAATTCGGGGCCCGACTCCAGGGGGATCGCGGCGCCCACCTCGCCCGACGCGATGACGTTGCGGGTGCCGAAGACCGTGATCGGCGGCACGTACGCGGCCCCGGCGTACACCACGACGGGCCCGAGCTTGGGGAAGGCGAACAGCGCGCGCGGGCGCGGCACCAGCGGGGCCGTGTTGGTGTCCTCGGTCTTCGTGCGGGAGAGGACGAGGCGGCGATCGCACGAGAGCGGCGGGATGATCGAGAGCTCGAGGCCGATGCTGCCGTGGCCGGGCTCCGCGGGCACGGGGGCGTGGAGCGGCGAGAGCGTGGTGACGAGCGCGAAGTAGTTGAGGAGGAAGTCCTGCTGATGCTGATCGTCGACGTACCAGGCGGGCGGGGCGCCGTCGGCGATGTCCTGGCAGGCGGGGTCGATGGAGGCGAGGGCCGGTGCGGCAAGGGCGACGAGGATCACGGTTCGGCTCCGGAGGTGGCGGTGTCGGCGCCGCAGGCCGCGCCCGCGTCGATCCAGGCAGCAACCGTGTCCACGCTCGTGGCGGCGAGGGCGCCCGAGGGCGGCATCACCCCGCCCCAACTCGTGGGGTCGGCGTCGCTCATCTTGAGCCAGAGGAGGCTGGAGGTGGCGTCTCCCGGGCTGGCGTACGGCGTGCCGTAGTCGGGGGAGTCGACGCCCACGAGGTCCACGCACGGGTCGGTCGCGAGGTCGAGGCCGCCAGCCGGCGTGGCGCCGGTGTGGCACGCGACGCAGGCGCCGTCGAACACGGTCGCCACGTCGTCGTAGGTGTCCCCCGAGACCACGGCGCCGTGGTCCACCGCGGCGAAGATCTCATCGTCGCAGGCCGCGAGCAGGAGCCACGCGATCATTGCGCCGCCCCCTTCACGTCGACCGTGAACTTCATCTCGTTCCGGTTCTTGAGCGCCCCGAGCAGCGCGCTGTAGGGCTCGAACCCGAAGTCGGTCGCCTTCGCCGAGAAGGTGCCGGCGGCGCTCAGCGTGGCGCCGTCGGCCGCGAGCGTCATCGTCGACGTGACCGGCGCGCCCTTGCCGCGCACCGTGAGGGTGCCGCTCACCTTGACCTTGTCGCCCGCGGCCTCGCAGCGCGTCGAGGCGAAGGTGATCTGGGTGTAGCGCGTGGCGTCGAGCTGGCCCGCCGCGAGCATGTTCCCGGTGATCTCCTCGCGCTGGTCGGCGTCGAGCGTGGTGTCGTAGCCGACGCGCTTGCGCATCGAATCCTCGTCCGTGCGCAGGCCCGTGACCGGGACCGTGAGCGAGATGCGGCACCCGGAGGGATCCGCGGGGTCCCAGCGGACGGTGCCGCTCCACCCGGTCGCACGGACGACGTGGTCGTGGGAGAGCCCGGCGGCGACGGTGCCGGCGTCCTTGAACACCTGCACGTACACGGCGCCCTTGGCCGGGTCGAGCGTGTAGGTGGCGGCGGTGGGCTTCGCCTCGCTTGGCGTGGACGGCGCGGTGGGGGGCGACGGGGGCGTGGCAGCGGGCGGCGCGGCGACGGGTGCGGCCGCGGCAGGGGACGTGGGAGCCGCGGACGCAGGCGGCGCCTGCGTCTTCGGGGCGGTGGGCTCCGCGGGTGCGGACGCCGGCGCCATCGTCGGGGCCTCTACGGGTGCGGGCGCCGGGGCTCCGGCGGGCGTGGTTTTTGCGTTCTCTGCAGAGCAGGTGCAGGGTGCACTTGAGGCGACGGGGGCGGCTCTGGCCACGATGACGGATGCCCTGCTTGATGATTTGAATAGGAAAGAGACCAAGCTTTTTAATGATTTCCTGCCAGCGTTTGCCGGAGCCCTGGCGACGGAGCTTGCTGCACATGTGCAG
>CAJBVW010000145.1 GCA_903959175.1 uncultured Pseudomonadota bacterium
GGCGAGGGGGGAGCCGGCGGCGACGGAGAGGGCGAGCGAGCTCCACACGAGGCCGCACGGGAGCAGGCCGGTGAGCATGCCGAAGAGGAGGCGGGCGCCGAGGCCACCGCGGCGGGCGAGGAAGGCGCCGGCGCGACCGAGGCCGGGGATCGCGAGGTGGAAGGCGGGGCCGACCCCGGCGAGCCGGGCCGCGAACCACGCGAGCATGACGATGGCCACTCCGGTCGCGATCCAGCCGCCGCCGGGGAGGGCGTGGCCCGCGTAGCCGGCGACGGCGCCGAGGGAGGCGTAGGTGAGGAGGCGCCCGGCGTGCCAGGCGGCGGTCCCCTTCCCCCCGCCGGCGGCGGTGGCGAAGCCGCCGCACATGGCGACGCAGTGCGGGCTGCCGGCCAGGGTGGCGAGCAGCGCCCCGCCCAGCAGCGCGCCGGTCATCGCGCGAACTCCACGGAGACGATGCGCAGCGGGCCGGGCTCCGGGCGCGCCTGTACCTCCACGCTCGCGAGGCCGATCGCGCGGAGCCGCGCCAGGACCCACTCCACCACCGTCTCCGGCGGCGGCGCGTGCGGAACCGCCAGCGTGAGCGCGACGAGGCGGCCACGGTGGGCGCTCTCCATCCGCGACACGCTCTCGACGAGCTCCTCGACCTGCTGGTTCCACGAGTGGTGCATCACACCCTCCGGGTCCTTTTCATGCAAGCGACGTGCCATCGGCTGTATGCGGGTGACCGCGCGCCCCACCTGTGCTATCCAGCGCACCCCCTGTGTGGAGACGCCCATTGTCGGACAGAATCGTGGTCTGTGATGACGAAGAGCTCATCCGCTGGTCGCTCTGCGAGCACCTGGAACAGGAGGGGTACACGACGATCGCCGTCGCCAACGGGCAGGAGTGCCTCGACGCCGTCCGTCAGCACGCGCCCGCCGCCGTCCTGATGGATCTGAAGATGCCCGTGATGGACGGCCTCACCGCCCTCCGGACCCTCCGCGAGTCCGACAACGACCTCCCCGTCATCGTGATCACGGCCCACGGCGGCGTCGAGAGCGCCATCGAGGCGACCCGCCTCGGCGCCAGCGGCTACATCGGCAAGCCCTTCGACCTGCGCGAGGCCAGCCTCCAGCTCGCGCGCGCGCTCTCCGAGCACCAGCTCAAGCGCGAGGTCCACTACCTTCGCGGCCGGGAGCGCGGCGGCTACGACGAGATCGTGGGCTCCTCGCCCTCCATGCAGCGGCTGTTCGACACGCTCCGGCGCCTCGAGCGGGTGGACGCCCCCACGGTCATCATCCAGGGCGAGAGCGGCACCGGCAAGGACCTCGTCGCCCGCGCCATCCACGCGCGCGGGCCGCGCCGGGCGGCCCCCTTCACCGAGATCGACTGCACGGCGCTCCCCGAGCACCTCATGGAGAGCGAGCTCTTCGGCCACGAACGCGGCGCGTTCACCGACGCGCGCGCCACCAAGCGCGGCCTGTTCGAGGTCGCCGGCGGCGGCGTGCTTTTCCTCGACGAGATCGGGGAGCTCCCGCTCGGCATGCAGTCGAAGCTCCTGCGCGCGCTGGAGAACCGCAAGTTCCGACGCGTCGGCGGCGTCGCCGACATCCCGATGAACACCGCGGTCGTGGCCGCCACCAACCGCAACCTCCGCGACGAGGTCAAGGCCGGCCGCTTCCGCGAGGACCTCTTCTTCCGCCTCCACGTCGTCCCCATCGAGGTCCCGGCGCTGCGCGAGCGCAAGGAGGACATCCCCGAGCTCGTCACCTTCTTCATCGAGCGGCTGAACAAGAGCTTCAACCGCAGCATCAAGGGGACGAACGGCAAGGCGATGGAGCTCCTCCAGCGCTACGCGTGGCCGGGCAACGTCCGTGAGCTCCGCAACGTGCTCGAGCGCACCGTCATCCTCCTCGCCGAGGACGTGATCCAGCCCGGAGACCTCCCGCCGGAGCTGCGCTTCCAGCCCGCCGCGAACGACGGCGCGGGCGGCACCGCCACCGGAGACGGCCCCTTCGTCCTCCCGGACGCCGGCGTGGACCTCGAGGCCGTGGAGAAGGGCCTGCTCCGCCAGGCGCTCGCGCGCACCGTCGGCAACCAGTCCGCGGCCGCGCGCCTCCTCGGCATCACGCGCTACGCGCTGCGCTACCGGATGGAGAAGTTCGGCTTCACCGCCTGACGTTCAGGACCCGACGCCGATCTCCAGCAGGAAGGCCGCCCCCTTGAGCGGCCCCGTGGAGAGCGCGAGCTGCCCGCCCATCGCGCCGGCGGCCTTGCGGCAGATGGCGAGGCCGAGGCCCGTTCCGCGCGTGCGGGTGGTGAAGAAGGGCGAGAAGATCTTGTCGACGTTCTCGGGGGGCACGCCCGGGCCGTCGTCGTTGACGAGCACGCGCCCGGGGGAGACGCGCACGTGGACGCGCCCCTCCCCTTGGAGCGCCTGCACGGCGTTGAGCACGAGGTTCAGCACGATCTGGTGGATGAGGTTCGAGTCCGCCTTGCACTCTCCCGCGCCGGAGGACGTGATCTCCACCCCGGGGTGGTCCCGCTGCACGAGGTCGACCACGCTCCGGACGACGTCGGCGAGGTTCACCGCCGTGGAGCGCGCGGTCGTCGGCCGGGCGAAGTCGAGCAGGTCGGTCACGAGCGCGTCGAGCCGGCGCACCTGCTCCTCCACCTTGTTCATGATCGGCTTGCGCCGGTCCTCCTCGGGGAGCGACCGGCCGATGACCTGGATGGCGCCGGAGATGCCGGCGAGGGGGTTGCGGAGCTCGTGCGCGACGGCCGCGGAGAGCGCGCCGAGCTGGGCGAGCGACTCGGAGCGCTGGAGGCGGCTCTCGGTGCGGAGGGCGTCCGTCAGCTCCTCGAGGTGGACGAGCACGCGCGCGTTCGGATGGTCCAGCGGCACGATCGCGATGCGGAAGTAGCGCTCCTGACCGTCGAGAGGGGCGTCCACCCGGGGGAGCGTGATCTCCCGATGCTCCTCGATGGCGCGGCGCATGTGCTCCTCGAGGCCCGCGGCGACGACGAGCGCGGGCGGGAGCGCGTCGGACCACTGACGGCCGAGCACCGGCACGTCCCCGAAGAGGCGCGTGCTGGGCCGGGTGGCTGCGCTCACGTCTCCGTTCGCGTCCAGGAGCAGGACGGTGACCGGCATGTGCGACACGATGAGGTCCTGCAGCGTCTCCATCTGCCGGGCCTCGCGCGACTCGAGGTAGGTGCCGGTCATGATGGCGAGGTCGAGGTCGCTGATGCGGGCGATGGACCGGCACGTCGCGACGCCCTCCGGCCCGGGCATCGCCTCGAGGACGATGGCCATGAGGTCGTCCCGCATCGTGTTCATCGACGTGAACATGTAGCGAGAGGCGAGCCGCACCTGGACGTGCACGCGGCCGATGCGCTCACGACGCTCGAAGTAGGCCTCGTCCCAGGGGCCGAGGAAGAGCTCCTCCAGCCAGGTTCGCAGCGTGATCTTGAGGCGTAGCACCTGCGCCTCGTCCACGAAGACGGCGGCGGCGCCCGGGTGCGCGAGGATGCGCTCGTAGAACCGGGTGGTCAGGTGGTCGAGGCGCGGCTCGACGGCGGGCCAGGCTGTTCGGAGGCGGCGCTCGTCCTCGACGTCGAACGCCATCCAGGACTTCATCTCGTCGAAGGGGTGCATCCGAGAACGTGCCGCGCCGAGCGGGCGCGGGCAAGGTGGAAACCCAAGCGAAGCGCGGGAGGCCCTGTCGCCACCCCGGGCCCCCCGTCGCCCTGCTGTGCGACCGCGCCCAAGCGGTGGGTGAACACGCACACCTCCCTCACGCGATCCACACGCGACCTTCATAATCCATGTGGCACGCGCCTTGCTTAGGCCCGGCTACGGAGGCCTCTTGGACTACGACGATCGCTCAGTTCGCCGCTTCATCTTCGCCACCGTACTCTGGGGTGCGGTCGGCATGCTCGTCGGCGTCATCCTCGCGCTGCAGCTCGCGTGGTGGCCCGCCAACCTCAACACGCCGTACCTGACCTTCGGTCGGCTGCGGCCTCTGCACACGAACGCGGTCATCTTCGCGTTCACCGGGAACGGCGTCTTCGCCGGCATCTACTACTCGATGCAGCGCCTGCTCAAGACCCGCATGTGGTCGGACAAGCTGTCCGCGTTCCACTTCTGGGGGTGGCAGGCGATCATCGTCTCCGCCGCCATCACGCTCCCGCTCGGCCTGACCGAGGCCAAGGAATACGCCGAGCTCATCTGGCCCATCGACATCGCCATCGCCGTGGTCTGGCTCGCGTTCGCGGCCAACTTCTTCGGCACCATCGCCATCCGCAAGGTCAAGCACCTCTACGTGGCGATCTGGTTCTACATGTCGATGGTCATCACCATCACCGTGCTGCACGTGGTGAACAACCTCGCGCTCCCGGTCTCCCTCACCCGGTCCTACCCCATCTACTCGGGCCTCACCGACGCCCTGGTGCAGTGGTGGTACGGCCACAACGCGGTGGGCTTCCTGCTCACCACGCCCATCCTCGGCCTGCTCTACTACTTCCTCCCCCGCGCCGCCGAGCGCCCGGTCTACAGCTACCGCCTGTCGATCGTGCACTTCTGGGGCCTCGTGTTCCTCTACATCTGGGCGGGCCCCCACCACCTGCTCTACTCCGCCCTCCCCGACTGGGCGCAGACCCTCGGCATGGTGTTCAGCCTCATGCTCCTCGCCCCGTCCTGGGGTGGCATGCTCAACGGCCTCCTGACGCTCCGCGGCGCCTGGGACCGCCTCCGCACCGACCCCATCCTCAAGTTCTTCGTCGTCGCCATCACTTTTTACGGGATGAGCACCTTCGAAGGCCCGCTGATGGCCATCCGCTCGGTCAACGCGCTCTCCCACTACACCGACTGGACCATCGGTCACGTCCACTCCGGCGCCCTCGGCTGGGTCGGCATGACGATGTTCGGCATGTTGTATTGGCTCGCCCCGCGCGTCTACTACCGCCCGCTGCACAGCACCTCGCTCGCCACCGCGCACTTCTGGCTCGCCACGGTCGGCATCGTCCTCTACGTCGTCGCGATGTGGGCGGCCGGTGTCACCCAGGGCCTCATGTGGCGCGCCGTGGACGCGAACGGCCTGCTCCAGTACCCCAACTTCCTCGACACCGTGAGGGTCCTCAACCCCTTCTACTGGATCCGCCTCGGCGGCGGCCTGATGTACTTCACCGGCGTGCTCATGCTCGGTTGGAACCTCTTCCGCACGTCCCAGTCTTCTGCCACCACCACCGCCATCCAGGCGGCCTGAGGAAGCCATGTCCGAGACCACCCACCAAGACGGCTGGCACCGCAGGGTCCTCGAGCACCGCAGCGCGGCGTTCGCCGTGCTCACCACGCTCGCCATCTCCGTCGGCGGCATCGCCGAGATCGTCCCGATGTACGCCGTACCCGACAACGCCGCGGTGGCGGACGGCATCCCGCCGTACACGCCGCTCGAGGTCGCCGGCCGCGACATCTACATCCGGGAGGGCTGCTACAACTGTCACTCCCAGATGATCCGCCCGATGCGCGCGGAGACGCTGCGCTACGGCCCCTGGACGCGCGCGGCCGAGTCCGCATGGGATCGCCCCTTCCAGCTCGGCTCGCGTCGCATCGGCCCGGATCTCCAGCGCGTCGGCGGGAAGTACCCCGACTCCTGGCACTACGAGCACATGCGCGATCCGCGCGCCACGTCCCCGGGCAGCATCATGCCGACCTACGGCTGGCTGCACGAGTGGCGCGTCGACCCCGCCGACATCACCGCGTCCGTCCAGGGCCTCGCCACCCTCGGTCACCCCTACGCCGACACCAGCCTCGCCGGTGTCACGAAGTCGATGAGCGACCAGGCGGCCGGCATCGTCACGAGCCTCGCTTCCGCCAACATCCAGGTGGATCCGGATCGCGAGATCGTGGCCATGATCGGGTACCTCCAGCGCCTGGGCACGGACGGCCGCAAGCTCTACGCGGAGGCCAAGTGAACACCGTCGTCCACGCGGCCGCGGAGGCCGCCGAATTGGGTGGTCTCCTCGGCGTCACCACCCTCCAGTTCCTCGTGTTCTTCACCCTGACCGCCGTTTGGGCCTGGCTGCCCGGCCGCAAGGCGGACCACGCCGCCGCCGCCCGCCTCCCCTTCGACACCGGAGACGACCAATGAGCGCTTCTTTGCCCCCCGAGCAGAACCGTCTGCTGGGCCACGCCGCCGAGTGCGACGGCATCGAGGAGTACGACAATCCCCTGCCCACCTGGTGGCTCGGGATCCTGTACGGCACGATCGTCTTCGCGATGGTGTACACCGCCGACTACCACTTCGTGAACCACAGGTCCCAGGCCGGTGAATACGACGCGGAGGTGGCCGCGGCCGCCATCACCTGGCCCACGCCGGACGCGAGCGCGCTCGCCAACGTCCCGCTCACGCCGGAGCTCATCGCGGCCGGCAAGGCCGTCTTCGAGAGCAACTGCATCGGCTGTCACGGCACGGACCTCCACGGCGGCGTCGGTCCGAACCTGACCGACCTCGACTGGATCCACGGCGGGACGCTCGAGAACATCACCAAGACGATCACCGAAGGTGTCCCGGCCAAGGGGATGATCACCTGGGGCCCGATCCTCGGGCCCGAGAAGATCTCCCAGGTCTCGGCCTACGTCCACAATGCTGGTGGAGGAAACTGACGTGAAGGATGCATCCACGCGCGCCTGGGTCTACCCCCTCAGCGTGAAGGGGCGCTTCCAGCGCCTCCATCGGTGGAGCGGGCTCGCCCTCCAGGCGGTCCTGTTCGTCGTGCCGTGGTTGTCCCTCCACGGAGCCCCCCTCGTGCGGATCGACATCCCCGCGCGGCGGCTCTACGCGTTCGGGTCCATCTTCACCGCGCAGGACACCGTGTTCCTGGTGTTGATGGGCCTGTTCGCCGCCTTCTCGCTCTTCTTCTTCACCTCCCTCTTCGGGCGCCTCTGGTGCGGGTTCGCCTGCCCCCAGACCGTGTTCCTCGAAGAGTGGATCCGCCCCATCGAGCGCTTCATCGAGGGCGAGCGCGGCGTGCGTATGGCCCGCGACAAGGGTGCCTGGAGCGCCGAGAAGATCGCCCGCAAGGCCGCCAAGTTCACCGCCTTCGCGGGCGTCGCCGGCCTCGTCGCGATGGTCGTGGTGAGCTGGTTCGCCGGCGCCCACGCGCTCTGGACCGGCGCCGCCAGCATGGGCGCCTACGGGATGGTCGGCATCTTCAGCGCGGTGCTCTTCCTCGACTTCGCATGGTTCCGCGAGCAGTTCTGCAACTACGTATGCCCCTACGCCCGCTTCCAGGGCGCGCTCTCGGACGACGAGAGCCTCATCGTCTCCTACAACGCGGGCCGCGGCGAGCCCCGCCGGGCGCCGGGTACCAAGGCCGTCCTCGGGGCCGGCACCCTCCTCTCCTCCTCCCTCGCCTTCGGCGGAGAGGCCGCCGGCACCGGCGCCTGCATCGACTGCAAGAAGTGCGTCGCCGTCTGCCCCCAGGGCATCGACATCCGCGAGGGCTTCCAGCTCGAGTGCATCGCCTGCGCCCGCTGCATCGACGCCTGCGAGCCCATCATGGCGAAGAACGGCCAGGTGAGCCTCATCGGGTACACCTCGCTCTCCAAGAGCCGGTGGATCCGCCCCCGCACCGTCGCCTACGGCGGGCTCCTCTCGGCCGTTGGCGCGGCGTTCCTCGCCTTGCTCGCCGGCCGCAGCGAGGTCCAGGCCACCATGAACCGCGCCCCGGGCCCCCTCTACGTGGTCGACGCTGACGGTTGGGTGCGCAACACCTACCTGCTCCGCCTGACGAACAACAGCGCCAAGGCCGAGCATTACACCTTCAGCCTCGGCGGCCTCCCCGCGGACGCCGAAGCCGCCCTCCCCCCGGTCGACCTCGCGACGGACGCCAGCGTCGTCCTCCCCGTCATCGTGCGGCTCCCCGCCGGCGACGTCTCCTCCCGCACCCTCGCCCTCTCGCTCACGATCGACGCCCAGGAGGGTGGCGACAGCATCTCGCTGGCGACCACCTTCAAGACCCCCGGCACGGACGGAACCTGACATGGCCTGGAAATACGGTCTGGCCTTCGCCGCCTTCGTCGTGATCGCGGTCAACGCAGCCTTCATCTACGTGGCCGTCAGCGGCGCCGACCCGGTCGAGGCGTCGTACATCGAGGCGAAGCGGTGAGCCCCGCCGCCGCTGCCCTCCCCTCCGCCGCGCGCGACGCCGCCGTCGCCCTCGGGCCCCTCCCTACGGCCCCGGCCACTGCCGCCCACGCCCGCACGGAGTGCGCCCACTGCGGCGCCGCCCTGGAGCGTGGCGTCGTGAGCGGCGCGGAGTACTGCTGCGCCGGCTGTGAGGTCGCGGCCGCGATCGTGAAGGGCGCCGGCCTCGAGAAGTACTACACCGACCGCGAGGCCCCCGCCCCGCGCCCCGGCCCCCTCGCCACCGGCTGGGCCGACTGGCCGCGCGAGTCCTGCGCCGACGGCACCGAGGCCATCTGGCTCCGGGTCGACGGCCTGCGCTGCGCCTCCTGCGCCTGGCTCGTCGAGCGCGCCGTCGCCGCCCTCCCCGGCGTGGCGGAGGCCCGCGTCAGCCCGATCAGCGGCCGCGCCCGCATCAGCTGGCACCCCGAGCAGGTCGGCCTCGACAGCATCGCCGGCCGTGTCGCCGCCCTCGGTTACCGCCCCCGCGCCGCGGTCGACGCCGGCGCCCCCGACCGCGGCCTCCTCCTCCGCCTCGGCGTCGCCGCCTTCTCGGCCAGCAACGTCATGCTCATGTCGGCGTCCGTCTACGCCGGCTGGTGGGACGGCATGGCCGCCCGCGAGACCGCCCTGCTCGGCTGGGCCTCCCTCGCCGTCGCGACCCCCGCCGTGCTCTGGGCCGCGGAGCCCCTTCTCTCGGGCGCCGTCAACGCCGTGCGCCACCGCGTCCTCCACATCGATCTCCCCGTCGCCGTCGGCATCGTAGCGATGTACGTCCACGGCATCTGGGCCACGTTCCACGGCCAGGACACCTGGCTCGACTCGCTCACCATGCTCATCGCGCTCCTGCTCGCCGGGCGCATGATCGAGCAGCGCGGCCGCCGCCGGGCCCTCGAGGCCGCCACCGCCCTCGCCGGCACCGCCCCGCGCGTCGCCCGCCGCCTCGACGGTGACCGCATCGTCTCCGTCGCCGCCGCGGACCTCCTCCCCGGCGACCTCGTCCAAATCGGCTCCGGCGAGGAGCTCTGCGCCGACGGCACCGTCGTCACCGGCGGCGGCCAGATCCGCATGGCCCTCGTCACCGGCGAATCGGAGCCCGTCCAGGCCGGCCCCGGCACCGCGGTCTTCGCCGGCACCCTCCTCCAGGACGGCGCCCTCACCGTGCGCGTCGCCCACCCCGCGGCCGACAGCCTCGTCGCCCGCATGGCCGCCGAATTGGCCCGCGCCACAGACCGCCCCACGCCCGCCTCCCTCCCCGACCGCCTCGCCGGCCCCTTCACCGCGGCCACGCTCGTCCTCGCCGCCGTCGGCGCCGTCGGGTGGACCCTCGCCGACGGCCCCGCCGAAGGGATCGCGGTCGCGATGGCCGTCCTCGTCGTCGCGTGCCCCTGCGCGCTCGCCCTCGCCGCCCCGCTCACCACCGCCGCCGGCCTCGGCGCCGCCGCCCGCCGCGGCCTGCTCGTCCGCTCCGGCGAGGCCTTCCGCACCCTCGCCGACATCGACACCGTCGCCCTCGACAAGACCGGCACCCTCACCCGCGGCGAGCCCGAGGTCGTCTCGGCGGACGACACCGTGCTCCGCATCGCCGCCGGCCTCGAGCGCGGCAGCGTCCACCCCATCGCCCGCGCCATCGTGGCCGAGGCGGGCCGCCGCGGCGTCGCCCTCCCCGTCTGCCTCGACCCGCGCGAGGAGCCCGGCTTCGGCGTCTCCGGCCTCGTCGACGGCGTCCGTTACACCCTCTCCTCCGCCGGCCCCGGCCTCGTCGGCCTCACCGGCCCCGACGGCGCCCTCGGCACCGTGCGCCTCGCCGACACCCTCCGCGACGACGCCGCCCGCACCGTCGCCGCCCTGCGCGCCCGCGGCCTCCACGTCGCGCTCCTCTCCGGCGACCACCCCGACGTCGCCGCCCGCATGGCCGCCCACGCCGGCATCGACACCGTCATCGGCGCCGCCACCCCGGGCCAGAAGGCCGCGTGGATCGCCGCCCGCCGCGCCGAGGGCCGCCGCGTCCTCTTCGTGGGAGACGGCGTCAACGACGGCCCCGCCCTCGCCGAGGCCGACGTGGGCATCGCCATGGGCGGCGGCGCGGCGTCGAGCCTCCTCGTCGCGGATGCCGTCGTCATCCAGGAGGGCCTCGCCCCCGTCATCGCCGGCCTTCGCGCCGCCGAGTCGGCCGCCAAGGCCCTGCGCGGCAGCGCCATCCGCTCCACGACCTACAACGTCCTCGCCGTCCTCGCCGCCCTCGTCGGCTGGATCAACCCCCTCATCGCCGCCCTCGCCATGCCGCTTTCCAGCGCGATGGTGCTCGCCGGCGCGGCCTCGGTCGAGCGGCGCGTCCGCCGCGGAGAAGCAACATGAGCGCCCTCCTCTTCCTGCTCCCGCTCGCCATCGTGCTCGGCGGCGTGTTCGTCGCCCTGTTCCTCGTCGCGGCCCAGGACGGCCAGTTCGACGACCTCGACGAGGACGCCCGCCGCGCCGTCGAGGAGAATTAGCGTCGCGTGACTCCACGCGGGCCGTCTCAGATCGGCCGCGGCTCCTCGACGATCCACTCGTGGCCGTGCTCGCACTGGTAGCGGTGGCGCGCGACGCCCTCCACCGTCTTGCTGCCGACGTGGTAGGTCCGCGAGGGCTCCACACAAATCGGGCAATCGTTGTTCGGGGGGTTGTACCCGGGGGCCTTCATGTAGGCCCATCGACCCTTCGCCATGGCGCCCCCTAACGCGGCTGCCTACTCGAAGGTGTAGAGCAGCGACGCGGGCCAGCCGTCGAGCGACACGTCGACCTCGCCGGGCCCGGTGTGGTCCACCTGCCACGCGGTCTTCAGCGGCACCAGATCGAACGTGAGCGTCTCCGAGAGGTACGCCTCGCAGTTGTCCCTCACGCCGCCGTGCCAGATCTCCAGGGCCGCCGCGTCCCGCTCGCCGCCCGTCACGAACGCGCCGCTCGGCCAACACAGCACGAATTCGTGCTCCTGGCAGCCGCCGCCGTAGCCCACGTCCACGGACAGGGTGTCCCCCTCGATCGACGCACCCCCGGCGGTGTCCATGCCGCCGATGTCGAAGGGGTAGCCGTCCGCCGACTCGCAGGTCGAGTACGCGACGGGCTTGCCGATGGGGCCGATGCACGCGGCGAGGATCAACAGGGGGAGCAGGCGGATCATCGGGGCCTTCTGTTTCGTCCAAGATAGCCCGGACGCGGCCCACCGGCGCCCCCGCCGATTTCCGGCTAAGCGGCGCCCATGACGAACATCTGGCGCCCGTGCAGCTCGTGCAAGAAGCCCATCCTGTGCGGCAACACCTACTACGTGTGCTCGGTGTCGACGTGCAACCGCGCCCGCGCCGCCTACGTGTTCTGCACCGTGGGTTGCTGGGACGCCCACGTCCCCGCCCTCAACCACCGGGACGCCTGGTGCACCCAAGAGCGCGCCCCGCGCGAGCCCGCCACCGTCGCGGTCGAGGCCCCCTCCCCCGGTGAGCCCCGCCGCCGCATCGTCCCCACCGCGGCCCCGGCGCCCTCCGCGCCCAACCCGGACGACGTGCTCATCGTCGCCTCCCGCCTCAAGCAGTACATCACCGACCGCGCCGACATGAACACATCGGCGGACGTGCTCGAGGCCCTCTCCGACATCGTGCGCGCCCACACCGACCGCGCGATCGACCGCGCCCGCGCCGACGGCCGCAGGACCGTCAAGGGCCGCGACTTCGTCTGACGGGTAGGCATCGGGGCGGCCCCCCGCCGCGGACGGCGGGGGCGGGTCTCCTCCGGGCTCGCGCTGCGCGCTCGGTCCGGCGCGCGGACGCGCCGGGACCGGCCGCCTCGACCCCGCGTGACGAGGGGGGCCCGCGCGGCGGCCGCCCTCCGGCCCCCCTGCCGCGGGCGTGGGCGTCGCGCCCTCCCCCGACTTGTCACGGCTCCGCGACAACTCCCCTCACTCGATCCGCAGCCACTTCACCCGCGCCCGCGGCCCGTCTCCCGCCGAGGGTTCGAGGGCGAAGCTGCCGTCTGAGGAGATGCGGTAGCTGCCGGCCCAGGTGTCGCAGTCGCCACCGTCGGATTCGTCGGCCCATGAATCCACATGGAGGAACGTCGTTTTCCGCGGGACGCCGACACTCTGTGATTCCTCGGCGTTCAAGTTTACGTCCGTGGTGACGATACTGTCGGGAGCCGCGGGCGCCGCCGCCCCGGTCTCCTCCTCCGCGCCGGGGGAGGGAGCGGCGTCGTTTCCAGGCGCAAGGCGGGCGAACAGGAGGAGGACGAGCACGGACATGAAGACTTTAGGGGCGGGGCCATTGCGCGCCCCCCGCACCGCGCCACCACCCGCACCGCGCCACCGCCCTTGTCACGGATCGTGACAAGCGCCGGCCGAGGCGTCACGGCCGATGACACACCCCTCGATCCCACCCGCGTGTCACGCCGTCACGACAGGCGCGTGACATCTCCTGGCATCCTCAACGGCCCTCGACCGCGTCACAGCACGTCACGGAGTTGTCGTCGCTCGTCGCCCCCGCAGACATCCGGGCGACAAGAACACCCCGAAACCCGCTCGGAACAGCCCGGTTCGTCCGCGCTCGTCACGCCCCATGACAACTCGCGCGACACACCGCGGCGCCTGTGTCTCGCGGTTGTTTACGCGGGTCATGATTGTTCGTGACAGCCCCGCGGCGCCTCAGTCTCGCATACATCGTTTGGGCCACCCCGGCGTCGGTCGCATCCCCCATCGCGCGGGGCCGACTCCGGAACCAAACCTACGAGGCTTCCATGAACTATCCCGCTCCCGCGCTCGACATCGCGACCCACTCCTCGTTTGGTTCCGCCGCGCCGGTCGCCCCCGCCTCCGCCCGCCGCCTGCCCCCCACGGCGCCGGCCCCCACGCCGACCGCCCGCGAGCGCGCCATCCTCGAGCACCACGGCATGGTCCGCGCCATCGCCGGCCGCATGGCCCGCCGCCTCCCCTCCAACGTGGACGTGGCCGAGCTCGTCAACATCGGCATCCTCGGCCTCATCGACGCCATCGACCGGTACGACATGGCCCGCGGCGTCCCCTTCCGCGCCTACGCCGAGATCCGCATCCGCGGCGCCATGGTCGACGCCCTCCGCGGCGCCGACTGGACCCCCCGCGCCGTCCGCCGCACCGGCGGCCGCCTCGACGAGGCCCGCACCCGCCTCCGCCGCACCCTCGGCCGCGACCCCTCCCGCGAGGAGATGGCCAGCGAGCTCGCGTGCTCGCCCACCGACTACGACCGCATGCTCACCGCGTCCGAGCGCCGCCGCCTCGTCTCCCTCGACACCCCGACCGGCGAAGAAGGCGACGGCCTCCTCGTCGACCTCGTCGCCGACGAGCGCGCCACCACCCCCCTCGACTCGTGGGTCACCGCCGAGCGGCACGCCGGCCTCGCCCAGGCCATCGAGCAGCTCTCCGACCGCGAGCGCCTCGTCGTCACCGACTACTACCAGCGCGGCCTGGCCCTCAAGGAGATCGGCGCCGCCCTCGGCGTCTCCGAGAGCCGCGTCTGCCAGATCCACACCCAGGCGCTCCGCCGCCTCCAGCGCCTCCTCCGCGAAGACGCGGACTGAACGACGCGGACTGAACGACGCGGTCGGGAGCGCGGTGCGCGTTACGCGGCACCCTCATCCCGGAGCCCCCCCTGTCCCAGACCTCCTCCACCAGCGCCATCTGGTCCCACTTCGTGTCCATGCCGGGCACCCCCGACGGCTTCACGCTCCGCACGACCCACCCGGGCAACCCGGACGGCGTCGAGGTGATGCTGGAGCGTTGGGAGGCCGGCACCGAAGAGCCGCCCCACTCCCACCCCGGCGATGACATGACCGTCGTCGTCGAGGGGCACATGACGATCCAATACTACCGGCGGGAGGGTGACACCCTCGTCCCCGAAGGCGACACCGTGCACCTCCGCGCCGGCGAGACCGGCTACGTCGCCGCCGGTCGCATCCACGACGCGAAGTACCTCTCCGCGTGCAAGCTCGTGTACGTGCACGACCGCGCGTTCGGCTTCACCGCCGCCTGAGCGCGTTCGCTCGTCTCGACCGGTGCGCGCACGGCGAGCCGCCGCCGCGCCGCGTCGCCGCCCGTGGCACACTTCCTGCATACTCGGTTGCCACCGGAGCCCCCCATGCCGCGCACCCTCGCCGCCCTCGCCGCCCTCACCCTCGCTGCCTGCAATCCCACTTCGGAGGAGGCGTGCCTCGAAGCCGCGGCCGTCGACGGCACGCTCGCCGTCGGCGTCGGAGAGCAGACCTTCGCGGCCGTGGCCGACGGTGACACGGTGCCGCTCGTGTTGGGCTCGCAGGGCGGGCTGATGGTGCTCGGGGCGCTCCGGGTGACCGGCATCGTCCAGGGCGCCCTGCTCTTCGGCGACGCCGACAACCCGCTGGTCGACTTCCAGCTCCTCGCCCCCGACGGCGCCGTCCTGGGCGGCTACACCGGCATCTCGCGCCACTTCGTTCGGGGCGCGGACGACGTGCTCACGCTCGTCGGAGAGACCCTCGTCCTCGGCGTCTACTCCCCCGACACCGGGACCGTCGGAGACACCGGGGACGGCGGCGACCCCCTCGCCGGCGACGTGACGCTCTCCGCCCGCATCGGCGACGCCTGCGGCCGCGAGCTCACCGCGAGCCGAACGGTGCGGCTGGAGTAGCGGATCCGGACGCGCGTTCGCCGCGGCGCCGTCCACCGCCCGGCGGCGCGACACGTCCGGCGGCCACCCTCACGGGAGCCCCTCCGGCCACACCCAGCCGTGCGCCCCCCAACGATCCCTCAATACGCCGAGGACCAGCCGCGTCTCGAGGCTGTCCATGCGCCCGCTCGACACCGCGGCGCTCACCGCGCGGCGGTCGAGCCCCATCTCGCCGCTCGCGACGAGGGCGTCCCCCATGAGGGTCAGCACCTCCCACACGTCGCGCTGGCCGGCCGCGAGCTCGGGCATCGGCCGCCCGGGGAGCGCGTCGGCCTCCTGCCGCCCGTCGAAGTCGGTGGCGGGCTGACCGTAGAACACCACGAGCAGCTCGGCGGTGGAGAGGTCGCCGTCGCGATCGGTGTCCACCGCCGCGAAGGCCGGGCCCTTCCAGAGCGTGCGCGTGTACTCGTCCTCAGCGACGCGGCCGTCGCCGTCGGTGTCGAGACGGGCGCGGTGGGGCGCCATCACGTCGACGGTGCTCCAGGGCGAGGACGGGGCGCAGGCGAGCAGCGAGAGGAAGATCGTCATCGGGCCGACCGCGCGGGCACGTCGAGGCTCTCCCACCGCGCCACGAGCGCCCGCCGCAGCGGCTCCTCCTGGCCGGCGTGCCCCTCCAACGTCAGCGACACGCCGTCCACCGGGGCGCCCGAGAGGACGGTCCCCGCGTAGGGGTTCTCGGCGGCGAGGCCCTCTGCCGTGAGCCGCCCCGCCGCGTTCCGCACGGAGAGCAGCCGGAGCGCCCCCTCGCTGAAGGCGGCGTCCCGCTCGACGCGCAGGGCTCCGCGTAGCGCCGGCACCAACGACTGCCCGCGGATCGCGGTCGGCCCCTTGAGCCCGCCGAGCTCCCAGAGCGTCGGCGCGACGTCGACCAGCTCCACCATCCCCCGCACCCGATGGCCGCCGTTCCACCCCCCGGGGAGCCGCACCATCAGCGGCACGTGGAGCGTGGCGTCGTCGAGGCGGTAGCGGTGGTTGAAGGCCCCGTGTTCGCCGAGCTCCTCACCGTGGTCGGAGAGCACGACGACGGCGACGTGGTCGAGGAGGTCCTGCTCCTCGAGCGCGGCGAGCAGGAGGCCGAAGCTGGCGTCCGCCCAGGCGACGGCGCCGTCGTAGAGGCCGTCCACGTGGGCGATGTCGGCGTCCGTGAGCGGCACGGTGGTGGGGTCCCGCGCGCCGAGGTCGAGCGCGGAGATGCGCGGGTGCGCCACGGTGTGCTCGCCGAGGAGGTTGGGCGTCGCCGAGGCCCGCCCGGCGAAGACGAGCGAGATCGCCCCGGGCTCCCGCGCGAGCTCGGCGGTGGTGCCGGCGTAGGCGGGATCGGCGTTGAGGTAGCCGAAGGGGGTGGGCTTGATGTAGCGGTCGTGCGTGTCGTAGCCGTGCACGAAGAGGAAGAAGGGGCGGTCCTTCGCGCGCGTGCCGAGCCAGCCGAGCGCGGCGGCGCCGGTGTCGCGGAGGGAGCCCCACGCGGCGGTGTCGTCGTAGGTCTCGAAGCCCGCGCCGAGGCCGAACGCGGAGGTGAGGTGGCCGCCCGCCACGAAGCCCGCCGTCTGCCAGCCGACCATCCGGAACACGGAGGCGATCGTGAGGGCGTCCGTCGGCGGCTGGAACATGGCATCGAGGCGGTCGAGCTCGCTCGGGTAGCGCGACGTGAACAGCGAAGCGTGGCTGTAGAGCGTCTCGTTGGCCTGGGCGTACGCCGTCTCGAAGACGACGGACTCGGCGGCGAAGCGGTCGAGGTTCGGGGTGAGCCCGCGCGCGCTGCCGTACGCGCCCAAGCGGTCGGCGCGGAGCGTGTCGAGGCTCACGACCACGATGCCCTCGACGCGGGGTTCCGGGGCGCAGGCGAGGAGGAGCGTCAGGAGCACGGAGACCGGAGGGGCAATCACTCTACCCCGACGGGGCGGGCGCGCGCCTCAGCTCCCCGTCGAGGTCACGACAATCATGTCGGTGCCGACCACGTCCCCCCGAAGGTCGGTGGCGACGAGCGTGACGGTGTTGGGACCGTCCACGAGCGGGACGACCACCTGCCAACTGTGGTCGTCGACCCATGTGACAGCGAGGGGTGCGGCCGCGGCGTCCAGGGAGATCCCGCGCACGTCGATCCACCCGTCGCCCTCGAGCGTCACCTCGGTCGCCGCGACGGAGAGGTCGGCGCCGCCGCTCGTCGTGATGCGGAACTCCATGGAAGGGTAGCGTGTCATCACGGCGTCGGACGCGCCGTACAGGATCCACTCCGCGCGGTCCTCGATGAAGCGGCAGTTCCCCGCCACGTCCTGCGCCGGAAGCAGCGCCGCGAGCTGGGCGCACCAGGGGGCCATGTACGTGCCGTTGTAGGCGCGCCCGACGATGTCCTGGAGGTGGCCGTAGTAGGCGCGCTCGTTGTCCGGATCTTCCAGCAGCCGCGCGAGGTCTCCGTTGCCCACGACCGGCATCGCGGAGCTGCCGAAGAAGTCGAGATCGTGCGGGAAGTAGAGGATCCGCTGGTCCTCGGGGCGGACGTAGAACCGCCCGTTGTGTTGGCTGCCGTCGCCGCCGTAATTGTCGACCGCGCCGGAGAGCGTCGCGAACGCGAAGGCGCGGAGCCATTGGTCCACGTCGATGACCGCGTCTGCCTCCTCCAGGAGCTCGGAGCCGGAGAGGGAGAAGGTTCTGCACAGGTCGATCAGGCCCGCGTAGTCGTCCTCGCGCTCGTTGTTCTGGAGGAGGAAGTTCCAGCGGTAGGCCTCGCGGTCGTCGCCGAGATCGGTGACCGCCGTGCCGACCACGCTGTCGGGCGCGGGCAGCTTGAGCCCCTCGGCCGTGCCGTCGTCCGTCGTGAGCGGGTAGTAGATGAGCTCGTACTCGAAGAGCGGGCCGCTCGCGCCGTCCTCGAATTGGGAGTCGAGCACCAGGTCGCTGAAGCGGTCGAGCTGCAGCTCCGCCGGCCCGGTGTGCTCCGCGAGGGGGGTGAGCGCCTGGACGAGGTCGTTGTACTCGCCGGACACGGAGCCCGCGTGGGTCATCACGAGGTTCATCAGGACCTCGCGCTGGCCGTACCCGACGCCCTCGGAGCGGTCGACGAGCACGCTGGAGTGGCTGCCGCGGAAGGGCTGCTCGCTGTGGAAGCTGACGCCGTAGCCGAGCCGCGGCACCTCGGGCCGGCCGCGCTCGCTCCCCTTGGCGCGCACGCCCACGTCGAAGAAGACCTCCGCCTCGTCGTAGATCACCGTGGCGCCGACGAGGTCGTCGCTCATCAGGTTCGCGTCGTCGTGGAGCCAGTCGGAGTCGGCCTCCGTGAGGAGGATGCGGAAGTTGTGGAGGCCGTTGGTGGCGGCGAGGCCGTCGTCGAAGCGGAGGAGCGCGCGGGAGTCGGGTCCGGCCGCGGGGAGGCTGGCGCGGGCGCCGGTGGCGTCCTCCCCCTCGACGTACAGCTGCACGATCGTCCCGGCGGCCTGCCCGTCGAGCTGCCCCTCCCACTGCCCCGGCGCGGACTCGGTCATCGGCTGGCCCACGAAGGCCCCTCCGGCGACCGAGGACCACAACGTCACGCTCGCCACGCCGTCGGGATCGTATGCCGCGACGCTGATCTCGACGGGCTGGTACGGCGTCGGGACCGCCACGTCCGGGCGGAGGTCGGCGAAGGTCGGGCCCGCGTCGTCGACCCGCGTCGAGTTGGGCGCCCCGGGCGTGCCGGACGCGTCGGGCTGCTCCACGAGCGTGGTCCGCGGCAGGCGGTTGAAGTAGAGCCGCGAGTTGAGTTGGTTGCTGCCCGAGACCCACCGCGCGCGGAACGAGATCTCGTACTCCGTACTATAAATCGCCTGGAGGAGCGTCGTCTCGGCGTGATTGTGCATGTGCCCCTGCGGCCCCGTCGCGACGAGGCGCAGCACGGCGTTGGCGGCGTCGTCGGGGTCGGCCACGACGGCGCTGTGACGGTGGTTCCCGAGGAGGCGCCAGCGCGCGTCGCCGTCGTCGAACGCCCCGTTCCGGACCATCTCGACCCGCGCGCCGTCCGGATCGCGGACCACGCTCAGGTCGTCGACCAGGACCTCGCCGGCGTCGAGCAGGCCGAGCACGAGCTCCTCCCAGGTGCCGTCGGGGCCCACCACGCTGGGCTCGGCCACCCCGCGGTAGCTGTACGTCGCCCAGCCCGCCCGCCCGCCCTCGCTGCTCGCGGCCCAGGCCTCGGCGGCGCCGTTGTCCGCTCGGGCGTCGCGCAGCTCGAGGCTCGACCCGCCGCCGTCGGCCGCGCCCGGCCAGCGCCCGCCGTCGTAGTAGCGGACCTCGTCCGCGGGGTTTCCGCGGGCGTCGAGCAGCAGCACGCGGTCGCTCGCGTTGTCGAGGCGCCCCGAAAAATCGCCCACGACGTCGACGTCGGGGTGTTCGACGCGCAGCGCCGCCGCGTCGTTCGCGACTACGAGGTAAGCGTACGGCGCGAGGACCGTGCCCGCCGGGAAGGTGTAGGCGACGCCGTCCACCAGCCGCCACCCGCCGAGGTCCACGGCATCGGCTCCGCGATTGTAGAGCTCGATCCACTCCTCCGGGCGCGCGGTCACCGGCTCGCCTTCGCGCGACACGGGGGCGCGGTGGTACTGGAGCTCGTTGATCACCACGTCGTCGGTGAGGTCGATGGTGTTGGGCTCGCCCGGGGTCGGCACGGTCGGGAAGCGCCACGATCCGGCGGCGTCGGCGCGGCCGCGGAGCCCCTCCCCCACCCGCACCGCGTCGAGGAGCGCGCTCCGATCGGCCGAGTAGAGGTAGAGCACGTCGCCGGGCGCGACAGCGAAGCCGACGTCGTCCAGCGTGAGGAGCGCGCCGGGCTCGAGCGACCCGGCCGGGAGCACCAGCTCTCCGCCCGACGACGCGCTGAGCACGAGCCCGCCGAGGTCCTGGGCGCGCGTGCTCGCGTCGAGCAGCTCCACCCAGAAGGGCGCATCGGCCGCGGGGGCAACCTCGTTCAGCACCACGGTGGGGCCCGCGGTCACGGCCGAGATCCGCGCGGTGAGCGCGCACCCGAACGTCAGGTCGTCGTCGTCGCGGGCGGCCTGGTGGACCTCCACCGCGAGCACGTTCGCGCCGCGCACCAGCGCGTCCGCGGAGATATCGGCGTAGATCGGAGATGCGTCCCCGACGGCGCCCTCCGCCAGGGTGGTCGCGTCCACCGCGCCGTCCGGCATGTTGGTGCGGAGCACCTCCGCGCCGTTGAGGTAGACCACCGCGCCGTCGTCGAGGCGGCAGGTGAGCGAGAGCGCGGCCGAGGCGGGGTCCGCGTCGAACGCGAACGAGGTCCGATACGTGGTAGTCGTCGGGACCGTCGGCAGCTCCGTCGTCCCGCGCGACGCCAGCAGGGGCTCCTGCGAGCGCAGCAACACGTAGGTGTTCTCGGTGTTGGTGATCGACGTGTCCCCGAAGGTGTCGGCCCAGATGAACGCGGTGCCCTCGTCGAACGCTCCGCCGACCGTCCCTCCCCACGGGCCCGACGTGCGCCCCGCCTCGGCGGCAGGGAGATCCCACGTCGCATCCGCGTTGGCGCCCTCGATGAGCATCCCGAGGGCGTCCTCCGTCGGCGGCGGGTCCGTCGGTGCGCCGCCTGGGCACGCGCCGGCGGGCCCGAGCACCCACTCGAAGGCCGTCGCGTCCGTGCCCACGACGTAGGTCGGGAGCTCCGCCTCGGCGATGGCCATCTGCGGGCCGCCGTCGTTCCCCGGGGCCTCCCACGCGGCGAGGTAGAGGTGGTCCTCCGGCGTGACCTCGACCTCGAAGTCCTCC
The DNA here is from genome assembly GCA_903959175.1 of uncultured Pseudomonadota bacterium. Taxonomy (GTDB): domain Bacteria; phylum Myxococcota_A; class UBA796; order UBA796; family SXON01; genus CAJBVW01. The sequence continues at coordinate 20,612 of CAJBVW010000145.1, forward strand.
ACCGTGGTCCAGTCGTCCACGTCCTGGCCCACCAGGCGGAGGTCGCTCCCGTCGGCGCGCCCTAAGTAGACCCCGAAGAAGTTGTCGACGGTCACCCGCAGCGTCGCGACGACGTCCTCGGCTGCGGCGCCCGCGTAGAACAGCGCCTCGCCGCGCTCCCAGCCGCTGTCGTCGAGGTCCGGGGCGGCCCAGTCGTCGGCCGGGTACTCGCCGGAGGTGTCGTAGGCCCACGTCGCGTCGAGGGGGACGAGCTCCAGTGTCGTCGCGGGCGCGAGCGGATCGAGGAGGTTCGACGCGCCGGGCGTCCCGCCGATCGTGGCGCTCGCCGTCCAGCTCTCGGCGTGGTCGCTGGCGGCGTCGGGATCGATCTTCGCGAGCGAGAGGCCGGAGCCGTCGGCCGCGACGGGCCAGGGATCGTCGTCGTCGTAGGCGACGGTGTCGATGAGGCGGCCGCCGTTGTTCCGCAGGTCGACGCGCTCGCCGCCGTCGGAGAGGGCGCCCACGTACGGGCCCAACGCGCCCGGGACCCCGGCGGGATCCGCGGCCACCACGAGGTACGCGCCAGCGGGCACGACCGTCCCCTCGGGGAAGGTGTAGGTCACGCCCCCCGCGAGCGACCACCCCGAGAGGTCCATGTCGAGGGCCATCGGGTTGTAGAGCTCGATCCACTCGCTCTGCCCCACGCCGGGCGCATTGTAGAGGAGCTCCGCGAACGTGATGGAGCCCGGCGCGGCCCGCTCCTCGCGCAGCCACGGCGCCCCCTCCGAGGGCACGATCTCGATGTCGTCGTCGGTGTCCCCGCCCGTCTCGTCGTCGGTGTCGTCCTCGTCGGGCGCGCGAGGGCCCTTCGGATCGTGGGAGCACCCCGCGAGGAGCACGATCAGCGCCGCGGTGCGCGGCAGGAGGGGCGTGGGGAGGAGCACCGGGAGGCCTCGTGGGGCGGGGTTCATACCCCGCGCAGGCTGGGTTCGGGGCGCCCACCTCCCCGCGCCCGCGCTCCGTCACCGACCGCGAGGACGCCCCCCACTCCCCCTCTCACCCAGCGGTCGCCTCCCCCTCCGGCGTGCTACGCGCGACCGATGAAACGTGTCCTGATCTTCGGCGCCACCTCCGCCATCGCCGCGGAGGTGGCCGTGCTCCATGCGCGGCGGTGCGATCGCCTGCACCTCGTCGGGCGCGACCCCGCCAAGCTCGCCGTCGTCGCGACGCGCTGCGCGGACCTCGGCGCCACCGTGACCACCTCGGTGGCGGACTTCGACATCCTCGACGCGAACGCCGCCGTCGTCGCGCACGCCGTCGACACGCTGACCGCCGGCGCGCCGCTCGACACCGTCCTCATCGCGCACGGCGTCCTCGGCGACCAGCTCGCGACCGAGGCCGACTACGCCGCGGCCGACGCCATCCTCCGCACCAACCTCTCCAGCGTGGTGTCGCTGCTCGTGCCGCTCGTGAACCGGCTCGAGGCGCAACGATCCGGCCGCATCGGGGTCATCACGTCCGTCGCCGGGGACCGCGGCCGCCCGCGCAACTACACCTACGGCGCCGCGAAGGGCGCGCTCGGCCTCTACCTCCAGGGCGTACGGACGCGGCTCTACACGGCGGGCGTGTCCGTCACCACCTTGAAGCTCGGCCCGGTCGACACCCCGATGACCCGGGACCACGCCAAACACCCGCTCTTCGGCAAGCCCGCCAGGGTCGCCGCCGGCATCGTCGCGGCGATGGACGCCGGGGCCGCCGAGGTCTACGTGCCCGGCTTCTGGCGCCTCGTCATGCCGGTCGTGCGGAACATGCCCGAGGCGCTGATCCAGAAGCTCGCGTTCCTCTCCGGGCGGTGACGCGAGCGGGCGAAGGCCTCGAGGGCGGTCTCCCCGGTCTCGGTGGCGCCGCCCGTGTCCGTAGCGACGCCCGTGTCGGTTCGAGGTCCCCGCCCGCTCGCCGCCCGCGGCGTCCCCAAAGCGAGAACGCCCGCCCCTCCGTGAGGAGAAGCGGGCGTTCTACAGTGGTCGGGATGGCCGAATGGTTATCGAACTTTCTGGCTGGACCCGAAGGGCTGGGGCAGCGAGCGGGTGTTGGCGTTTGAGGCTGCTGTTGCCTCGCTTTAACCCGTCCGGGGCGCCGGCAAGCCCCGCTGCTCCCGCCGGGTTCTACTTCTTCGTCCGGAGAGGTGCCTGCGCGCCGACCGCTCGCGCGGGAAGGCAGGGAGGCCACTGATAGACTATCCTCCGGGGGCATGCTAACGCTTCTCGTCGCCTGTACCGCCCCATTCCCATGCCCTCCCGACCAACTTCTCGCGGCTGACGGCACCTGCGTCTCCGGCGGCTCGCCGCTCGACACGGCGGAGCCAGCCGACACGGCGCGCGACACGAGCGACGACACCGGAGAGCCCCCGGACACCGACGACACCGTCCCCCAAGATGCCGACGGGGACGGAAGCACCGCCGACGAGGACTGCGATGACGGAGATCCGCAGACGTTCCCCGGCGCGGTCGAGGCCCGTGACGGGCGCGACCAGGACTGCGATGGGTATGTCGACGAGGACGTGCCGGACCTGCTCTTCGACCTCGCCGACCCGCGCCACGCGGTATGGGGTCTCGGGGCGAACGTCTGGCCCGACGCCGACGCCTGGGTGGATCCAGTGACGACGTTGAACGGGCGGCTCGTGCGCGCCGGCCTAGGCCCGGTCTGGGACACCACCGGCGTGGATGTGCCGCTCGGCGGAGGCGCGTCGGACTACGACGCCTACGTGGCCTCGGCGATGGCGACGACCGGCTTCGGGAGCCTCGACGACGCGCTCACCACGTCGGCCGAGATCGACCGCCTCGGCCTGGACCTCGTGCTGCTGCAATGGGAAGCCCCGTCCGAGATGGAGGCGTCGGGCGTCCTCCGGTCGGCGTACGTCGAGGACTACGCGCACCTCGTCGCGGCGCTGGTGGGCCACCTCGCCGACAACGGGATCGACGTCCCCTGGCTGGAGGTGACGAACGAGCCGGACGGCTCGTGGAACACCCAGGTGTACCCGTCCGACTACTCGGCGCTGATCGTCGCCGTCCGCGCCGACCTCGACGCCCGAGGACTCATCGACACGCGCATCGCGGGGCCGGGGCTCTCCACCCTCGCGCAGGGCGGCGCCTCCACGCGGTTCCTCGACGCGCTCACGCCCGACGCCGTCGCCGCGCTCGGCGCCTGGTCGGCCCACGGCTACGACGACGCCTACGCGAACGGGGACGGCGTGACCGTGTTTCGCGACGCTGTCGCGGACTTCTCCGCGAGGACGCGCGAGGTCGATCCCGACCTGCCGTTTCTGCTCACCGAGTTGGCCGCGCAGGACCCGAGCTACCATGGCGTCGCGACCGAGAGTCCTCTCACGTGTGGCGACTGGTCCTCCACCGAGGGGTACGGCGTGCGGATGTTGACGTACACGCTCCTGGCGCTCGGGGAGGGGGCGTCGGCGGTCCTACCCTGGCAGGCAGCCGACCCGGATTGGGGGGGGTGCTGGGGCAGCTTCGGCATGGTGGATGTCGAAGGGACGGCGCGCCCCTTCCTGGCCACCCTCGCGGCGTTGGCACAGGCGTTGCCCGACGATGCCCGGCTTGTGGGCCCGGACGAGCGCGACCCGGCGATGGCTGTCGCCGGGTTCGTGGCCGAGGAACGCTTCGTCCTCGCGCTTGCCAACCCCACGTCGGAGCCGCGCACCCGGACTATCGGATGGACCGGCGCCGACACCCTGGCGCTGACGAGCAGCGTCGGCGTTGGCGGCGCGTCGTACTCGGAGGAGTACGGGTTCGAGGACGTAACGACCCTCGCCTTCGGCCCGGGCATCTGGCAGGACACCGCGAGCGCGGAGTACTTCGCGGACGACGACGCCCGGCTCGGCGGCGCCGGCGAGGCGTGGATCATCCTCGGGGACGGCACGCCCATCACCGACTTCACGCTCGACGCGTGGCGGTGGAGCGGGATCGAGTCCGGGTCGTTCGCCGTGGAGGCCAGCGAGGACGGCGTCACCTGGACCCCCGTGGCGGTCGACGAGGCCGTCGAGTCAGGTTCGTGGGATCGCGTGACGTTCACCCCGCCGGCGATGCCGGCGGGGTGCGGCTGGATCCGAGTGACATGGCCCACCCTCGATCCCGAGTGGGCGCTCGAGTTGGGCGGCGCCGCGCTCGACCTCCAACCCGGCCCCCTCGGGGTTCCCGACCCCGGGCCCATCGGAGCCCCGCGTACGATCTCCGTGGAGGTCCCCGCCGAGAGCGGACTCGTCCTCGTACTGTCCCGATGAGGGCGCTTCGCGTCGTCGACGCGCGCCGGGGGCATGGCGCGGCGTCGGTCTCCCTAAGGTCGGCTCGCCGCCATGGTCGCCGGCTGATGCGCGGGTGGCGGCGGAGCCGGTGGGGCTGATGTGGTTCTTGGAGGTGGGCTGACCTTGGGAGGTCGCTGCGCTTCGCACGCTTGCGCTGATCCAAGCCGTGTCCACCGGACCATGCCGTTTCGTGTACACCGCCAGGCCTCCGGTCGCGAGCGGCGCCACCACGGCCGAGCTTGGCGTCGCGCCATCAACATCGGCCTCCCATCGGGCGCCGCGCCCGAGCGCAGGCTCAGAGACCGCACCCGGGAACCGAACGGGCAGACCGGCGCAGCCGGTCCCATCGTTGTGGCTGAACCCTGACTGGATTCGAACCACGAAACCAACGTTCAACCTTGATCGCTTGCGCCCGGGCGGCTGACGCCCCGGCGACATCGAACCCCGAAAAACCAGGAAGGCCCGCCGAATCTCGCGATTCTGACGGGCCTTCACAGGGATGGTCGGGGTGACAAGATTCGAACTTGCGGCCTCTTGGTCCCGAACCAAGCGCGCTACC
>CAJBVW010000146.1 GCA_903959175.1 uncultured Pseudomonadota bacterium
ACCATATCCTGCGCCGAGCGCGCCACCCCCCACGACGGCCGGCGAGGCCCCGACGCGGAGCGTAGCGTCGCCATTCGTGCGGAGCCACGCGTACACGGGTTGGTCGGAGGGTGGGGGATCGTCGAGGATCAGCAGGGCCTTCGGCGCGGAGGTGGGGGCGGCGGACGTGGGCTCGACCGGAGGAGGCGTCGTGACTGCTGCATCCACGACCGCGGCCGTGACAGAGGGGGGCTCCGCCGACGGAGCGGGTTCCGTCGGGACCGGTGTGGTGTTCGTTGTCGCGGTCGGTTCGGGTATGGCCGGGGTGTTTGTTGTGGCGGACGCGAGCACGGGCGGGGGCGCAGGGGACGCCGGGGGAGGTGTGGGCGGTGTGGACGCCGGGGGAGGGGTAGGCGGTGTCGGCGCCGTCGAGGACGTCGAGGACTGGGGCGGCGTGCGGGACGCCGTGGGTGCCGTGGACGAGGGCTTCGACGCCGTGGGCGAGGGCTTCGACGCCGTGGGTGCCGTGGACGAGGGCTTCGACGCCGTAGGCGGCTGCGCCGCCCCCCCCGCGGGGCTCGCGGCGGGCCTGGGTGTCACCGGGGCCACCGCGCCGGCGTCTCCCAGCGGGTCGAGCAGGCTCGTGGCCAGCCACACGAGGTCCTCCCGATCGGTGGCGTCGGAGGGGGCTTCGACCGGCGTCTCGTGTCGCACCCCGCGGCTGTCGCGCACGACGAGGACCCAGCCGTTGCTCCCACCGGTGAGCTGCGCGCCCGGCCCCGTCAGCGTGGTCGACAGCTCGAAGCCCGCGATCCGTGCGATGGTCGCCCAGTCTGCGGGGTCTTCACTCGGGGGCAACACGAGCGGGACGCCGGCGGCGGCGAGGGCGACCCAGACGAGCACCATCATCGGCCTACGGCCACGGGATGGGTGCGAAGCGTGGACCCCTCATGCCCGTATGCTCGCACCGGACTCGCTCCAGCGTCAACCGCGCCGGCGGGGTGTGCCCGCGGGTGCCGGCGTTGCCGTCCCGGGGTCAACCGACGACGTCTACCTCGATGCCCGCGCCGAGCCGCGTCTTGACGAAGGCGCCGTCCTTCCGCGTCTCGAAGAGCACGTCGAGGTCGCCGACGCCGGCGCGGTCGAGGCGCTGCCGCAGGCGGGCGCGCTCCCAGCCCACCGCCTCGAGCGGGCGGTCCTCGGCGGCGCCGAGCTCGGTCCAGGCAGCCCAGGCCTCGGCGGCGGTGAGCCAGCCCTCGCCGTGGTCCCGGGCGTTGCCGTACACCACGAGCGTCCGGACGCAGGCCCCCTGCACCGTGGCGGTGCGCTGGCCCTGCCGGAGCGTCGCTCGCAGGTCAGCGGGGTCCACCAGCACGAAGACCTCGCCCCGGGCGAGCTCGATGCGGGTCGCCTGGGTCGAGGAGAAGTGCGTCGGGACGTGGGCCCGGAAGGTGCGCGGCCCGTCGGGGCCGTGGTGGACCCAGCAAGCGCCGTCCGCGAGCGCCTGGCGGGCGTCGCCCTCCGCGGACAGCGGTAGCAGCAGGTCGCCGCGCACCTCGGCCACCTCCTCGAGCTCCGGCCCGTCGAGGGGGACGGCGGCCACGACGTCCCAGGCGAAGGGCTCGGGCGGTCCGGCGTCCACGAGCTCGACCCACGCGTCGGATCCCAGGCTCACCCGGGTGCCCCGGTCCTCCTCCACGGACATCGCGGTCCACCCGTCCGGGAGCGGCCGACCGGCGCCTCGGGTGCGCTCCACCGAGGCGAGGGCGCGCCACGCCCAGCCCGTGCCTGTCCAGCGCACCTCGAGCCAGTGGGCGGGGCACGCGGGGTGGTGGACGCGCGCGAGGCAGGCGGAGCCACGGCCCACGAGGCTTATCGAAGCGAGCGGCACGAGGCGGCGGATGTCGTCGTAGGCGACGAAGAGGGAGCCCATCGGATCGTCCGGGTGTATCGTGAAGCCGGGTCGGGACGGGCGGAAAGGTGTCGGGGCTGGCCGGGGCTGGGGGGTGGCGGGGGCGTACCGTAGTAAAATTACGGACAGCGGGATGCGCATGCGAAACGGGATGGACGCCCTTGGGTTCGGAGCGGCGCGAGGCACGGGCCGGGGTGCGGCCGCCGTCCGCGGGACCAGGCACGAGGCGGCGCGGTGCGTCCCGACGGTCCTGCTGCTCGCCGTCTCGCCGTTCGGGCTCCTCGGCGGCTGCGACCCGGACGCGGGGCTCACCAAGTTCAATTCCAACCCCGAGGCGACCATCACTGCGCCGGCCGACGGCGAGGAGCTGCTCGCGGGGACGGTGGTGACGCTGCGCGGGGCGGCCAGCGACCCGAACCACGGCGCGACCGAGCTGTCCGCGCGGTGGTTCGTGGACGACGCCGAGGCCTGCGCAGCCGCCGCGCCCGCGGCCGACGGTCTGAGCACCTGCGCCTTCACCGTCCCGGACGCGGCGGCGGTGCGCGTGCGCTTCGAGGTGGCGGACCCAGAGGGCGCGGCGGCCACCGACGCGATCGACCTCGTCGTCGCCCCGAACGAAGACCCGGTGGCGACCATCCTGTCCCCCGTCTGGGACGGCGTCTACTACTCCAACCAGCTCGTGACCCTCCGCGGCACCGTGTCCGACCCCGAGGACGACCCGAGCACGCTCACGGCCTGGTGGGAGGACGGCGACACCCGGCTGGACGCGGTGAACACCACGCCCAACGGCAGCGGCGAGGTGCTGGGCTACGCGACGCTCGCGGAGGGCCCGCACGCGCTGGAGCTCCATGTCCAGGACTCCGCGGGGAACGCGGCGATCGCCACGGTCCTCGTCGAAGTCGGGCCGCCGAACTCCGCGCCCGAATGCGCGATCGTGGCGCCGGAGGACGGTGCTGCTGGCGAGAGCGGCTCCGCGGTCACCTTCCGCGGCACGGTGTCCGACGTGGATGTCCCCGAGGACCTCCTCTCGGTGACGTGGACGTCCGACAAGGACGGGACGATCGGGACGAGCACGCCCTCGAGCGGCGGCAGTGTCACCTTCCCCTACGCCGACCTCAGCGTGGACTCCCACGTCGTGTCCATGCGGGTGGTGGACGAGGCGGGCGCCACCTGCACGGCCGAGATCCTGTACACGGTCGGCTCGCCCCCCGAGATCGAGGTGGAGAGCCCGGTCTCCGGCGACATCGTGAACGACGGGGACCTTGTCACCTTCACCGCGGTCGTGCGCGACGGGGAGGACGTGGCGGGGGATCTGTGGGTCGCCTGGGAATCCAGCCTCGACGGGCTGCTCTACGAGGGGCCGCCCGACAGCAGCGGCCTCGCCGAGCTCCTCGACGACACGCTCACCCGCGGCGACCACGTCGTCACCGCCACCGTGACCGACACGGCGGGCCTGTACGCCACGGCGCGCGTGACGCTGACGGTGAACGGCGTGCCGAGCGCGCCCACGATCACGCTGTCGCCCAGCTCGCCCAACACCGACGACGACCTCCGCGTCGGCATCACCGGCGTGTCGGTCGATCCCGACGGCGACCCGGTCACCTACGCCTACGTCTGGTCCCTCGACGGCGTGCCCAGCTCGGCGAGCGCGTCGGCCACGCTGTCCGCGAGCGCCACCGCGCGTGGCGACACCTGGAGCGTCTCGGTCACCGCCACGGACGGCCTCGGCACGAGCATCGCCGGCTCGGCCTCGGTCCTCGTCGGGAACACGGCGCCGACGCTCTCCACCCTTTCGCTCGCCCCCGACCCGGCGTACGAGGACGACACCCTGACCTGCGCCGTCGGCATCCTAAGCGACGCCGACGGCGACGCCGTGGGCGTCGTATATGACTGGACCATCGGCGGGGTGGCGCTCGGGTACGACGCCGACACGCTGGACGGCGCGTACTTCGACCGCGGCGACGCGGTGGCGTGCACGGCCGCGCCGAGCGACGGCACCGACGACGGCGCGGCGCGCACCTCCAGCACAGTGACCATCGCCAACACCCCTCCCAGCCTCGCCTCCGCGTCGGTCACCCCGACGAGCCCCACCGCGTCGAGCACCCTCACCTGCGCCTACGCCGGCTACGACGACCCCGACGCCGACCCGGAGGGCGTCTCCTATGCCTGGCTGATCGACGGTGTCACCGTCGGCACGGACTCCACGCTCTCGGGCGCCTTCGTGGGTGGAGATATCGTCTCCTGCGCCGTCACTCCTGACGACGGCACCGACTCCGGCACCGCGGTCGCTAACAGCGTCACCATCGCCAACACAGCGCCCGTGCTGGCGAGTGTCAGCCTCACGCCCACCTCCGCGACCGAGACCAGCACGCTCACGTGCGCGCCGGGCCCGACCTCCGACGCCGACGGCACGAGCAGCTTCAGCTACAGCTACGCCTGGACCGTGAACAGCGCGGCGATCGCCTCCACCACGTCCACATTGACCGGCACGTACTTCAGCGCCGCCGACAGCGTGGCCTGTGTCGTGACGGCCAACGACGGCTCGAGCACGGGCGCTGCGGTCACCTCCAACACCGTGACCATCGCCAACACCGCGCCGGTGATGTCCACGGTTTCCGTCTCGCCGTCTACCGGCAAGGTCGGCGATGCGCTGACCTGCGCCGCCAGCGCGAGCGACGCCGACGGCACTGTGTCCTACAGCTATGCGTGGTCGACGGGAGCGACCGGCGCGAGCCTGGCGCTGACCGCGTCCAACAACCCCGGCGACGTGCTGACCTGCACCGCCACCGCGACTGACAGCGCCGGCGCGACGGCGACGGGGACGGCCTCGGCGACGATGTCCAACACCAACCCGGTGGTGTCTACGGTTTCGGTGTCGCCGTCCACCGGCACAGTTGGTGACGTGTTGACCTGCGCGGCCAGCGCGACCGACGCGGACGGCGGAACGCCGACGCTTTCCTACGCGTGGTCGACCGGAGCGACCGGCGCGAGCCTGACGCTGACCGCATCCAACAACCCCGGCGACGTGCTGACCTGCACGGCTACGGCGACTGACGCAGACGGCGGGACTGACACGGGCACCTCGTCCGCCACGGTGTCCAACACCGCGCCGGTGATGGGCACGGTGTCGATCAGCCCGTCCACAGCCTACAACGATGAGCTGCTGACCTGCTCGGCTTCGGCGACGGACACCGACGGAGGCACGCCGACGCTGACCTACGCGTGGACCAACAGCAGCACGGGCACGGCGCTCGGTTCGGGCGCGACATTGTCGTTGAGCAGCGCGACCGCAGCCTCCCTGGCAACCATCGCCTGCGGCGTCACCGCGACCGACGCCAACGGCGGAACCGCCACTGGCAGCTCCAGCCTCACCCTCGGCAACCGCGCGCCGGTCGCTACGGTATCCCTCACGCCGGGCAGCCCGACGCGCACGTCTACACTCACCTGCGCGGGGTCGGCTACCGACGCCGATGTCGACAGC